>NZ_JAKMPU010000006.1:0-101216 GCF_025771175.1 Campylobacter sp. RKI_CA19_01128
TTTTAGCAATTTTCAACTAAATTCAAACTTTTTTTATGTATGATATATTAGTTTTAAATTTATTACAGAGGTTGTATTATTTGAGATATATTATATTGTTTTTATTTTTCTATACTTTAAGTTTTGCTTCAAATTTTGATGAAGTAAAATTAGCTTTGATTAAAGAATTTAAGACAAATTATCCACAACTAGAAATCATTTCTTTAGATCTTAATACTCAATCAAGTTTGCCTGCTGATTTTAATCAATATATTTTTTTAAAGCTGGGTAATCATAATTTTGATAGAGCAGATGGTTTTGTAAAGGCTGAATTTAAAACTCCAGAGCAATATAAAAAAAATATATTTTTTAAGTATTTTTTAAAGGCAAAATTAGAAGTTTTGCAAACCACGCGCCCTATTGCGCGTAATGAAAATTTAAGTCCTGCTAGTTTTAAAATTTTAAAAATTCCTTTTGATAAAGCTCCTCAAGGTGTATTAAAAAAAGATGAAATCGCAAATTTAATAGCCAAAAGTAATATAAGAGAAAATATGATTTTAAAATATAATATGTTTAAAACCAAAACCCTTATACAAAGAAATGATTCTGTTTATGGGGTTATCAAAGATGGGGATTTAAGCATGATAATAGAATTAAAAGCCTTGCAAAGCGGGAATTTAAACCAAAGAATTCGCCTTAAAAATAAAGATGGAAAAGTCGTGCATGGTAAAGTCATTAGTAAAAATTATGTGGAGCTAAAATGAGAAAAATTTTAGTAGGTATTAGCGGGGCTAGTTCTTGTGAACTTGGTTTTTTATTGTTAAAACATTTAAAAGAAAAAGGGCAAATTTATGCCATTATAAGTAAAAATGCAAAAATAAGCTTTGCAAAAGAAAATTCTCTTTTAGAAAATATAGACTTTTTGCAACACATAAAAGATAAATTTGAACTTGAACATGTAAATTTTTTAGATAATGAAGATATTAGTCAATGCGTAGCAAGCGGATCTTTTGGCATAGAAACGACTTTTATCACACCTTGCTCGATTAATACTTTGGCAAAAATTGCTTGTGGTATAAATGATACTTTACTTACAAGAGCTGTAGGAGTGGCTTTAAAAGAACGCAAAAAACTCATACTTGGAGTAAGGGAAATGCCCTATTCTACTTTAAATTTAGAACAAATGGCTAAACTTTCTAGCTATGGAGTTATCATCGCTCCTCCTGTAATGGCAAGTTATGCTAAGATTGATAATTTGGAAAAACTATATGAATTTATCATAGGAAAATGGCTTGATCTAGCAAATATTGAGCATAATTTATATCAAAGGTGGCAATGATGGCTAGTTGTATATACCCAGGGACATTTGATCCTATCACTAATGGACATTTAGATGTAATCATTCGAGCTAGCAAGATGTTTGAAGAAGTAATCGTTGCCATAGCTAAAAGTGAGAGTAAAAAGCCTATGTTTAGCTTAGAGCATAGAGAAAAAATGGTAAAAATTGCTACAAAAGACTTAAAAAATGTTAAAATTACAACTTTTGATAACTTACTAGTAGATCTTGCTAAAAATTTGCAAATAAATATCATTATAAGAGGCTTAAGAGCGGTGAGTGATTTTGAGTATGAATTACAACTTGGTTATGCAAATCACATGCTTTGGGAAGATTTTGAAACTATATATCTTATGCCAAATTTAAAAAATTCTTTTATTTCAAGCTCCATAGTAAGATCAATTTGTATGCATAATGGCGATGTGAGTAAGCTTGTGCCAAAAGAAATTATACCTTTATTAAAGGAGAGAGATTGTATATAGCTTTTGAAGGGGTTGATTGTGTAGGCAAAAGCACGCAAATAGAGCTTTTGAAAAAATATTTTCATAATGCATTTTTTACTAAAGAACCAGGTGGAAGTGAGCTTGGAGTGCATTTGAGAAAAATTTTATTAGAAAGTAAAATGCAATTTTCTAAAAAGGCTGAGCTTTTGCTTTTTTTAGCAGATAGAGCAAATTTAATCGACATGCATTTAGCGCAAAATAAAAACAAATTTATCATTTCAGATCGTAGTTTTATTTCTAATATGGCTTATGCAAGATGTGATTTTGATCAAAATATTTTATTTGAGTTAAATTCTTTTGCCACAGGTGGAGTTTTTCCACAAAAGGTTGTGTTTTTACATGGTTCTAAAGAGCTTATTGAGCAAAGACTTTCTAAAAAAGATTTAGATAGTATTGAAAAAAGAGGGATTGAGTATTTTTTAAATATACAAAAAGCTTTAGAAGAAACTTTAGAGTTTTTAAAAACTAAAATAGATATAAAAATTTTAAAATTAGATGCTTCTTTGAGTATTGAAAATTTACATGAAAAGATTAAGGAATTTATAGATGATTAATGCTTTAAAAGGAATGAAAGATTTACAAGATGACCAAGCTGTTCTTTATGAAAAAGTAGTTAAAACTTGTGAGGAAGTAGTTAAAAACTATGGTTTTACTTTTATTAATTGTCCGCATTTAGAACTTACTAAGCTTTTTAAAAGAAGTGTTGGAGAAAGCTCTGATATAGTTGGCAAAGAAATGTATGAATTTGTTGATAAAGCAGGCAATGATGTGTGTTTGAGGCCTGAAGGGACAGCTGGAGTGGTAAGATCATACATAGAAGCTAAAATGGATAAGGCTCAAAGTGTTAAAAGATGGTTTTACCATGGTTCTATGTTTCGCTATGAAAGACCACAAAAAGGAAGATTGCGTGAATTTCATCAATTTGGTGTAGAAAGCTTTGGTATAGCAAGTGTGTATGAGGATGCGAGTATTATTTTAATGCTAAATGAAATTTTTAAACGCTTAGAAATTCACACAAGTTTGAAAATTAATTCTTTAGGCTGTAAAGAATGTATGGGTGTATATAAAGAAAAACTCATAGCTTTTTTAAATTCTAAAGAAGGTTTTTGCGAAGATTGCTTAAGAAGAAAAGACTTAAATCCTATTAGAGTGCTTGATTGTAAAAATGATCATTGTCAAAGTTTAATCGAAAATGCACCAAAACTAAGTGAAAATTTATGCCCATGTTGTAAAAAAGATTATGAAAAATTACAAAAACTTTTAAAAGAAAATGATGTTGAGTTTGAATGTGATGAGAAATTAGTGCGTGGGCTTGATTATTATTCTAAAAGTGCATTTGAGTTTGTTAGCGATGAAATCGGTGCAAAGGCTGCTGTGGCAGGTGGTGGAAGGTATGATAGATTGATTGAATACTTAGATGGTAAAAGTGGTTATGGTGTGGGTTATGCTATGGGTATAGAAAGGATTATGGCTATTTTAGAGCAAAAACAAAGTGTAAAGCCAAGAGAAGGAATTTATCTTTGTGCTATGGATGAAGCTTATATAGATACTATTTTTAAATTAGCAAATACTTTAAGAAAAAAACATAAGGTATATTTAAGCTATGAAGCAAAAAAACTTGCAAAGCATTTAAACCAAGCAGATAATGCTAATGCTAAAATCTTTTTGTGTATAGGTGAAGATGAAATGCAAAAAGAAGAGATTTTTTATAAAAATTTAGATAGTAAAGAAAATAAAAATATAAAATTAGCAAATTTGGAGAATGAGTTATGATTGATTATGGTATTAATATTTGGGGTGCAAATAATTTTATCATCGAAAATGGCAAAGTATGTGTAAATCATGGTAAAAAACCTGCCATTATAGATATAGTAAATACTTTGCGTGATGATGGCTATAAGGGGCCATTATTGCTTCGTTTTCCTCATTTAATCCATAAGCAAATCGAGCAAATTTATAATAAATTTGCCAAAGCAAAAAAAGAATTTAACTATAAAGGTTCTTTTAATGCTGTGTATCCTTTAAAAGTCAATCAATACCCAGGTTTTGTAAAAAATTTAGTTAATCTAGGTAAAGAATATAACTATGGTTTAGAAGCAGGAAGTAAGGCTGAGCTTTTACTAGCTATGGCTTATAATAATGAAGGCGCTCCTATAACAGTCAATGGTTTTAAAGATAAAGAACTCATAAATATGGGCTTTATAGCGTGTGAAATGGGTCATAATATCACTTTAACTATGGAAGGGCTTAATGAGCTTGAAGCAATGATTGAAATTGCTAAAAATCGTTTTAAGCCAAAGCCAAATATAGGTTTAAGAGTGCGTTTGCATTCAGCTGGAGTAGGAATTTGGGCAAAAAGTGGAGGTATAAATTCAAAATTTGGTTTAACTTCTACTGAGCTTATTGAAGCGGTAAATCTTTTAAAAGCTAATAAGCTTTTAGATCAATTTACTATGATACATTTTCATTTAGGCTCACAAATTACTGAAATTCATCCTTTGAAAAAAGCTTTAAATGAAGCGGGCAATATCTACACTGAGCTTAGAAAAATGGGGGCAAAAAATTTAAAAGCTATTAATCTTGGCGGGGGTTTAGCAGTAGAATACTCTCAGTTTAAAAATGAAACAAGCAGAAATTACACCTTAAGTGAGTATGCAAACGATGTTGTGTTTATTTTAAAAAGCATAGCAGAACAAAAAAAAGATTTAGAACCTGATATTTTTATAGAAAGCGGGCGTTTTGTAGCGGCTAATCATGCTGTTTTGGTAGCGCCTGTTTTAGAGCTTTTTTCCCAAGAATACACAGAAAGTAAGCTTTTATTAAAAGATAAAAATCCAAAACTTATCGATGAGCTTTATGATTTGTATAAAAACATTAAAGCTTCTAATGCGCTTGAGTATTTACATGATAGCATTGATCATATGGAGAGTATTTTAACCTTGTTTGATTTGGGTTATGTGGATTTACAAGATCGCTCAAATAGTGAAATTTTAGTGCATTTGATTATGAGAAAAGCTATTTCTTTAGTGGGTGATCAAGCTGATTTGTCGAGTTTGCAAAATGAAGTACAAGAAAAATATTTAGTGAATTTTTCAGTATTTCAGTCTTTACCTGATTTTTGGGGTTTGGAGCAAAATTTCCCTATCATGCCACTTGATAGACTCAATAAAAAACCTACAAGAAGCGCAAGTATATGGGATATAACTTGTGATAGTGATGGAGAAATTTCTTATTCTAAAGATAATCCTTTGTTTTTACATGATATTGATGTAGAAGCTGAAGATTATTTTTTAGGATTTTTCCTAGTGGGAGCTTATCAAGAAGTCCTTGGTATGAAGCATAATCTTTTTACACATCCAACCGAAGCTTGCATAAGTATCAATGAAAAGGGTTTTGAAGTAGAAAGCGTATTAGAGGCTCAATCTATTTTAGATACCTTAGAAGATCTTGATTATGATATTCATGCAATTATGGATAATATTAATGAAAAAATTTATGCTTCAAAACTTGTTAATGAAAATCAAAAAAAGCATATTTTGGGTGAAATTTATTTATTCTTAAACGATAATGGATATTTAAAAAGCATAGGTTCTAAATGAGTGTTTTTAAACTAATCAAAGAAGATTTTTCTATGCCAAAACAAAAAGATCCTGCATATAGATCTTGGGTGGAATTAGTTTTTAACTATCCTGGTGTTTGGGCTGTGGTAAATTATCGCTTTGCGCATTTTTTTTACCAAAAAGGTTTTAAAAAAATAGCAAGGATTATTAGTGGAATTTCTCAGTTTCTTACTGGAGTTGATTTACACCCTGGAGCACATTTAGGTAGAAGGATATTTATAGATCATGCAAGTGGGGTTGTGATTGGTGAGACTTCTATTATAGGTGATGATGTTTTGATTTATCAAGGTGTTACTTTGGGTGGAACGAGTTTAGATAAAAATACCAAAAGACACCCTACTATAGAAGATGGCGTGATCATAGGTTCTGGTGCTAAAATTTTAGGCAATATTATCATAGGTAAAAACGCCAAAATAGGTTCAAATGCAGTTGTATTAAAAGATGTTGGGCCAAATTTAACAGCTATTGGTATACCTGCTTATATTAAAAAACATGGTAAGATTGATTATGAAGAAAAAATCGCTAAATTAGAAGCAAGACTTGCTATTTTGGAAGAAAAGCTAAATAAAGAGGATAAATGATAGCAATTACAGGTGGAGGCACAGGAGGGCATTTAGCTATAGCTAGATGTTTATTGCAAAGTGCAAGAAAACAAGGTGTAGAATGCATTTACATAGGAAGTGAAAATGGCCAAGATAGACTTTGGTTTGAAAATGAAAATGGTTTTTATAAAAAATATTTTCTAAGCTCTCAAGGCGTTGTTAATAAAAAAGGCTTAGCTAAGGTTCAATCGTTTTTGCATATTGTAAAACTTGCAAGAAAAGCAAAACAAATTTTAAAAGAACATAATATTAAAGTAGTTTTTAGTGTGGGTGGATATAGCAGTGCTCCAGGCGCTTTTGGTGCTTTAATGGCAAATATCCCACTTTTAATCCATGAGCAAAATTCAAAAATGGGAAGTTTAAATTCACTTTTAAAGCCTTTTTCTAAAGCTTTTTTTACTGCTTTTGATGATCAAGTTAATAAAGCAAATACTTTCTTTTGTCCTTATCCTATTAGTGAAATTTTTTCACAAAAAGCAAGAGTGAGAAAAGAATTAAAAAATATTATTTTTCTTGGTGGATCTCAAGGGGCTAAATTTATAAATGATCTTGCCTTAGAAAATGCTTTATACTTTAAAGAAAAAGGCATAAATATCATTCACCAATGTGGTAAGAATGATTATGAAAGATGTAAAAAAGCTTATGAGGATTTAAATGTCAATGTAGAGCTTTTTGACTTTGATAAAAACATTATAGATAAAATTTCTAAAGCAGATTTAGCCATATCAAGATCAGGTGCAAGTAGTCTTTTTGAGCTTAGTGCAAATTTACTTCCTTGTATTTTTATTCCTTATCCATATGCGGCTAAAAATCATCAGTATTTCAATGCTTTGTATTTAAAAGAGCGTAATTTGTGTGTAATTTTAACTCAAGAAGAAAAACATCAATTTTTAAATTTGGTAGAAAATTTCTCACTAGAAGAAAAATCTTTAGCCTTGCAAGAATTAAAAAGTGAAAATGGTGCAGATTTTATGATAGAAAAAGCAAAACAAATGGGATTTATTTAAATAAAATACTCCCCAAACGCACCATATTTGAGCCACATTTTATAGCTAGCTCAAAATCCCCACTCATACCCATAGAGCAAATTTTTGCCCCGTGCTTTTGTAAATTTTCATAGATTTTAAAAGTTTGCTCAAAACTTTCTTGAACTTTTTCCTCATCCATAGAACCTATACACATAATGCCTATAAGGTTTAAATTTTTACACTCTTCTTGTATTTGCAAATACTCTTCTATGGCCTTATTTTGCTCTATGCCACTTTTAGAACTTTCATTGGCAATGTTAATTTCTAATAAAGTATCTAATTTATAATCAAGTCTTTTATCTACAGCTTTGGCGCTTTTTAAACCATTGCAAGATTGCCAAAGTAATGGGTTTTGTTTGATTAAAAGATTGATTTTATTACTTTGAAGATTACCTATAAAATGCCACTTGATTTCTAAGTCTTGAAGTTTTTCTTTTTTTAAAGCTAAAGCTTGGACTTGATTTTCTCCAAACTCTACAACACCTTGCTTAAAAAGCTCTCGAATTTGCTCATCTTGAACATACTTGCTAGCTGCTACTAAACGCACATTTTGTTTTATGGTTTTTTCAAAAATACTTTCTAAATTCATCTTTTCCTACATCAATTCATATAATTTTTTACGCTCACTTGAGCTTCCTATGCCAAGTTGCATACGATATTTAGTGATAGTTCTACGCCCTAGTTGTACACTTGGGAATTCTTTTTGAGTGAGTTCAAGAATTTTTAAATCACTCAAAGGCTTTTTAGGATTTTCTTTTTTAATTAAATTACTAAGAAAATCTTTAATAGTTGCATTAGAAGTTTCACCATCATCCACTGCAGTGGTAAAGAAAGACTTTAAGGGTATTAAGCCTCTGTCACAACTTAAGTATTTATTTGCAATTGCTCTTGAGATGGTAGAAGCATTTCTTTCAAGATCTTGCGCTAAGTCTTTAAGCTGCATAGGTTTAATATCCCCGCCCATGAAAAAATCATATTGATATTCTATAATCATAAGCCCTAGTTTATAAAGGGTAGCTTTACGCATGGCTAGCGCGTCAATTAAATTTTTAGCATCTTTTAAATAAGCACTTAAAAACTCATGATCTAAACCATCTGCTTCAAAAGCAATTTCAGGGTAATAATCATCATTAATTTTAATTTTAATTTCACCATTTTCTTGATAAATAAATATATCAGGAATGATTTCCATACTCTCTTCAAAATACTCTAAAAAAGGCGGAATAGAGATTTTTTTAATTATCGCTATAGCCTTTTTATATAAAGGATCTTTGATAAAATCTTTTGCATTTTCTAAATTTAAAATTAACATTTTACAAAACTCATAAAGCTCATCATCTAAGTCAAAATGCTCTAATGCAAAAATAAAAGCTTCTTGATTGTCTTTTGCCCCTACTCCAACGGGATCAAGATATTTAAATCTTTGTCTGATTTTTTCTACTTCTAGAGGATCAAATTCACCTAAAATTTCTTCATCATACTCAAAATAACCTTCATGATTTAAACATTCTATGATTTTTTCAGCAATGGTTTGGGATTTTTTAGTAGGAAAAAATGGTGGTATGATTTGCTCGCTTAAAAGTTCATACACATTTTTTACTTCTAAGCTTTTTGCATCAATCATTTGTGTGGTGGTATTTTTACTAAAATATTCTTGATAATATTTGTTTTGATTGTTTGTAATGCTTGAGTTTTCTTTGATCTCTATAAAAGGATTTTCTTTAGCAAATTCATCTAAGCTTTCTTTTAGATCTTCAATGTTAGCTTGCAATATAGGAAGCCAAGATCTTAAGGTTTGTGATAGTTTTGCTTTTTGTGTTATAGAGGTTTTTTGTTTAAGCATTATTCAAGTCTAAACTCACTTCCAAGATAGTATTTTTTAACATCTTCATTATGCGCAATTTCATTAGCATTGCCACTAGCTAGCAACCTTCCACTTCTAATCACATAAGCTCTATCGCAAATTGCTAGAGTTTCTCTTACATTATGATCAGTGATTAAAACACCTATATTCATAGCTTTTAAGTCATTAATCAAGCTTTGAATTTCACTCACTGCGATAGGATCAACCCCAGCAAATGGTTCATCTAAAAGTAAAAATTTAGGATCACACATAAGCGATCTTGCGATTTCACAACGCCTTCTTTCACCCCCACTTAAACTCATACCTTTTCTGTGTCTAATAGGCTCTATGCTAAGTAATTCTAACATTTGCTCTATCTTTTGTTCTAATAAATTTTTATCCTTATATATTACTTGGGCAGCTAAAAGTAAATTTTCTTCTACGCTTAAGTCTTTAAAAACACTACTTTCTTGAGGTAAATACCCAATGCCAAGCTTTGCTCTTTTATTAAGCGGTTCTTTTGTGATATCTTGTGAGTCTAAAAACACCTGCCCACTTGTTGGTAAAATAAGCCCACATATCATATAAAAACTTGTAGTTTTTCCTGCTCCATTAGGCCCTAAAAGCCCTACAACTTCCCCACTGTGTACTTCTAGTGAAACATCGTGTATGATTTTTGTTTTTTTAATGATTTTTTCTAAATTTCTAGCTTCTAGCTTACTCATGTATTATATACTTTCTTTTATTTTCATAAGGAATGATTTGTAAAATTATATTCAAAATTTGATATTTATCTAAGTATTTTTTTAATTTTTCATCACCCCACTCTACCAAATGCAAACCCTCTTCAAAAAAATTTTCAATCAAGCCATTTTTTAAAAGTCCATCAAAACCTTCTTGATAAATATCGTAATGATACATTTTACCTTGTTGAAAATCATATGCTTGCATGATAGAAAATGTAGGAGAATTAAGCGTTTTTTCTACTCCAAGAAATTGAGCATAATTTTGAACCAAAGTAGTTTTACCGCTTGCTAAATCCCCTTGAAGTAAAATAACTCCATTTTTAGGTAAAATTTCACAAAGCTTATAAAGCTCATTTTGACTTAAAATCATTTCTTTCATTGAATTTTTACCACATATTTTTCTTGCATAGCTTTTGGTATGCTTTTGGTTGTTGGTATGTCTAAAACTTTATAAATATTGGTATATTCTATAAATTTAATGCTTATTTCATCGCCAATTTTTACTTCTTTACTAGCTTTAACCACTTGATTGTTTATACTCACTACGCCACTTTTGCACATATCCTCTGAAATAGCACGACGCTTAGTAATATTAACTACATTTAAAAACTTATCTATTCTCATAAAAATATTTTATCAAAAAATACAAGAAAATGTTATAAAATGTCTAAATATTTTACATTATATTAAGCTAAATTCGTTAAATTTTAAAATTATTTTTACAAAGAGGAAAGACAATGAAAAAAGATATCAAAAAAGTGGTTTTAGCATATTCTGGTGGACTTGATACAAGTATAATTTTAAAATGGCTACAAGATGAGTATAAATGTGAAGTGGTAACTTTTACAGCAGATATTGGACAAGGTGAAGAGCTTGAGCCTGCTAGAAAAAAAGCGCTTTCTTTGGGTGTAAAAGAAGAAAATATTTTTATTCAAGATTTAAAAGATGAATTTGTAAAAGATTATGTATTTCCTATGTTTAGAGCAAATGCTATTTATGAGGGAGAATATTTACTAGGTACAAGTATAGCAAGACCTTTGATAGCAAAAGCTTTAGTAGAAATAGCAAATAAAACAAAAGCAGATGCTATTAGCCATGGTGCAACAGGCAAAGGAAATGATCAAGTGCGTTTTGAATTAGGCGCTTTGGCGCTAAATCCAAATTTGGCCATTATTGCTCCTTGGAGAGAATGGGATTTAAATAGCCGTGAAAAACTCTTAGCTTATGCACAAAAACATGGTATTGATATAGCTAAAAAGCCAGGTAAGTCACCTTATTCTATGGATGCAAATTTATTGCATATTTCTTATGAGGGTTTAGTGCTTGAAGATCCTGCGGCTAAACCTGAAGCGGATATGTGGCGCTGGGTGAAAGATTTAAAAGAAACTCCAAATGAAAGCGAAGTGATAGAGCTTGAGTTTAGTAAAGGTGATTTGTGTGCTATTAATGGAGAAAAAATGACTCCTGCACAGCTTTTAGCAAAACTTAACGAACTTGGTGCAAAACATGGTATAGGTCGTCTTGATATTGTCGAAAATCGCTATGTGGGTATGAAAAGTAGAGGTTGCTATGAAACTCCAGGTGGAAGTATACTTTTAAAAGCACACCGTGCTATAGAAAGTATCACACTTGATAGAGAAGCAGCACATTTAAAAGATGAATTGATGCCAAAATATGCAAGTTTAATTTATAATGGCTATTGGTTCTCACCTGAAAGATTAATGCTTCAAGCCTTAATTGATGAGTCACAAAAATACGTTAATGGTAAAGTTAAACTTGAATTATACAAAGGTAATGTAATGGTAATAGGCAGAGAAAGTGCGAATGATAGTTTATTTAGCGAGGCTTATTGTACTTTTGAAGAAGATGCTGTGTATGATCAAAAAGATGCAGCAGGTTTTATAAGATTAAATGCTTTAAGATTTATCATTGCAGGTAAAAATGGAAGAAAATTTTAAAAAAGGAAAACAATGAAAGTATTATTGATTAAAGATGTAAAAAGCTTAGGAAAAGCAGGAGAGGTTAAAGAAGTAAAAGATGGATATGGACAAAATTTTTTAATTGCCAAAGGTTTTGCTAAGGCTGCTACACATGAAGTTTTAAAACAATATGAAGCAGAGCAAAAGAAAAAGGCAGAAAATTTAAGATTTGAGCTTGCAAATTTGGAAAAATTAAAAGAGGAATTATCTAAAATCACTATTTGTATAGCTAAGCCTGTGGGAGCTAATGGAAGCTTGTTTGGTGGGGTTACTAAAGATGAAATCGCTCATGCACTAAAAGAGCAAAAAGGCATAGAGCTTGATAAAAAAAGCCTAGAATGTGATACTATAAAAGAACTTGGCGTGCATGAAATTTCAGCAAAATTAGGCCATGCGATTCATGCTGTATTTAAGCTAGAAGTTAAAGGAGAATAATGTTTCACGCAACTACAATTTTAGCTTATAAAGGTAAAAATAAGTCTGTAATTGGCGGAGATGGACAAGTAAGTTTTGGAAATACTGTTTTAAAAAATAATGCAGTTAAAATTAGAAAATTAAATAATGGTAAAGTATTAGCAGGTTTTGCAGGGAGCACTGCTGATGCTTTTAATCTTTTTGATATGTTTGAAAAACTACTTTCTAGTTCTAAGGGTGATTTATTAAAAGCTGCGATAGATTTTTCAAAAGAATGGCGTAAAGATAAATACCTAAGAAAACTTGAAGCAATGATGTTAGTATTAGATAGAAATCATATATTTTTACTTTCAGGAACTGGAGATGTAGTTGAGCCTGAAGATGGCGCTATAGCAGCTATTGGTAGTGGGGGTAATTATGCACTTTCTGCTGCAAGAGCTTTAGCTAAACACTCAAGTTTAGATGAAGAGGAATTAGTCAAAGAAAGCTTGCAAATAGCTGGTGAAATTTGCATTTATACTAATACAAATATTAAAACTTATGTAATTGAGGATGATAAATGAATTTAACTCCAAAAGAGATTGTAAAATTTTTAGATGATTATGTAATTGGACAAAAAAATGCTAAAAAAATCATAGCAATTGCTTTAAGAAATCGTTATAGAAGAATGCAGCTTAGTCCTGAACTTCAAGATGATATCATGCCAAAAAATATTTTAATGATAGGATCAACTGGGGTTGGTAAAACAGAGATTGCAAGACGCCTTGCTAAGATGATGGGACTTCCTTTTGTAAAAGTTGAAGCAAGTAAATATACTGAAGTTGGTTTTGTTGGGCGTGATGTAGAAAGCATGGTTAGAGATTTAGCTAATGCTGCTTTAAATTTAGTAAAAAATGAAGAAAAAGAAAAAAACAAAGAAAAGATTAATGAATTTATAGAAAATAAGATTTTAGAAAAACTTTTACCGCCTTTACCAAAGGGTGTTAGTGAAGAAAAACAAGAAGAATATCAAAATTCTTTAGAAAAAATGCGCGTGAAATTAAAAGCTGGTGATTTAGATGATAGCACGATAGAAGTTGAAATTTCACAAAGCGTGTTTGATACTAATCCAAATTTACCACCTGAAATGGGTGCTATGCAAGATATAGTAAAAGTTATTGGTGTGGGTAATAAAAAAGTTAAAAAAGAAATGAAGGTAAAAGATGCAAGAATAGCTCTAGCTCAAGAAGCAAGTGAGAAAATTCTTGATATGGAAAGTATTAAAGGCGAGGCTTTAAGAAGAGCAGAAAACGAAGGGATTATTTTTATCGATGAGATAGATAAAGTAGCAGTTTCAAGCTCCAATTCAAACCGCCAAGATCCAAGCAAAGAAGGGGTGCAAAGAGATTTGCTTCCTATAGTTGAAGGTAGTACTATACAAACTAAATTTGGACCTTTAAAAACTGATCATATTTTATTTATCGCTGCAGGTGCTTTTCATCTAAGTAAGCCAAGTGATTTAATCCCTGAACTTCAAGGGCGTTTTCCTTTAAGAGTTGAGCTTGATTCATTAGATGAGGATGCTTTATATGCTATTTTAACAAGACCTAAAAATTCATTACTAACACAATACATTGAGCTTTTAAAAACTGAAAATGTAGAGCTTGTTTTTGAAGATGAGGCTATTAGAGAAATAGCAAAAATAGCAAGCAAGGCCAATGAAGAAATGCAAGATATTGGTGCAAGACGTTTACATACAGTAGTGGAAAAACTTTTAGAAGATATTAGTTTTGAAGCAGATGAATACGCAGGTAAGGTATATAAAATAGATGATTTTAAAGTGCAAGTTAAGCTTGGAGATATCATAGAAAATAAAGATTTAGCTAGGTATATCTTGTGAAAAGTGGCTTTATAAGCATAGTGGGTAGAACTAATGCAGGAAAAAGTTCTATCCTAAATTCTTTATTAGAAGAAAAAGTTGCTATGGTTTCTCATAAGCAAAACGCTACAAGAAGAAAGATTAATGCGATCATAATGCATGAAAATCATCAGCTTATTTTTATAGATACACCAGGTTTGCATGCAAGCTCTAAGGCTATGAATCAGCTTATGATTGATTTAGCGATTAAAAGCATTGCTGATTGTGATGTGATTTTATTTGTAGCTAGTATTTATGATGATATTAAAGATTATGAAAATTTTTTAAGTTTAAATCCTAAAGTGCCACATATTGTATTAATCAATAAGGTTGATTTAGTAAAAAAAGAGGTTTTGCTTAAAAAATTAAGTGAGTATTCTCAGTTTAGCTCACATTTTAGCGCTATTATCCCCTATTCTGCTAAGCAAAAATTTTATAAAAAAATTCTTTTAGATGAGATGGTTAAGTATTTGCCTGAACACCCGTATTATTTTGATCCTGAGTTTATTACTACTACAAATGAAAAGGATATTTATAGAGATTTTATCTTAGAAGCTATATATGAAAATTTAAGTGATGAAATTCCTTATAGCACTGAAGTAAAAATAGAAAAAATTAAAGAACTAGAGCAAATTTATTATATCAATGCCACTATCATTACAGATAGCAATTCTCACAAAGGAATGATATTAGGTAAAGATGGTGCTACAATTAAGCGTATAGGTAAAGAAGCTAGAGTGAAAATAGAAAAATTAGCACAAAAAAAGGTAATGCTAAAATTATTCGTTCAACTTGAGAAAAATTGGCACAAAAACGAGCAAAACCTTAAGAAAATCCTTTATGATGAGTAAGAAAACTATTCTAAAAGATTTTCTTGCTTATGAAAAGCTTTTATATATTAAATTTGCAAATCCTATTAACGAAGATGAAATTTTAAAAAAGAGCTTTGAGGAGCTTGGTCTTAAAGATGATTTTTCTTATAAGCTAAAGTATTTTCAAGATAAATCTTTTGCATATGTATTCTTGTGCAAGTATGAAGATATTTTAGATATCGATTATATAATACCTGAACCCCTGCTTTTTGAAGTGTATTTTAAGAACGATGTAAATAGTGAAAATCTTGCATTATTGTTTAAAGAAAAATACATAGTTTTAGTGGAGTATTTGGGGTGTGATTTTCAAAATTGTAAAGTTATACCATTAAATGTTTATGATAAAATATATAATGAAAAATTAAAGAATACCTATAAGCACATTATAAGCATAGATGATACTCAAAATCTTAGTAGTTTTGATAAATTTAATAGTAATATTTTTTATCAAAAATTACTAAAAAATTGCGATCAAGTCAAGATTAATTTTACCAACAAAGAAAAAATAAATCATTTAAAATCTTTTAGTTTTAAGATTTTATTGGCTTTTGTTTGTGGAGTTTTACTAGCTTTAGCTTATCCTTTGTATTTGTATACACAAAAATCATTTTATGAAAATGAGAAAACAAAATATGAAAATTTAATAAAAAAACAAGATGATATTTTAGAACAGGTAAAAATTAATCAAAAGCAAAATCAAGAGTTTAAAAAACTACAAGAAGAAAATGAGTTAAAGGTTGATTTGTTGCAAAAATTTTATACAAATACACTTTGTTATAAAGATTTTTATAATTTTTTAAAAGTTTTAAATTCTCATCAAGCTTATATAGAAGCTTTGCATGTTAAAAATAATGATTTTATTATAGAGCTTAAAAATGACTATGAATTTTATGAAGATTTTAAAAAGTATCATTTTGTATTAAAAAATAAAGAAGTTAATAATGGAAAAATCACTCTTGTTTTTGAAAAATCTTTATAAAAATTTAGAAAATATCTTTGCTAAGTTATCTGAGCGTGAATTTATATTGTCTTTGATAGTTGTTTTTGTTTTTGGTTTTTTCAT
Organism: Campylobacter sp. RKI_CA19_01128; assembly: GCF_025771175.1. Taxonomy (NCBI): domain Bacteria; kingdom Pseudomonadati; phylum Campylobacterota; class Epsilonproteobacteria; order Campylobacterales; family Campylobacteraceae; genus Campylobacter; species Campylobacter sp. RKI_CA19_01128. The sequence continues at coordinate 15,883 of NZ_JAKMPU010000006.1, forward strand.
GGTTTATATGGGTGTTTTTGACTATTTTGAAAAACAAATGAAGTTGTCAAAAGATGAACTATATATTTTACAAACAAAATACGAGCAAAAACAAGAAGTGATTTCTGATTTAAAAGAAGATGAAAATATATCTTATAATGATCACTCGTTTTTAAGCATAAATAAAGATTATCAAAGTATTTTAAAGGATATAGAAAAGAATCTTAATGGAGTTCAATCTTTGCAAATTCAAAGTTACAAAAGTCAAGATGAATATTTTGCTTATTATGAATTAAGATTAAGTTTTGTTGGCGATTTTATTTTTTTAACGCAGTTTTTGCAAAAATTAGATCCTTATATAAAAGTTAAAAATTTAGAACTTGTAAAATATGAAAATAAATTAAAAATTACATTAAATCTTGTTTTTGCTCTGGTATAAAAATATTTTTTTTGGTAGAATTTCTCTAAACATGGCAAGCGATCGCTTCTTTTTGAAGAGGAAAGTCCGAGCTGCAATAAGACAAGGATTCCATCTAATGGATGGCTAGGGCAACCTAAGGGAAAGTGCAACAGAAAGAAAACTACCATATTTTATATGGAAAAGGTGAAACGGTAGAGTAAGAGCCTACCAGTAGCTTTGGTAACAAAGCTAGCTATGTAAACCCAATCTGCAGCAAGAAGGGGTGGTTTTTGTCTTATAATATAACCCTTCGCTTGAACTTGTTTGTAAAAACAAGTCTAGATAAATGATCGTTCTTGACAGAACTCGGCTTATAGCCATGTTTTACTTTATATAAGCAGAAGCTTTTTTGAGTTTTTGTAAATTAATAGCTATTTCATCTTGCTTTTTTTTCATAAAAGCTATCGCTTCATTAGTTAGCGCTAAAGCCTCATTGGGGCAATCTTTATAATCCGGTTTTTCCATAAGTTTAACTATTTTTTCTACATCTTCAGTATAAACAGCTAGTTTAAACTCATCAATCCATTTTTTTTCACTCATTTTTGGTGTACTTCTCTCCAAGCTTCTAATAAGCCTTTTACTACATTTATTACTTCATCTACTCTTGCTTCACTGTTTTCTATGTTTGCTAAAGAAAGAAGTTGTAATTCTCTAGTGTATAAGCCACTTAAATAATGTGCTACTTCACCGCCCTTATCATAATCAAGACAATTTAACAATTCAATAAAAATAGCACTAGCTCTTTTTACATAATACACTCTTTCTTCTATATTTTCATTTTGTATAGCTATTTTTATCCTACTTGAAAAGCGTAAAATCCCACTATATAGCATTTCTATAAGTTTCTCTTGGGATTCTACACCAGTTTGATTTTGTGAATATGCGCTATAAACTGCACTATTTAGCATTTAAACCCTTTCTTTATTTTAAGAATTTTGATTATTTGCTGCATTAATCATATTTGCAATAACACTTGCTTGGTTATTTAGTTTTGCAATGATACCATCATATGCTGCCCATCTTGACCACATTGTATCATATCTACTTTCTATGGAAGCTTTGGTGCTTTCTATGGTTTCATTTAGATTTTTTGATTCTTTTGTTAAAGATTCTTTATAACCTCCAAATGAACCTTCAGAACTCATTATTTCACCCATGGTATTTTTTAGCATACCAAAAGTTCCAGTTTCTTCTTTATAAACTGAATATAAGGTTCTAGAACTTAAACCAAATTTTTTCAAAAATTCATTATCACCTTGAATTTCTAAGTTACTGCCTGAAGTTCCTTTGATTTTAAATTGAATTTGTTGATTTTGATTACCTTGGTTAATGATTTCAAAGCTAGCCTCTAAACCTTCTAAGCCAAAACTATTTATATGATCAACCAAATTTTTAGCTTTTTCAATATCATCTGCACCTGTTAATACAAAAGGATCTCCATTTGGAGTTTTGCTTAAATCTATGGTTGTATCATTATAAGTGATAGTAAAACTACCTTCTTTAAATTCTATATTTTCACTGCCAAGATTACTTACTCTATCACCAGCTAAATCAATATCTTCAAAACCATTACTTCCTACGAAAAATTTTTCAGCTAATTCAGGATCTTCGTTAAATTTAGAGTTAAATTTTCCTGAATCAAAAGATAAAACACCATCGTTTAGCGTTAAGCCATAATCAGCCAAAGATAAACTTACTTTAGAGGAAACTTCAATCCCTTCTGAACTTTCACTATCACCAACCGTAACAGTTCCATCTACTGTTATAGTTTGAAGTAAAATATTGTTTATTTCAGATTTTATATTATAAATTTCGCTAACACCTACGAAATTTCCTTTTGTACCTGCATCGGGATCATATTTTGTTGCTGCGTTAAGATTTATCATTAAATCATTATAAGCAGTAGCTAAACTTTCTAAAGATTGCGCAAGTGCTTCAGTGTCTTGAGAAACGTTAAAAGTTATCTCTCCTTTTTGTTTTAACTCTAAGGTAACATCTGGAGCTATATCAGTGATAGTATTAGTTGGTCTTGTCATTTTAACACCATCTACACTAAAGATAGCGTCCATGCCTTTTTGGATATGGTTTTCATTATCTGCTTTTACATTATAACCTTGCGGTGTACTTGTATCTAATTCAATACCAAATTTATCTTTCAATAATGAAGTAGCTTTGCTATCTCTAGCATAATTAGCTTGATCTATATTGCCTTCAGCATCAGTTGCATAACCACCATCAAATACGCTTAATTGTCCACCATTGGTAGCTCTAAACCCACCTGTTTTAAGATCGAGTTCAACTTTTCCATTAGTTTGTTTTTTTAAATCTTCTGCTAAACTCTCATAGGTTGTCTGATCATTTATATCAATAGTAAATCTATCATATCTTTCACCATTTTTAATAACAAAAGTTAAAGAAGTTTTTTCACCTTGATTTAATAGTTTTTCTTGCTTTTTATCTTCTAAAGAACCTATAGTTCCAGTTATTTTATCTTTATCAGTATCTCCAGCACCTATCGGTCTAAAACCATACAAACCACCAGCGCTAATGCTATTTTTATCAAGCCCCCAACCCATAGCCTCCAAAAGTTTTTCATCGCCTGAAAAAGAAATATTATTTTTAGTTCCTGTTTCAGTGCTTTGTACTACTAAGCGGTATGGATTATCTTTATCTCCTGTATTGACTATTTTAGCTTCTACTTTTCCACCTGTTGCGGCATTTATTTTTTCTGCAAGCTGAGATACAGTAGTACTTTCATCAATATCGATTTTATAATCTTTTCCATCTTGGGTAATAGTAAAAGAAGTTTTGCCATTTACACCTTCTATACCTAAACTACCCATTACAGTAGCAGTTTTATCTTTAAATCCATTACTTTGATATACGTCTTTTTGCGCAAGTTGATCAACAATAACTTTCATGTTTGTAAGGTTAGATAAAGATCCTACTGTTAAACCAGCAGCTGCACTATCTCCACTTACGCTAGGTGATACTTTTTTCTTGTTAAATTGTGAAGCATCACCTAAGCTATTTACGGCTGTTTGAAACGCAAGTAGCTTAGCTTCAAGTTCTGCTAGGTCTTTTTGTCTTGAAGTATTAGTTTCAAGCTGTGAGTTATAAAGACCTAAATGCGCATTCATTTCTGCTTCTTTTAGCTTGTTTAATGTATCGCTTGTTAAAACTCCTGAACCTATTCCTAAACTTCCTAAACTACCTACCGCCATAATTAACTCTCCTTATCAAAAATAGTGCCAATAACACCTTGAAAATGTTCTATTAGCTTCATAACTTCCTCACTAGGAATTTTGCGTATTAACCTACCAGTATCTTTTTCGGTTACACTAACATACATTTCATTGATTTTATCATTATATGCAAAACGTACGTTTGTTTCTAGTGTTTCCATTTGATTATTAAGTTTTTCTGTTGCATTTTTCAATTTTTCATTTAAATTCTCATCTTGATTATTTAAATTAGTTTGCTGTTGATTTTCTTGAGATACTTTTCCAGTGCTTTTTGTATTAAATTGTGCTGTGTTTGCATCCCTTTGAATATTTCCAATGTCCATTTTAAACTCCTTTTTAAAAGACTTTAAAATACTCTATCGACATAATTTTAAAAAACTTAATATTTAGATTAAAAATCTCTATATTATTAATAAGCAAAAAGTGTTCTCAAAAAGCTTAAAATTAAAAAATTTCAAACTTTTTGAATAATTTTTCATCATTTGGAAGTAAATTTCTTGTAATAAGTCTATCTATGACTTCTTTAGAGCAATTTGTCATTAAAGGCCATTCTTTATGATAATCTTCTAATGATCCTTTATTTGTTGTATCAATCGCAACGCAATCTTTTTTGATAAATATATCTCTTTTTGCATCTATATTATTTACCACACGCCAAATTAGCATATAAGGATTTTCTAAAATAGCATCTGAATCTAAGAAAACTAAAATTCTAAAATGTTTTTTATAAGTTTGTAATTTTTCAAAAACTTGAGTTATTTTTTCTTTTTTATCTATCAAAATCACGCAAACTGGAGCAAAGGTTTGAGTATAAAATTGCTTTAATTTTAAAATACTTTGATCTTTTTCTTTAAAAAGTGAAAGTAAAGCTTCATCGCTTAGAATTTCAAGTTCAACTTTTTTCTCATCACCACATGCATCAAGCCCTGCTTTACCACCATAACAATAAGTGCTTGAAGCATGGTCGAGTTGATCGCAAATTCCTTCGCTAATAAGTAATTTTTCTTCATCAAAGCGATTGAGTATATAAGGTATGAGTTTGTCATAATCTTTCAAACAAGGCGCATTTTCATCAACAAAAATAGCATGTTTTACAAAACTCATTTGCCCTACTCCCCAAAAAGTATGCATGACTTGTTTTGCATGAGCTGGATATTTTGCTTCTATTTTGGCCAAGATTAGATTATGAAAAACTCCATTTTCAGGCATGTTATAATCTATCAAATCAGGAGCATTTGTTTGAAGTAAAGGTAAAAAAACTCTTTCTGTTCCAAGTCCCATGTATTTATCTTCTAAAGGTGGTTTTCCTACAACAGTAGCTTGATAAATCGCATTTTTTTTAGCAAAGATTTTTTCTACTTTTAAAATAGGACAAAGCTCAACCGGAGTATAAAAACCTGTATGGTCTCCAAAAGGTCCCTCAGGTGCGAATTCATTTGGATCTACAAAGCCCTCAATCACAAAATCACTATCATAAGGCACATAAAGATGATTGCTTTTACATTTTGCCAAAATGGCAGGTTTTTTCTTGATAAAACCATAAAGTAAAAGTTCAAAAATTCCTTTTGGCAAAGGCGCTTGAGCACACCAAATATATAAAGGATCTCCACCTATGGCTATGCTTACTGGCATTTTTTGATTTGCTTTTTTATACTCATGGAAAAAATGGCTCGCATCTTTGTGAATTTGCCAATGCATAAGCAAGGTTTTTTCATCAACTACTTGCAAACGATACATTCCAAGATTATTTTGCTTTCCATCTATACTTTGAGTATAAACTTGCCCCATGGTGATAAAAGGCGCAGCATCTTTTTCCCAAGTTTTTAAAATAGGCATATCATATAATGAATTTAAGCTTTTATAGTTGAATTCTCCATCTTTTTTAATGCGTTTTGGTGGGATATTTTTTAAATCAAGTAAGGTTTTGAAAAAATTTAATTTTGCACCAAAGCTTTGTGGTATATGCATTTTAAGTAAAGAGCTAATTTCTTTAGCTATATCTTCATAGTCTTTCCCAAATGCTAATTTTAAAGCTTTTTCATTACAAAAAGTATTTAAAAGAACAGGATAATCGTATTTTTTACCATTTTTTACTGCATTAGTAAAAAGTAAGGCTTTTGAGTCTTCTTTTTTAACTTCTATATAAGCTAAATGTGCCATTTCAAGATCAACATCAATGGGCTCATGAATGGTTTTTAATAAATTATTTTTTTCTAAAAGCTCTATGAATTTTTGCATTTATATCATACTCTCTGCTTCTTTTAAAATTTCTTTTGCACCTTTTGCTATCATTTCTTTAGCTAAAAGCTCGCCTGCTTTTGCATAATCTTGCTTATCAATCACTCTTTTTTCTTTGAGAATTTTACTTGCATCAGGTAAGCCTACTATGGCGTGAATTTCTATTTTTTCATCAATGATTTTTGCATTAATACCTATAGGTACTTGGCAACCACCTTCTAGAGTTTTTATAAAATCTCTTTCTATATGGGTTTCTATAAAGGCATTTTCATCATTTAAACATTCAAGGTATTTTAAAATTTGTTTATCATCAATGCTTTCTATACCTAAAGCTCCTTGGGAAGCTGCGGGTATCATCTCATCAAGCTCAAAAGCTCTAATGTATTTTATTTCTTTATCTAAACCTAAGCGTTTAATACCAGCTAAAGCTAAAATAATAGCGTCAAATTCTTTAGCTTTAAGTTTTTCTAAGCGCGAGTTGATATTACCTCTTAGAGAAATGATGTTTAAATCAGGCCTTAACGCTAAAAGTTGCATTCTTCTTCTAAGACTTGTAGTGCCTACTTTTGCACCTTTTGGAAGAGCATTTAAGCTTTCATAATACTCACTTAAAAAAGCATCATTTACCACTTCTCTTTTTGAAATAGCAGCTAAAACTAAGCCATCAGGAAAGAAGCTCGGCACATCTTTTAAGCTATGCACAGCTAAATGCGAATCACCCCTAAGCATACTTTCTTCAAGTTCTTTTGTAAAAAGTCCTTTTCCGCCTATTTTAGCCAAAGGTGAATCAAGTAAAACATCGCCTTTAGTTTTAAAACCCTCTAAAGAAATTTCTAATTCAGGATGTGTTTGAGATAATTTATTTTTTACATACTCACTTTGCCATAATGCAAGTTGGCTTTTTCTTGTTGCGATGATTAATTGCATTTTTTATGCTCCTGTATGATTTCTACATCTATGATTTCTTCTTCGTTGTTCGTTTGATGATATTTTCTTTTTTGTTTTGTAAATAATTTTAATATCATCATGAAAAATAAGAGTAAAATTCCTAAAAATGTACTTAAAATTCCTGGTATTAAAAGCAAAATTCCTACTATAGTTAAAGAAAATAATTTAATCATACCAAATAAATTCGTGTTGGTATTTTGCATAGTGATGAGATTTGTCCAAGTCTTTGCTAAAAACATTGCACCTAAAAACATACTTGCAAAAACTATCATAAAAAAATTTAAAAAACCAAAAAAGGTTATAAATAAAATACTAGCGATTAATTCTAAAATCAAAAATGCACTTAAATTTGTTTTTACCATCATAGAATTTTCTTTAAGTGTGAAATTACTTCTTGGGTTTTCAAAACTTGTTTTTCTAAGGTATTTCTATGGATCAACTCTACTTCATCATTTTCTAAGCCCTTACCTATAACTAAAGCATAAGGAAAGCCCATTAATTCAAAATCATTAATCTTTACACCAAAACGCTCATTTCTATCATCAAATAAAATCTCTTTATCACTAAAATGAGTGTAAATTTGTTCAGCAAATTCCATAGCTTTTGTATCTTTTATATTAGAAACGATAATATCTAAAACAAAAGGAGCTAGAGTTTTATTCCAAATACAACCTTTTTCATCATGGCTTGCTTCTATAGCAACAGCTACTAAACGGCTCACTCCCATACCATAACAACCCATGGTGAAAAATTGAGCTTTACCATTTTCATCTAAATAGCTTGCATTCATTGCTTTTGAGTATTTATTTCCAAGTTTAAAAATATGCCCTACTTCAATACCTTTGCTTTGCTTAAGCTTGTGCTGACATTTTGGACAAAGATCATGTTCTTTAACTGCTGCAAGATCTTTAAAGCGTTCTTTATTTAAATTTACAACATTGATCCCGACTAAATGATAATCTTTTTTATTTGCACCAATAATCATATTTGTTTCATTTTCAAGCTCATGATCAATATAAAAATCAACGCCATTTAATCCTACAAAGCCGATAAACCCTGGCACTAAACCCGCTTTTTCTAATTCTTCTTCACTTACATCGGCCAACTCTAGTGCATTTGCTGCATTTAGTGCTTTAACTTCTTGTAATTCATCATCACCGCGTATAAAAAATACTATAATTTTTTCTTCATTTTCATAAATAGCTTTTTTAGCAATAGCTTTAATAGTATAGTAAGGGTTAATTTTAAAAAATTCCGCTAATTCTTCTATAGTTTTTACATTTGGAGTGTGAAATTGTGTAGCAAAATCAGCTTCTGGCCTTTCATCTTCACAACTTTTTTTAGCTCTTTTTGCTGCTTCGATATTTGCAGCATAATCACAATGCTCACATAATAATATATCATCTTCGCCATTTTTAGCCAAAACCATAAATTCTTTTGAGCCACTGCCACCAATAGCCCCGCTATCAGCTTCAACAGCTCTAAATTCAAGTCCTAATCTTGTAAGAATTTTACTATAAGTTTCATGCATAAGATTAAATTCTTTGTCTAAATCAGCTTCACTGCTATGAAAACTATAGCCATCTTTCATTAAAAATTCTCTACATCTTAAAAGTCCAAATCTAGGTCTAGCTTCATCTCTAAATTTAAGTCCTATTTGATACAAATGTAAAGGAAGTTGTTTGTAAGAATTTATTTTATTTCTTACTAAAGCCACCATAGCTTCTTCATGAGTTGGCCCTAAGACAAAATCATTTTCTTTTCTATCTTTAAAGCGTAAAAGCTCTTTGCCAAAAACATTAAATCTCCCACTTTCTTTCCAAAGTTCTGCTGGAGTATTAAAACTTAAATTTACTTCTAAAGCCCCTGCTTTATCCATTTCTTCTTTGATGATATTTTTAATCTTATCTAAAACTCTTTTTCCTAAAGGTAAAAAATTATACAAACCACTTCCAATTTGTTCTACAAAGGCACCTTTAACTAAAAATATATGACTTGGTAAAGTAGCGTCTTTTGGATTTTCTTTTGTACTTATGGCATAAAATTTACTAAATTTCATGATTATTCTCCAAATTAAATTCACATTTATAAAGGTTTAAACCTTCCATATTTTCATTTTTTAAATCAAACACATAACGCATAGCATTAATTACTGAATCATTTTGCATAGTTCCGCTTAGTTTTTTTAAATTTACACTTGGATGATGTAAAAATGCATTCATTACTTGTCTTATAAGCTTTCTTGCTTCTTCATGGTTTGAGTGTTTTAAATATCCTTTATCTATAGCCTTTTGTAATTGTTCTTTAGCGATTTCATCAGCTTGTAAGCGTAATTGCTTAACTAAAGGCAAGGTTGCTAGTTTGCTTAGATGTTGAAAAAACTCATTTGTCATAGTGCCTACTATGGAATAAGCAATTTGGGCTTGGTGTTCTCTTAGAGTTAAATTTTTTCTTACAACTTCTTCTAAATCATCAACAGCATAGACTATATTTTTTTCATTTGCTTTCACATCAATATCCCTAGGCACTGCTATATCAAAAAAATATCTTTTATAATCTTTTTCTTCTAATAAATCATTAGTTATGATAGCATGTGGAGCATTTGTGGCGCTAAAAAATATCTCATATTGATTTAGTGCTTCTTTTAAATTTGCAATACTTTCATAGCTTGCATTTTCACCTAAATCCTCGCAAAGCTTTTGGGCATTTTGTATATCTCTATTTAATATCAATACTTTAGCCTTGGCATTTAGTAAATGCTTACAGGCTAGTTCGCTCATTTCTCCTGCACCTACTACAACAGCAGTTTTATTTTCTAAATTTACAAGTTCTTTAGCTTTTGCCACCGCCACTGAAGCAACCGAAATAGGATTTTTAGAAATTTCAGTTTGATTTCTAACATTTGCCGCACATTTAAAAGCATAATGCACTGCTCTAGTTATATGCACACCACATCTTTGCTCTTGCAGAGCAAATTTATAAGCATCTTTTAATTGTCCAGCAATTTGTGTTTCACCAATAACCAAGCTATCAAGCGAACTTGCCACAGAAAATAAATGATGGATGGCTCCGCTATCTTCATAAAAATCAGCCTTGATGCTTAAATTTTCTCTATCAACTCCACAAAGCAAACTAAGTGTTTTTAAAATATGCTCATTAATGCTTTCAACATCCCCAACAAAAAGAAAAATTTCAACCCTATTGCAAGTACTAAGCACTAAGCTTTCTAAAATTTTATTATTAGTATGGATTAGCTTTAGTAATTCTCTTTTTTTATCTTCATTAGAAAAGGAAAGTTTTTCTCTAGTAGCAATATCTGTATTTTTATGTGTAAAACTGATGCAGTAATAATGCATTAAAATTCCCTTTCTATCATGCTTTTAATAATATCTTCTAAATCTTTTATATTGTATTTTTTTATAGCTTTTAGTGCATTATTTGCATAAGTGTTTAGTTCTTGGCCAACTTGATTAAAAATTTCATGCTCTTGCATTTGCTTTTTAATCCAAGCAAGCTCATTCACACTTAAATCTTTCTTGTAGTAAGACTTAAGTATTTCTTGATCTTGTGGATTTAATTTTTCGTGTAAATATATATAAGCAAGAGTGGTTTTACCTTCTTTAAAATCATTCATAGCAGGTTTACCTAAAGTTTGCTCATCACCTTTGATATCTAAAATATCATCTACAATTTGAAAAGCTAAACCTAAATTTTTACCATATTCTGCAAAATCATCTTCATTTAAATTAGCAAGTATTGCCCCACACCTTGCACTAGCTTCGATTAAAATGGCTGTTTTATTATATATCATTTGTAAATAAGCGTTTTTATTAGTATTGAAAGTTTTGCTTAAATTTACATCCATTAATTCACCAACAGAAAGCATTACAACGGCATTAGAGATAATTTTTGCTAATTTTAAATCAATCAAAGAAAGTTCATAGAAGGCTTTTGAGTATAAAATATCTCCAAGCATGATGGCATTTTTAGCTCCAAATTGTGCATTGATAGACTTTACACCTCTTCTTAATTTTGCTTCATCAATCACATCATCGTGCAATAAGCTTGCAGCATGAATTAACTCTATAATAGCACAGATTTTATAGCTAATATCACTTTCCCCAGCTATTTTTAAAAGTAGTTTTGAGCGTAATTTTTTACCACCTTGAAGTTTTGAACTCATGGTTAAAATAGGCTCATAATTTAATTCAGATAAAAATTCATGCATATACTGATCGATCTTTTGCACTATGCTTTCCTTAGTTTTCTTATAATTATATTTTATTAAATTTTACTTTAGTTTTGATTAAGAGTGGCTTTTCTAGGGTCTAAAAATTCTACTTCTAATTTCTTATCTCTATCTTCTATATACACAGTAAAAATAGCCTCACCTTTTTTAAAATCACTAAATTCAAGTATCAATCTTGCTCTATCTATATGAGGATTTTTATAATCAGGCACTAAGGTTTGATCAACCCAGTTTAAATTTCTTCTTAAAGACATCACAAATTGTCTAGGGTATTTTTTATACTTTGAATGAACAATGATATTAGTTTGATCAAATAAAGTCCATGAGAAGTCAAAATAATAAATCTCATCAGGATAGTCAATTTCTTTTATTTTTACACTTGCTTTTTCATCTTTACTCAGGGTAAATTTATAAGTATAATCAAAAAATACTTCAGCTTTTAAAAAATTAAACATCAAAAATAAAGATAAAAGTAAACGCAAAATCAACCCTCATGTCCTAAAATTTCAGCACTTAAGCCTATGTAAAAATCATTTTTTCTCTCATCTATTAAGAGTGAATTTTCCATTTGAAATTGCGCTACATCGCTTTCATTTAAATTATTTTTTTCTAAAAGCTCTATCATAGCGATATGATCGGCTAATAATTTTTCTAAAACATTTTCTAATGCACCTAAATTTGCATATTTTATTGTTTCGATAAATTTTTCTTTAGGGCTTTTTGCAAACATTTCATCAAAAATATCCATTTTTTAACCTTTCATGTGAGTTTGAATTTTTTCTATTAAAGTAGTTTTATCGTTAACTTCATCTAAGTCTTTAGTTTCTTTTTGCCAAGAAATATGTATATAATCCATCTTAGCATTTTTAGCACAAAGTCTGTCTTTTAAACTATCGCCTATAAAAATACTTTTTTCATATTTTGCTTCATCTGCGATTAATCTTAGCATCATAGGATCAGGCTTAGCTTCTATACCATAACTAACACCTAGTATTTTATCAAAATATGAAAGAATGTTTTGTTTTTTTAAAATAGGCACCAAGCTTTCTTGAGGTGCATTAGTAGCTATAGCCAGATAACAATCGTTTTTTTTACAAAATTCCAAAACCTCAAGCACACCATCAAAAAGCACCACACTTTGATCATAATGCTTAATAAAATATTTTTCATAACCTTCTTTAAAACTAGTATGTGAGTAAGTATCAACCCCATAAAAAATCTTAGCATAATTTTGCCCAGGAGTATTGATAGTATCTAAAATAAACTCTCTTTTTAAAGGTTCTAAATTTAAATCCGATCTTATTTCATTTACCGCACATACTATGGCATTAGCACTATCTATAAGCGTGCCATCCATATCAAAAATTACATTTATCAATATTCATCCTTAAATTTAATTTTATGTTTGTCTTTTTTATAACTTTGATTATTTTTTAGCTTATATAAGGCATTGGCTTTTGAAGCTAGGGTTTTTTGGTCTAAACTTTCATCTAAACACTCATTTACAAAAAGCTCTAAAGCTTTAGTATAAGTAGAATCCAAAAACACCGCTTGAACTTTTTCAAAGATTTTAGCATTTTTTTGCATTCTTTCTCTAAAAAGTGTTAAATCAAAATCTTCCCTTTTTAAAGCATTCACAGCAGAGTTGGTAAATTTTTCCAAAGCTCTTACATATTTAACTCTTAAAGCTTTTTCATCATTTTTCATTCTGCTGCACTTGTATTGATTCTACATTGTAATGCTTCTTGTACTAAATTTCTAGCTATTGAAGCTTCAGCATCTACAATGTGTAAATGTTTATCAGTGTGTGGGAAAATGATCTTAGCACCTGTACCACTTGTTTTTAAAACCGTTTGTATGGGTTTATTGAAATTAGAAAGCACTTGATAGAGCATATCAAGTTTAGCTTCATTGCTTATAGTTATAATAGCAACTGAACATTCTTCTATATTAGCTACCTTTAGTGTTTCTACTTGCGCTACACTAGCAAAAAAAACATTCTCATTTCTGCTACGCCCAAGTTCAACTAAATTTAAATCACTTTCTAAAACTAGATATGGAATACCTGTTTTTTTGATCTTTTGCACCACTTCTTGACCTAATCTTGTATAACCAAAAATGATAAAATGATCTTTCATTTTTTGATCACATAGATAAAATTTAGCCATATCATTTTGCTCACCTTCGGCTGCGTTGGCTATTTTTCTAAGATTATTTAAAATAAAAGGTGTTGCAACCATAGTGATGATAGAAACTATAATAAAAATTTGTGCTGTTTTTTCATCTATAAGCGAATTTACTTGCATTAATGAAAACACCGCTAGAGCAAATTCTCCAATTTGAGAAATACTCAAAGCAGTTTTTAAAGCTACTCTTTTTCTCGTATAAAGGATTAAAAGACCATAAATTACTACAAATTTTATCAATAACACCAAGCTTACAAAAACAAAAATCAAAAACCAATTTTCAAAAACTATATGAAAATCAATTTGCAAGCCAACACTGATAAAGAAAAACCCTAAAAGTAAATCCCTAAAAGGAACCAAGTCTGCTTCTATTTTGTGTTTATACTTAGTTTCAGCTATCAAAGCTCCAGCTATGAATGCCCCAAGTGAATATGAAAAACCAAAAGAATGCGCTAAAAAGCTTGCTCCTATTACGGTAAAAAGTATGGTAGCGATGAAAATTTCATTTGCATTAGTCTTAATGATAAATTTTAAAACATAAGTAAAAAGGTATTTGCCTATAAAATAAAGCAAAACAAGTAAAATCACAGCACTGACTAAGGTTGTAAATAAAAGCTTTGAAATATCAGCATTTTGAGAGCTAAATATATCAATCATTAACAGCAGTGGTATCACAGCAATATCTTGAAAGAGCAAAATTCCCAAAGCTTTTCGGCCATATTCTTCATTGATATCGCCACTATCATTAAGTATTTTTAAAACTATAGCTGTAGAAGATAAAGCTAGAGCAAAACCTGCTATCATTGCTATATGGTTTGCTATACCTAAAATATAAGTTACAAGCAAAGTACAAACCAAGCCACAAGTTAGCATTTGCAAACTTCCATTTAAAAACACTTCTTTTTTCATTGCTAAAAGGTGTTTAAATGAAAATTCAAGCCCTATGGTAAACATTAAAAAAACTATACCAAACTCAGCCACATGGATAATGATTTCATTCGTGCTAAAACCATAAAATTCACGCACAAATAAACCTGTAGCTATATAGCCTATAATGGTTGGAATTCCAAATTTTTTAAGTATAACATTAAGTACGACAGCAACTGCTACTGCAGTTAAAAATAAAGTTATAAAAGCATCCACTCACCAACCTTTTTTTGTAATGTTTTATTATTTTATTTTTTCTAAAAAAATTAAGTCAAAATTACTTCTGTGTTTGACTACTGCTCTTGATTTAGAAGGATTATCTCTTCTATCAAGTTCTAATCTTAATTCTTCAATGGTATTTTCAAACTCATCAATTTTTGTTTTTAGCTTTAAAATCACATCAACACCGGCTAAATTAACTCCAAGATCTCTTGTTAAGCGTAAAATCATTTTGATTCTATCTATATCTTTTTGAGAATAAAGCCTCATTTTGCCATCAGTTCTACTTGGTTCAACCAAACCTTCTTTTTCGTATTGTCTTAGAGTTTGTGGGTGTATGCTTAAAACCTTTGCAACAACGCTTATAAGATACACCGGTTCATCATAACTATGCTCCATTACTTACTCCTTTCAAGGTAATTTTTCTTCTAAAATTTTTACAAATTCAGGATCAAGACTATTAATATCAGGTATTTTTACATTTAAAATTAAATACATATCCCCATAAAGATCTGTTTTTCTATTTTGCACCCCATAGCCTTTAAGTCTGATTTTTTGATTGTTTTTAGAATTTGGCGGTATGGTGATTTTAACTTCTTTTCTTGGGGTGTGTACGCTGATTTTATCTCCAAAAAGTGCTGTTTTTAAACTAATTTCAACCTTTTTGTATAAATCATCATCTTCTCTTTCGTATTCATCGCTTTTTTCAAGCTCTACTTTTAAAATCAAATCTCCTTTTTGTCCTTGAAAGCTTTTTCCCTTACCTCGTATGCGTAGCTTTTCGCCATCTTTTATACCATGTGGAATTTTGATTTTAACTTGTTCGTTATTGATATTTATTGTGTGTTCACCACCTAAAATTCCTTTTTCAAAAGGAATTTTAACACTTGCTTGTAAGTCTAAATCCTCTTCAAAGCCCCCAAAACCTCCAAAACCACTTCTAAAATTATTGCTAGAACTAAAACCTCTACCAAAACCTCCAAAGCCACCGCCAAAAATATTATTTAAAATATCATTAATATCAGCTCCACCTGCATTTCTTGAAAAATCATGAAAACTTTGCCCACCAAACATAGAATCACCATATCTATCATATTGAACTCTTTTTTTCTCATCACTTAAAATTTCATAAGCGGCGTTGATTTCTTTAAATTTTTCCTCAGCACCTGCTTCTTTATTGATATCTGGGTGGTATTGTCTTGCTAATTTTCTATAAGCTTTTTTTATCTCATCTGCGCTAGCATTTTGTGAAACACCTAGTGTTTCATATAAACTATTACTCATTTTTTATTCCTTATTTTTTATAAGATTATATCATAAACTTTAGTCTTAGTCAATCAACTTTTATAAGTTTTAAAACTAAAGGTTTTATTTACAATTGCGTAAAAATAAAATTTTATACTTGCATAAATTGATTTTACAAAGGATAATACATGAAAAAAACTATGGTTCTTTCTTTGGCATTAGCAACTAGTCTTTTTAGTGCTAGTATTGATTTTAAACAAGCAGATGATAATGTAAAAAGATCTTTACCAACTGATAATCAAAATACTATACTTTCTTATCATGATTCTATACAAAAAGTTAAAAATTCAGTTGTGAATATTTCAACTTCTAAAACCGTTCAAAGTAATTCCTTTGGGATTGATGATTTTTTCAATGATCCTTATTTTAAACAATTTTTTGGTTTTGATTTTCCACAAGCTCCAAAAAGCAAAAAAAATAAAAAAGAAGTAGTAAGTTCACTTGGATCTGGTGTAATTATTTCAAGTGATGGTTATATTATAACAAATAATCATGTTATAGAAGATGCTGAAAAAATCACTGTAAATTTACCTGATTCTAGCACTGAATATAAAGCTAAATTAATTGGTGCTGATCCTAAAACAGATTTAGCAGTGATAAAAATAGAAGCAAAAAATTTACCTGCTGTGGTTTTTGCTGATTCGGATAAATTATTAGAAGGTGATGTAGTATTTGCTCTAGGTAATCCTTTTGGTGTTGGAAGCAGTGTTACAAGTGGAATTATCTCGGCCTTAAACAAAAACAATATAGGTTTAAATCAATATGAAAATTTCATTCAAACGGATGCTTCAATTAATCCTGGAAATTCAGGTGGGGCTTTAGTAGATAGCAGAGGGGCTCTAGTTGGGATAAATTCAGCCATACTTTCAAGAAGTGGAGGAAATAATGGTATAGGCTTTGCAATCCCTTCTAATATGGCAAAATCTATTGCACAAAAACTTATCGAGCATGGAAAAATAGAAAGAGGATATTTAGGTGTAGTTATAGGAGCTTTAACTCAAGATATTAAAAAAGCTTATACTAATCAAGAAGGAGCTTTAATAACAGAAGTTCAAAAAGACTCAGCAGCTTATAATGCGGGATTAAAAAGAGGTGATTTGATTATAAAAGTAGATAAAACTGTGATTAAAAGCCCTATGGATTTAAAAAATTATATAGGAAGTATTGATCCAAAACAAGCTATAGAGGTAACTTATGAAAGAGATAATAAAGTTAAAACAGCTAAATTTATGCTAAAAACAGATGAAAAATCGCTACAATATGAAAAAGATTATATTGATGGTTTAAAATTAGTAGAGCTTGATTCTAAAAATAAACAACAATACCGCATACCTGAAAATATTAGTGGTATTTTAATCACTGAAGTTACTCCAAAATCAAAAGCAGAAAAAATAGGCTTTGAGCAAGGTGATATTATTATAGGTATTGATCAATATGAAGTTTCAAATTTTAAAGAATTATCTAAGGCTTTAGAATTAAATAAAGGCAAAGAATATGTTAAAATTTGGATTAATAGAGGTGGTATGGTTAGAGCTTTACTTTTTTAAGAAAGGAAGAAAATGACAAATATTTTAATGATAGAAGATGATTTAGAATTAGCTGAGATTATAGCTGAATATTTAGAGCAATTTGATATGAAAGTAGATATTGCTCATGAACCTTATATAGGTCTTTCAAGACTTGCTTTAAATCCTTATGATTTAATCATTTTAGATTTAAGCTTGCCTGGACTTGATGGACTTGAAGTGTGTGAAGAAATTCGTAAAAAATATGATACACCTATTATCATTTCAAGTGCAAGACATGATATTAGCGATAAGGTTGCTGCGCTTGATTTGGGTGCAGATGATTATTTACCAAAACCATATAATCCTCAAGAGCTTCAAGCAAGGATTAAAAGTCATTTAAGAAGAATTTCAAATACAAAAACCGCTCAAGCTCAAGTTAAAAAAGATCTTGTATATGATAAATATAAACATACTATCACTATGAAAGATCAAGAAATTAGCTTTACCAATGCTGAATTTGATATTTTGAGTTATTTAATTAAAAAAGAAGGTGGAGTGGTGAGTCGTGAAGAACTTGTGTATAATTGTAGCTCTATTAGTGAAGATTCTAGCAATAAAAGTATAGATGTAATCATTAGCAGAATCAGACAAAAAATCGGAGATGATCCTAAAACTCCAAAATACATTCATTCAATTAGAGGTATAGGGTATAAATTAACTCAATGAATAAATCATCAATTTTTTATACCATAACCTTTGTTTTTTTGCTTGCTAGTGTTAGTGTGATTTTGGCATTTTTATGGCTTATAAAATATGATCAGCAAAATTACACTAATGAGCTTAATGCGAAATATTCTTTTATAGCTAATGCAAGATTATTGTATTTTAACCATGTAATTAGCGAAAAAGAATTTTATGAGCAAACAAAAAATTACAAAATGATAGAACTAACAACCCCATCTTCTATAAGAAAAATCATCTACAAAGCTGAAACCATAGCACGCGCTCAAACTAGCACAGGTGTAGTTGAAATCATTACTTTAGAAGATAATGTATATTTAAAAATCATTTTTGATGGTAAGCTTTATTTGTACAAAGATTTAGAATATCAAGGTTATCGTTATTTTGTGATTAAGCTTATTGCTAGTATAGTTGTAATGGTTTTATTGATTTTATATATTTTTATCATTAGAAAATTAAAACCACTTAGAGCTTTAAAAAGACAAATAGATAAATTTGGTGAAAATAAACTCAATGAAATTCAAAATGTCAGTAAAGGCAATGATGAAATTTCTCAAGTAGCAACAGCCTTTTATGAGTCTATTTTGAGAATTCAAAAACTAAACACTTCAAGGCAATTTTTCTTAAGAAATATTATGCATGAGTTAAAAACACCTATTACTAAAGGTTTAATTACTTTAGAAATGCTTGAAGATAGCAAATATAAAGAAAGATTAGTGGGTGCTTTTAATCGTTTGGAAATTTTGATTAATGAATTTGCAGCCATTGAACAAATTACTTCAGGTGCTGGTTTGATTAATTTAAAAAAATACAATATCTTAGATCTTTTAGATGAAGCTAAAGATATAGCTATGAGTGATGATGAAAAAGTAAAAATTAGTATCAAAGAAAGCTTTAGTGTTAATGTTGATTTTAAACTTTTTACCACTGCAATGAAAAATATGATAGATAATGCAACAAAATACTCTGATGAAAATTGCGTTACCATAGAAATAACTAAAGATTATCTTTGCTTTAAAAATAAAGGAAAAGCTTTAGATAAAGACTTGAAATACTACACTCAAGCTTTTACGCAAGGCAAGAAAAACAAAGATAGTTTTGGACTTGGATTATATATTGTTAAGACTATTTTAGATTCTCATAAACTTACACTTTATTATGAATATAAAGATGGTATCAATCATTTTTATTTTAATGATATACAAAATATAATTTTAAACTAGGAAGCTCATGCCCTTATCGCGTTTAAATGAAGAACAATACAAAGCTGCTAGTGCTCCTTTTGGACACAATCTAATCATAGCAAGCGCAGGCACAGGTAAAACTTCAACCATAGTTGCAAGAATAGCCTTTTTGCTTCAAAATGGTATAAAGCCTGAAAAAATTATGCTTTTAACCTTTACAAACAAAGCTAGTAAAGAAATGATAGAAAGACTTGGTAGGTATTTTGATAAAAGCATTACTTCAAAAATCACAGCAGGAACCTTTCATAGCACTGCTTATTCCCTACTTAAAGAATTAAATCATGATATTATTTTAAAACCTGCAAGTGAGCTTAAAATTCTTTTACGTTCCATTTTTGAAAAACGCACTTTTCATCATCTAAGTGATACTAAACCTTATATGCCAAGTTATTTGTATGATGTGTATTCTTTATTTCAAAATACTAATGCAAATTTAGATGAATTTTATAATTGGTTTTGTCAAAATTATGATGAACAAGCTGTTTATGCTGAAATTTATGAAGATATTTTAAAAGAATACGAAGAAGAAAAAGCACGTTTTAATTATGTGGATTTTAATGATTTATTGATTAAATTAAAACATGTTTTAGTTTCACATCATTTTGAATTTGATGAGATTTTAGTAGATGAGTACCAAGATACTAATACTTTACAAGGTTCATTAATTGATGCTTTTAAAAGCAAAAGTTTATTTTGTGTGGGGGATTATGACCAAAGTATTTATGCTTTTAATGGAGCTGATATTTCTATTATAGGAAGTTTTAAAGATAGATTTGTCGATGCAAATATTTTTACTTTAAATAAAAACTATCGTTCTAGTAAAAATATACTTGCGCTGGCCAATAAAGTTATTTTAAACAATGAAAGATTATATCCTAAAGAATTAATTGTAACTAGAGAAGGAGATTTTAAAGCGCCAAGTTTGCTAACTTTTAATGAATTATTTGATCAATACTCTACTATAGCAAAAATAATCTTACAAAGCGGGGTTAATCTTGATGAAATCGCTGTTATTTTTAGAAACAATTCTAGTGCAGATGGAGTAGAAGTTGCCTTAAGAGAACTTGGTATAGCAAGCAAAAGAAAAGGTGGGGGAAGCTTTTTTGAAAGCTTGGAAGTTAAAAACTTTTGCTCTATGCTTGCAATCGTGCTTAATCCAAAAGATATCATGGCTTTTATACATTTACTTGAATACACCAAAGGGGTTGGTGGGGTTTTAGCAAAAGATATTTTTGACGCTTTATTAAAATTAGGACATTCTAGTTTGATTAAAGGTTTTTTAAATCCTGATAGTAGTGTGAGTTTAAAAAAATACAAAAAACAAAGTTACCAACTAGGACTTTTTGATAATATTGAGGAGTTAGCCTCGCCTTCAAGGTTTAACTTAGAAAGTGAATTTAATACCCACCCTATTTTAAGCCTTCCTAAAATCAACGAGCTTTGTGCGAAAAATCTTGAAAAAATTTATCTTTTTATTAAAAATGCAAGCGAGTGTAAGGTTTCAACCCAGCTTGTAAATTTGATCTTAGAAAATGATTATTTTAAAGAAATTTGTGATATTTTAGCAACCAAAAGAGCGACTAATAAAAACTCCAATGTTGATTTAAATAAAAAAAATGAAATTTTAGAAAAAATCAATGCAAAAATGTTTGTATTAAAAGAGCTTGCTAAAAATTATAGTGATAATTATAAATATTATAATTTTCTTACTCTTGGTGCTAGTGAAATGAGTAGTGGTAGTGGTGTTAATCTTTTAAGCATACATGCTAGCAAGGGGCTTGAGTTTGAACTTGTATTTGTAATTGATCTTGCACAAGGAAGATTTCCTAATCAAAAACTCATGAGCATGGGTGGAAGTTTGGAAGAAGAAAGAAGGCTTTTTTATGTAGCAGTAACTAGAGCTAAGGATACTTTATACTTAAGCTATGCAAAATATGACAAGATTAAAAAAAGCAATTATCAACCTTCGTGTTTTCTAATCGAAGCAGGTATGTGCAAAGAAGAACAAAAATAAGACTTTATTAATCTTTTTATATTATGATTAATAAAAATCATTCAAGGAGAAAAAATGAATAGTGTATTATTCAAAGGAAATAAAGTAAATCTAAAAGGAAATAACATCCAAGTTGGCGATATGGCTCCAAATATCACCTTAAAAGCTAAAGATCTTTCAGGTGTTGAAATTGCCCCAAAAGGCAAAACTCAAATTATTATCAGCGTACCAAGTCTTGATACTCCAGTATGTGCAACTGAAGCTAGAGAATTTAATAAAAAAGCAGCAGCAAGCGGTGTAGAAGTAATCGTAGTTAGCATGGATTTACCATTTGCTATGGGTCGTTTTTGCTCAACTGAAGGTATAGATAATTTAACTGTTGCAAGTGATTTTGTTTCTAAAGAATTTGGTGAAAAATATGGTGTTTTAATGGCTGATGGTCCACTTGAGGGAATTTTAGCTAGAGCAGTGTTTGTAGTTAAAGATGGTGTGGTTGCTTATAAAGAATTGGTAAATGAAGTAACAGAACTTCCAAATATGCAAGCTTTAGAAAGCTTCTTTGGTCAAAGTTGTGGATGTGGTGGTTGTGGTTGCCACTAAAATTTAAAAGCCTTTTATAGGCTTTTAAAACTTAAAAACATGGAAAATTTTCTTTCTCGTTTTGAAATAGAAAAACAAGATCTCAAACTTATACAAGAGCACTTACAAATAATAAACATTGAAAAAGACTTTAAGGTCAATGATAAATGTTTAGGATTTATAAAAATTTTAAAAGGTGAGCTTAGAGCTTTTATTTTAACCCCAAATGCAAAAGAAATAACACTTTTTCACCTTAAAGAAAATGACGAATGCGTTATTTGCTCTGAGTGTAATATGGATGGCATATCTTATGATGTTTTTATACAAAGTACTCAAAATACAAGTATAGCCATCATCCCCTCAACAATTTTTCAAATTTTAAAAGAAAAATACCCAAAAATTAATAATTATGTTTTAAGTTTAATCACCAAGCGTTTTAATACCTTAATCAAAGTTTTAGAACAAGCTTTATTTATGCCTTTATCTTCTAGAATTTGTGATTTTTTGAAAGAAAATGCTAGCAACAATACTTTAAAAATTACCCATGAAGCTTTAGCTAATCACTTAGGAAGCGCCAGAGAAGCCGTTTCAAGAATTTTAAAAGAATTAGAAAAAGAAGGTAAAATCAAACTTGAAAGATCTAAAATAATACTAATTTCTTTGTAACTTTATCACAGAAATACTTTTAAAATTTATTTATAATATCAACAAAAAGGAGAAATTATGAGTAAATTAGAAAGAGTGCTAAGAATAGCTTTAGCCATAGTGGCGTTTTCTTTAGGAGTTTATTTTTCAACTTGGTGGGGATTATTGGGTTTAATTCCTTTATTAACAGGTATTTTTGCTGTTTGTCCTATAAGAGTACTTAGTGGAAAACAAGCTTGTCCACTTGGGGTTTGCCCTATTTCTAAAAAGAAAAACTAGGAATGATTTGCTAGTTTTTCTAGCTTTGGTGTAATGACAAATCTACAATAAGCTTGGCTGGGATTATTTTTAAAATATTTTTGATGATAATCCTCAGCCTTATAAAATTTTTCTAATTTTAAAACTTGCGTAACTATAGCTTTAGTGTAATATTTTTGTACTTTTTGTAAAAAATTGCCAATAATTTTTAACTCCTCATTAGTTTGATAAAAAATAACTGATCTATATTGCATCCCCTCATCAGCACCTTGTTTATCTAGGCTTGTTGGATCATGCATTTTGAGAAAAATTTCTAAGATTTTTTCTAATGAAATTTGTTTTTCATCATAAATTATCTTAGCTACTTCTATATTTCCATCGCCATTTATCACGCTTTTATAACTTGGATTTGGCTTACCACCGCTATAACCTACTTCTGTATAAACTACACCTTTAATTTCATCAAACACAGCTTGAGTACACCAAAAACAACCTGCACCTAAAATGATTTCTTTATTTGTCATTGTTTTCTAAATCCTCGTTTTCTTTTAAAACAAGTTGCATAAGATAAAGTTCTTCCCCATCTATGATTTTTAAATCTTTATCTTCGCATTTTGGGCACCAAAAGATATTATTTTCAAGCACTCCACTAAAATGGCATTTTTGACACTCAACTACTACTTCTTGAATATGCATAATAAATTTAGCATTTTTACATAAGGGACTATTTTCTTTAAAAGTTTCAAAGCTTCTTTGTAAAAGTGGAGGCTCAACCCCACTTAAGCGCCCTATTTTAACTTGCACTTCTTCAATAATTTTTCCTTGAGCATATTCTTCGCAAAGCTCTAGTAATGATTCTGTAATACTTAACTCATGCATTAGCAAATTCTTGGTAAAAGTTCGCCTTTTGGAGCCTCTAAAATGCGTTTTGCTCCATAAGCATTTTCTAAAACCACTCTTGCTTTTTCATTAGCTGTGATTTCACCTATAATAGCTGCATTAGCATTGAATTGTTTTAAAATTTCTAATGCTTTTTGCTCATCTTTTTTATCTACACAAATAATAAAAGTTCCTTCATTTGCAAGCTCATAAGGCTCATATCCAAAAAGCTCACAAACCCCTAAAACTTCATCATAAACTGGAATTTTTTCTTCATATATTAAAAGCTCTAAATTACTTAATTTAGCCCATTCATTTAAAACCGCACTAAGTCCACCACGCGTAGCATCACGCATTGCTTTTATAGAAATATCTGCATTTAAAAGTGTTAAAACTTCATCTTTTAAGCTTTTACAATCACTTTGGATATTTGCCTCTAAATTATTTCTTTCAACCAAAACTGCACAACCATGAGCTCCAATATCCCTTGAAACTAAGATACTACAACCACTTTTTAATTCTTTGGTATTGATTTTTTGTATATTTTTACCTATACATGAAGTATTAATATATATTTCATCGCCTTTATTTTTAGGAACAACTTTAGTATCCCCACAAACTAGTTTTACTCCTGCTTTATCACATTCTTCTTTTATAGATTTTAGTATAATTTTTAACTTTTCTATCTCAAAACCCTCTTCTAAAATCAAAGCTAGTGATAAATATAGCGGTTTTGCTCCCACCATTAATACATCATTTACGCTACCACAAACTGCTAATTTTCCTATATTTATATCTTTTAAAAAGATAGGATTTAATACAAAAGAATCGGTGCTAAAAGCTAAATCATCTAAAATAGCAGCGTCATTTGCTTCTTTTAAAACATCATTTTCAAAAATAGAAAAAATTTCATTTATCAAAGCATTCATTTCTTCGCCACCACCACCGTGGGCTAGAGTAATTTGTTTCATTTTATGCCTTATCTTGATAGTATTTATAATAAGCCGCACAAGCTCCTTCACTAGAAACCATACAACTACCTATAGGATTTTTTGGAGTGCAAGCTTTTGCAAACACCTTACAATCATAAGGCTTAGCTAAACCTCTTAAAATTTGACCACAAATACAAGCTTTACTCTCATCTTTACTTTGCACTTTACAATCAAACACTTTACTAGCATCTAAGTGCGCAAATTCATCTTTTAAACAAAGCCCACCATTTACAATCACTCCAAGACCTCTAAATTCAAAATCACAAGGTTTAAAGTATTTTTCTACTAAAGCCTTAGCTTTTAAATTTCCTTCTTTACTAACTACTCTGTGATATTCATTATAAACTTCAAAAGTATTTGCATTCATTTGCTCTACTATATTTAACACACTAAGCATTATATCAACCGGTTCAAATCCACTTACTGCTATAGGTGTTTGGTATTTTTTAGCAATAGGTTCATAAATGTTTGATCCTGTGATGACACTTACATGAGAAGGTCCTAAAAAGGCATCAATTATTACATTTTTATCTTGCATGATAGTTTCTACTGCGGGTGGAACCAAAACATGATTAATATGAAAAAATAAATTTTTTAAATTTAAAGCCATGCTTTTTTCTATAATCACCCCACTCATAGGTGTAGTTGTCTCAAAACCTATGGCAAAAAAGATTATATTTTTTTCAGGATTTTTTATGGCTATATCTATCACATCCAAAGGTGTATAAAGTGCTCTAATATCAGCTCCTTTGGCTCTAAGATCAATTAAGCTTTCATAACTTCCTGGCACTTTAAGCATATCGCCTAATACACAAAAGATAGTATTTGGCATACTTGCAAGCTTTAAAGCCACATCAATACGCTCTCTTGGCATAACACACACAGGACAACCTGGGCCATGTACAAAATTAATTTCTTTTGGCAATAAATCAGGTAAACCAAATTTCATAATACTATGCGTATGTCCACCACAAATTTCCATGATATTAATAGGCTTAGTAATTTTAGAAGCAATAAGTTCTTTTAGGGCTAAAATTCTTTCTTTATCTCTAAAATCATTAATTAAATCCATTTTTTAGCCCCATATCGCCTTCATTTTCATCAATTTGTCCATTTTGCATTTTCTCTGCTATATCTGTATAAATTTTTAAACTCTCTTGTGCAGCTTGAGTGTCGATTTTTTCCATAGCAAAACCCACATGTATAAGCACATAATCACCTACTTCTAAAGGTTCGCTTATCAAGTCTAAACTCACTCTTCTTTTAACCCCTAAAGTTTCTACTATAGCTGAATTTAGCTCATCAATTTCTAAAATTTTAGAAGGTATAGAAAGACACATTAGTTAAGCTCCTTTTTCATTTTTAGATAACTTATCCAAAGATCAAATCCTGTTTTTGTTTTGCTATCTAAAATCATAATATCTATTTTAGGATTTAGCCTTTTAGCAGCCATAGAAGCTGCTTTAAAATCAAAGTCAAAATGCTGAGCTAAATCAGCTTTAGTAATGACTAATAAATCAGCCTTTCTAAACATCACTGGATATTTTTCTACCTTATCACTACCTTCTGTTACTGAAAGTAAAACTACATTTAAATGCTCACCCAAATCATAACTTGCAGGACATACTAAATTTCCCACATTTTCAACAAATACTATATCAAGCTCGCTAAGTTTAAAATGATGTAAAGCTTCATGCACCATAAAAGCATCTAAATGACAAGTTTGTCCTGTGGTGATTTGATGAGCTAAACCTCCTGCTTTAATAATGCGATTTGTATCATTATTAGTTTCTAAATCTCCTTCAACCACGGCTATTTTTAAATCATCTTTTAAAGTTTTTATAGTTTCTTCTAAAAGTGTTGTTTTACCGCTTCCTGGAGAACTCATTAGATTAATACAAAGAGTATTATACTCATTGAAATGCTCTCTATTATGAGCTGCTTGATGATCATTTTTTGATAAAATTTTGCTAATAACATTAATAGTTTTTTCATCTTTTAAAGCTGGATTTTCATGATGGTGATCATGATGATGTTCATGTCCATTAATAGAACAGCCACAATCTTTACACATAATCTTTCCTTTATATTTTTATTTTATTGTATATAAAAAAGTATTAAAAAAATATGAGTTTTATTAAGTTTTTAAAGATAAATAATGCACAAGTTGCCCAAGCGCAATAGAACTATCATTGCAAGGAAATTGCAAAGAAGTCTTATAAGTGAATTTTTTTCGATCTAAAATTTCAAGTAAGGTTTTATTTTGAAATACCCCGCCACACAAAAGCACTTCTTCTTTAAAATCTTTTGAATATTCTATAATTAAATTTGCAATGCCATTAAGTAAACCTGTGCTAATTTTAACCTTATCTTTATCTTCTAAAGCTTGCAAAAAGGCATTTTTAAAGCAAATTTCTTTTTCTTTAATTTCAAATTTGTAACTATAATTAAGATTTTTATCATAATATTTTTCCATCAAAAGTCCAATTTGTGCTTCATAATCAAGCTTTTGTATATCAAAAGCAAAAGCGCCAAAAGCATCAATAATCCTACCAAGAGAACTCGTATATAAAGAGCTTTGAGTGTGAATTTTTTTAAGATTGCTTAATTTTACTTGAGAAAATTTAGCTAAAAACTCGCTAGCTTTGTTTTCCAAATTAAAATCAAAAATCAAAGCTAAAGCTAAATTTGCAATGTTTTTAATATCTGCATTAATGAGTTTGAAATTTTTAAAATGATTTAGCCTTTCATAGCTTTTTAAATTCGCTCTAAAAATCTCCCCACCCCAAATTTTTCCATCATCTCCATAACCTGTTCCATCAAAAACAAAGGCTAAAACATCATTTTTGTAAATTTTGTGTTCAAATAAACAAGCACACAAATGTGCATAGTGATGTTGTACGCGAAAATTTTTATCATCTTTAAATTCTTTTACATAGTTAAATTGTGGGTGTTTATCACTTAGAATCTGATCAAAATTTAGTTTATAAGAGTTTTGAAAGAAAGTTAAAATTTTAAAAAATCTCTCTTGTATGTCTAAACTTTTCATATCGCCTATATAAGGAGAAATAAAAATTTGATTTTTAAAAAAACATGCAAATTCGTTTTTTAATTCACTTCCTAGAGCTAGAATATTTTCTTTTGCATTAAAAATATCTGCTGTGTTAATATAAAGTGGATTAAGACCTCTTGAAGTCCTTAAAAACATAGTTTTTTCGCTAATAACTTGAGCAATGCTATCATCACTTGAATTGTGTATTGCTCTATCATAATCAAGATAAAAATCAAACACATCACTAAGTTGCTCTAAAAGTTTTGTTTCTTCATAAATAATGCTTTGTGAGCTTAAATTAGCACTTGTTGCAATGATAGGTTTTTTAAAATGTTCAAAAAGCATTAAATGTGTTCCCATATAAGCTAACATAATACCTATTTTATTGGTATCTGATGCTAAGCTTTTATGGATATTTTTGCTATTTAAAATAACTATGGGTTTTAAATTTGAAGTTAAAAGTTTTGCTTCAGCTTCATTAATAAAAGCTAATTCTTGAGCCATTTTAAGATCTTTTACCATGATAGCAAAAGGCTTTTTAGGGCGATTTTTACGTATTCTAAGTTCATTTATAGCATTTTTATTTGTGCTATCACAAATTAAATGAAACCCACCCATACCTTTAAAAGCTATGATTTTACCTTCTTCTAAAAGCTTTGCAAGCAAGATAAAAGCTTTTTCATCTTTGGCTAAAATATTTTGATTTTTATCTTTTAAAAAAATAGTAATTTTACATTTTGGGCATGAGAGTGGTTGGGCATGAAAACGACGATTAGTAGGATCTTCATACTCACTTTGACAAAAAGAACACATTTTAAACTCATCCATAGTCGTATTAACTCTATCATATGGAAGTTTTTTTATAATAGAAAATCTTGGTCCACAATTTGTACAAGTGATGAAAGGATATTTAAATCGCGGATTTTTCTCATCGTAAAATTCATTATAGCAATCCTCACAAAGAGCAAAATCACTTAAAATCGGGCTAAATTTTTCACTATCTTGTGAAGTACTTATGATAAATTCATTATAAGTTTTTTGAAGTTTTTTATAAGAAAAGCTAAAATCATCTATCCTAGCTAAAGGTGGTAAATTAGCAAAAAGTTTTTCTTTAAAAATTTCTAATTCATCATTGCTACACTCAAGGATTATAACAACACCTAAGCTATTATTATAAACTTCACCTTTTAAATTAAGCTCTTTAGCTATATTAAAAACAAAAGGACGAAAGCCAACGCCTTGCACTAGCCCTTTAATGTGAATTTCATATCCAAAGTGGGACATCACTTAACTTAAAAAAAGGTATGTGTTTGAATACATTTTTACTAAGGCTTTTATGCTCAAACAAGCTCCCACTAAGCACGGCACAATCAACTTGTTCTTTAGCTTTTAAATCATCAAATAAATCTCTTAAAAAATACGCCAAACTCTCAACAACACCTAAGGCTATGATTTGATTTTCTACTCCAGCAAGCTTAAAACTCATCACGCTTCTTAAGGTCTTAGTATAGTCAAATTCTTTTTGCTCATTAAGCTTAAAATCTATCCTAACACCTTTTGCCATTTTACTCTCATCTGCTAAGGCCAAAAGCGCTAATGCTGCTTTTTTCTCGTCTTCATCAAGCTCTAAAATCATCCCTACCATGCCAAAAAGATTAAAAAAATTATTAGCCATATTTAGTTCTTTTCGCACAAGAATAAATTCTTTTTCATAATTAGCTAATAATCTCTTAGCAACATCATCTTGACTTATAGTTTCATAAAACTCATCAAAGCTTTTTGGTAAATTTAGTTTTAAAAGATTGATTTCTTTATCAAGTAAGATAATATCATCATATTTTTTACTAAGTTCTAAAAGCAAAGGCTTTTTATCTTTAAAATCAGACAATATACAAGAAATTCTTGCAAAATTTTTATCTTCTTTTTGAAAAATCAAATTTTTAAACTCAGGTAAAATATAATCATAACCCCTGCAAACTACTAGTTCATTTTCGATTAAAGTCACTTCAAAATCATCTTCAAAATGTTCTAGCTTTTTAAAATTTAAAAACTTAATTCCTTCTTTTTCAAGCTCAAAACATAAGGCAAACAAGAAAAGATTATCATATATTTTTATTTTAAAATACTCATGATTTAATTGATGATTTTGTCTAAAAATAGCATTAAATTTAAGTTTCATTAGAGGTTTTTCAACCCCTGCTAAGATTTTAAATTGCTCGTTATTGCAGGAAAAAAATGCATTGATATGTTTTGGATCACTTGGCATTAAAAAATCATCTAATGCTTCATTAAAAATTTCAAAAACATATATTCCTTTTGAGTTTTTAAAATATATTTTTTCTTTGTTTTTTAATTTTTCTAAGGCTTTTTTTAAATTATCGCAGAAATTTTCTTTAGTGATTTTTATAAAATATTCTTCTATTTTAAACTCTTCTTCTACAAAAACACCCCATTCATTTTCTAAAAGCTCGCCATTAGTATAAGCATTTGCATTGAGTCTTGTTAAAAAACTTCTTTTGGTGAAGGTTTTTTCTTTTTTTATAGGTGTAAAATCTTCTTCTATAACTTTTAAGTCAAATTTGTTTAAAAAAACACTATGGCTGATATTTTCTAAATTAGAACAAAAGGCTTGAATTTCATCTTTTTCACCTTTAACTTTAATGATGATTTTTTCATCTTTTTGCTCATAATTATACACATAATCTTTAGCATAATAAGCTAACAAATACTCAAAAATATCGTTTTTAGATTTATAATCAAAAGTAATTTCTAAAAGCAAGTTAAAAACCTTAAAATTAAATTTTTAAAGTATAAATATAACAATTTTAATTCTAAGGAAAGCTTAAACAAGCTATCTAAAATATAGATAGCTTATTATTTTAGTAGTTAAATTCAGAACCGATAGCGATTTTTTGAATTTCTTTTTTGTTTTCAAGTTTTAAAAGTGGAGCATTTTTGTCCATACCTAAAACTTTTGCTTTTTTACCATCAAGTGACAATGCAACACCTTCAGGTAAAGCATAAACCACTACTTTAGGATTAACAATCAAAAACTCTTCAAGTCTTTCTTCGCGACTTTCACCATTGTGTCCTACTGGTTTACCTGAGATAAAATGCGGGTTGATTTGATGAGGGAAGATATTGAAAGTATTGAATGATTTTGGTTCAACTATAGGCATATCATTAGTTGTCATCATAGTTGCACCTGCTACGTTTGAGCCTGCTGACCAACCAACATAAGGTACACCCTCACTTACTCTTTTTGCAATGAGTTCTACTAGGTTATTATTATAAAGCTGATTTACAAGTTCAAAAGTATTTCCACCCCCTACAAAAATCGCATCAGCACTTTTAACAATATCAACAGCATTACCTCTATGTACACTAATTATTTGAAGTCCTAAACTCTCTAAAGCTTTAGCAACTTGTGCTTCATATTGTTCATAAGTTTTTCTAACACC
This sequence comes from Campylobacter sp. RKI_CA19_01128, assembly GCF_025771175.1. NCBI lineage: Bacteria > Pseudomonadati > Campylobacterota > Epsilonproteobacteria > Campylobacterales > Campylobacteraceae > Campylobacter > Campylobacter sp. RKI_CA19_01128. The sequence goes on from NZ_JAKMPU010000006.1 coordinate 46,991, forward strand.
TGCATAAGGTATAAATGCTACTTTTTTGCCTTTTAAATTATTTTTTTCAACAAATTCTTTAAGCCAAGGTAAAGCATGGTTTAAATACCCAGTGTCTTTATAGCCCGAACTTGAAAGCAATAAAGCTTTTTGCTTATCTTTTGGAAAATTAACCACATCGTTAGCATTTAAAGCCACACCGCTAAAAAGCATAGCAGCTAAACCCAAAGCACCTACTTTTAACAAATTTCTTCTTTTCATTGTTTTTCCTTTAAAAGATATTTAAAAACAATTTATTTTAATAAATAATTTTTTAAAATAAAATAAATTTTTGTTAAAAAATAAGACTTTTTAGAAAAACCTCTCTTGTCTTGTAATCAGGCATTAATTTATGTAAAAAATCATAAAATTCTTTTTGATGGTGTGGGTAGATTAAATGTGTAAGTTCATGCAAAATCACATATTCTATAGCTTTTATAGGTTTTTGCATGAGTTTTAAATTTAAGTTTATATATGCTTTTTGATGATTACAAGAACCCCATCTTGAAATCATTTCTTTAATACAAATTCTTTGCACCTTTCTCTTGTGGATAAATTGCCATTTTTTTATAAAATACTCAAAAATCACCCTAGCACTACGCCTTAAGAAAAGATCCAAGGCTTTTTGATTTTTTGCAAAAATTTTATCTTTTTTTATGAGAACTTTTTTATGATTTTCATTAAAAACTAGCTTGTATTTTTTACCTAAAAAATACAATTCATCACTTGCTAAAACTACTCTTTTTAAAGAAAGTTCTTTTTCTTTGGCTCTAATCCAACTTTCATTTTTTTCTAAAAATCTTAAAACATCTCTTTGCTCATAATATAGCGGTATACTAAGCTTGAAAGTTAAATCCCTATCTACCCTAAGTCTTAAGTATTTAAGTTTTTTCTTTTCAAAAGCAAAACGAAATTCTTTAAATTCTAAAATTCCTTTTATACTAGTGCTTTGCCTTGCCATTTTTTACTTTTCCATCTATATGAATTGACTATACCGCGTAAAAACTCATCTGCACAAAAACCTACCCAAACTCCTAAAATTCCAAGTCCAGCATAAAAACAAAGCACATAACCAACCGGTAAAGAAACTCCAAGCATAAATACCACTCCACTTAAAAACGGAAACCTCGCATCACCACTTGCTCTTAGTGAATTTACCATGACTATATTAAAAGTTCTTGAGATTTCTAAGAATATTGAAAGAGTAAAAAGTGGTATCATAAGTTCTTTTAAACTTTCTTCAAGCTTTACTACACCCATGGTAAAATCTTGCAAAACATAATTAAGTAAAGCCACAAAAGCACTTGCAACCACGCTAAAATACAAAGCTATCCAAGTATGTTTATAAGCTACATTTAAGTATTTTGCGCCAACTAATTTACCTATGATAATCTCATTTGCCACGCTTATAGCTTGCCCTACTAGCATGATAAGTAAAGAAATTTGAAAATAAATCGTTTGAACACTTAAATTTTCTTTACCTAAACTTGCTACAAAAGCAAAAGCTATAGTGTATTGTATAAACCATATCAAATGCTCTCCTGCTGCAAAACCACCGATATTAAAAATCTTTTTAAGTACCACTTTTTCAAGGCTTATCATCTCTTTAATTTTAAGATGAATTTTGAGCTTAAAACTAAGTATTGCTATAAGCATACTAAAGGCTACCAAACGCCCAAGTATATTACTAAGCCCTACTCCAAAAAGCTCTAGCTTAGTAAAATGCAATACATAAAAATTTCCTATAAATATCACAACATTCATCAATAAGGTAGTAAACATAACCCAATAAGCCATATTATACACCCTAATAATAGCAGCCAAAACTATACCCATAGCATCAAAAAACAAACAAATTCCAAGCATATGCAAGTAAATTTCACTGTCTTTTAAAAGTTCATTTGGAATTTGCAAAAGATAGAGCAAAAACTCTCCATGCCATAAAATCAAACTTCCACACACAAAACCAAGCAAGGCATTTAAAAATAGACTTTGATGAATTGCCTTTCTTGCTAGAGTGTAATCCTTAGCTCCTAAAGCTTGAGCGATCACTACACTACAACCCACACTTAAAAAACTAAAAATAATAATAAATAAATCTGCTACTTGATTACCCGCACCCATAGCCCCAACTAAAAAGTTAGAATACTGCGAAACCATCACAGTGTTGATAATCAAAGAAAAATATCTTAAAAACATTTCAAGTAATATAGGCATACTAAGATGCTTGAGTGAAAGTTGTTTGTTTGCCATGAATACTCTTTTGATAATAATCTTTTGAAAGTAAAAAGTAATTTTACTTAAAAATTACTTTTTTAAAGATAAATATATTTTTAATTTTGCTGATTTCAAGAATAAACAAATGTATTTTAGAAATTTTGATTAATTATATCATCAAAATTTCTAAATAAATAAAAATTATCCAAAAGCTCCATTTAAATAAGATTTTGTTTTTTCTTCTTTAGGATTTTCAAAAAATTCCTTACTCTCTCCAAATTCTACAAGTTCTCCTAAATGAAAAAACGCAGTATAATCAGCCACGCGCTTAGCTTGTTGCATGTTATGCGTTACCATGATCATAGAAAGATTATGACTTAATTCTTTAATAAGCTCTTCTATAACACTTGAAGATATAGGATCAAGTGCAGAAGTTGGTTCATCTAAAAGTAATAATTTTGGCTTTATAGCCAAAGCTCTTGCAATACAAAGGCGTTGTTGCTGACCGCCTGAAAGCGCTAGAGCATTTTGTTTTAGTTTATCTTTTACTTCCTCAAAAAGACCCACTTTTTTAAGACAATCTTCCACTAAAGCATCTTCTTCATCCTTGTTTTTGATCATCCCATGGAGTTTTGGAGCATAAGAAATATTATCATAAATGCTTTTTACAAAAACATTAGGTTGTTGAAATACCATTCCAACTTTTTTTCTAAGCACGACTAAATCTTGATTTTTAACATCTTTTCCATCAATCTCAACAAGACCATCGATTTTTGCTATTTTGTCATTCATCCTATTAAAACAACGCAAAAATGTGGATTTTCCACATCCTGAAGCACCTATTAAAGCTGTGATTTTATTTTTTTGAATTTCCATATTAATATCAAATAAAGCTTGTTTTTTACCATAAAATAAATTTAGATTTGTTGTTTTTGCTATCATTTTAATTTTCCTTGAAAATATCTTCTTAAAAGTATTGCTGCTAAATTTAAAATCACCAAAAGAGATAAAAGCACTATAATCCCTGCTGCTGTTCTTTCTAAAAATGCACGCTCTGGCATAGCTGACCATGAAAAAATTTGAGCAGGTAAAACACTTGTTGGCGCAAAAACACTATTTGCTACATCAGGTATGAAAGCTATCATACCTATAATCATCAAAGGTGCGGTTTCGCCAATAGCCCCTGCTAGAGTTAAAATAGAACCTGTTAAAATCATAGGCATTGCCAAAGGTAGCATAATACCTTTTATCATTTGAATTTTAGTCATGCCTAAAGCATATGCTGCATTTTTCATATTAATATCCACACTTTTTAAGGCAGCTTTAGTTGAAACAATAATAATAGGTAAGCTCATAATAGCCAAAGTTAATCCTCCAACTAAAGCACTAGAACGAGGCATCCCAAAAAGATTAATAAACACTCCAAGTCCTAAAAGTCCAAATAAAATACTAGGAATACTTGCAAGGTTATTAATACACACTTCTATAAAATGCGTAAATACATTTTGCGGAGCAAATTCTTCTAAATAAATAGCTGCTCCAACTCCTATTGGGATACTTACAACCATGCATACTAACATTACAAGTAAAGTTCCAACCACAGAAGCAAAGACTCCTGAATTTTCAGGTGATTTAGAATCTCCATTAAAGAAAAAATTTGTGTTAAAACTTAGTTTGATTTCTTGCTTTTGAACTAATTCATCAACTAAAGTTTTTTGTTCATCGCTTAGTTTATTGTAGTTTTTTTTCATATATTGATCAACTTCAGAATTTGCTAAAAGCCAAGATTTTTCTTTGATTTGACCTGTTCTTATTTTCCTTTGTTCAGCACGCGATAAAAGCTCATATGAAGGGCTATTTCTATCAGCCTGGGCATAAATGTAAGTTTGCTTAAAAGCTCCTATCCCAAGATACCCTACGCTTGATAAAAAAATACAAAGAAAAATAAGGTTTATATAAAGCCCCATTTTACAGAATCTTTTGAAATTTTTTGAAGCTTTTTTTCTTTGTTTAAAAAGTTTTTTCATAAATTTTTCCTTTTATGGAAGCGATTTATCAAATAAACGCTAAAAATATTAATGATTAATGTAATAATAAAAAGTACAAGCCCTAAAGAAAATGCACTTAAAGCTAAAGAACTATCAAAAGCTTGATCACCGCTTAATGCTTCTACTATTTTTACAGTCACTGTTGTCATATCTTCTAAAAAATTCATTGTTAAATTTGGACGCAATGAAGCAGCCATAACAACAATCATCGTTTCACCTAAAGCTCTTGAAAGTCCTAAAAGACAAGCTGCAACTATGCCTGGCATTGCTTCTGGTAAAATTACTGCAAATACAACTTCTTTTTTAGTCATACCTAAAGCATAAGCTCCATTTATCCTTTTTAAACTTACAGCTTCAATGCAATCTTGTGAAAGTGAAGCCACTATAGGAACTATCATAATACCCATGATAAAACCTGCACCTAGGGCACTTTGAAAACTAGCTTCTATACCAAAAAGAGAAAAAAACCACACTATAAAAGGAGCTACAACTATGGCTGCGAAAAATCCAAAAACTACAGTAGGAATTCCTGCTATGATTTCTAAAATAGGTTTTAAATAGTTTTTAGATTTTTTACCTGCAAATACTCCAAGATAAATAGCACACATTATGCCTAAAGGTAAGGCTGTTAGCATTGCTATTAGTGAAATATAAAAAGTTCCCCAAAATAAACTCAAAGCACCAAAAACACCATGCTTGCTACTTCCATCAGCACCTACAAATGCAGCATCTGCTGCCCACTGACTTGAGAATAAAAAAGTAAATACGCTTTCTTTTTGAAAAAATTTTAATGCCTCTATTAAAATAGTTAGCATAATAGCAAAGCTTACTACTACGCTAACAAAAGCACAAAGAAAAAGCGTTAATTTTATTATTTTTTCTTTTATCAATTTTTCATCCTAAATCAAAAAACTTTCCCTGCTTTAACAAGCTCATCAGTTAATAAACCTTTTTCTTCTATATGTTTTTGGGTTTGTTTTAAAGTTTTTTCATCCAAAGGAACTAATCCTATTTTTTCTAATTCTGCCCCGCTTTTAGCTAAATCATCACTCATGTAAATTTTTGCAAATTCAAATACTTCTGGATTTTTCTTAGCATTCATATATATAAATAAAGAACGAGCTAGTTTATATTTTCCTTCGGAAATATTCTTCTCATCAGCTTTTACACCATCAATGTAAGCAGCATTAATTTTATCATCATTGCTAGCTAAAAATCCGTATCCAAAAAGCCCAAAAGCTTCTTTATCAACAGAAAGTTTTGAAACAATTAAATTATCGTTTTCACCACTTGGTATAAATGCTCCATCTTGGCGTATAGTTTTATATGCACCTTTGTATTCAGGAATTTTTTTAGAAATATCTACCATTACAAGCTCTTCTATACTATCTCTTGTTCCTGAACTCGATGGAGGACCATAGATTGTAATTTTTCTATTTGGTAGATTTTTATTGATTTGTTGCCAATTTGTATAAGGATTTGGGATTAATTTTCCATCTTGCGGAATTTCTTTAGCCAAAGCCAAAAATAACTCATGCAAGCTTATATTTAACGGGGCATTGATTTTATTTTGAGCTAAAACTATGCCATCATAACCTATCATAATCCCGACTATATCACTCACACCTGATTTTTTACAAGTTTCAAATTCACTTGGCTTGATAGCTCTTGAAGCATTAGAAATATCAGTAATTCCCTCGCAAAACACTTTAAAACCACCGCCTGTGCCAAGACTTTCAACTATAGGTGTTTTTGTATTTTTTATAACAGCATACTCTTCAGCAACAAAAGAAGTAAAAGGGTAGACAGTAGATGAACCTGCTATTTTTAATTCTGCTGCGTTTAGACTAACAAAAGTAGCTATACTTAAAGCTAAAAGTTTTTTCATTTTTTCTCCTTAGTTAAAAAGTGATGAAAATTTAAAAAAACTTGGAAACATTTTGGATACATATATTTTTTGATATAATTTTTATATGCTAAATATTATTTTGATAGAAGATGATAAAGACTTAAACGAATTAATCACACTAAGACTTAGCCAAGAAAATATAAAAATTTATAATTATTTTGATTTTTTTGACTTAGAATATTTTCTAGATACCAATGAAATAGACTTAATCATCATGGATAGAAATTTACCAAGTGGCGATAGTGTAGAGATGATAAAACAATTAAGAAAAAAAGGTTATATGGAGCCTGTGATTTTTCTTAGCGCAAAGACTTTGCAAAAAGATATTTTAGAAGGTTTTGAGCAAGGCTGTGATGATTATATATGCAAACCTTTTGATTTTAATGAGCTTTTATTTAGAATTAAAGCTGTAACTAAAAGAAATAAAACTCCAAAAGAACAAATTTCTTATCAAGATTTTACTTTATATATAGAAGAAAGAAAATTAATTTATCAAACAAATACATTTGAAAAATTATCAACCCTAGATGTGGAATTACTCAAGTGTTTTTTTAATCACAAAAATCAACTTCTAAGCCGTCAATTTTTAAGTGAGCAAGTATGGAAAAATGACACAACAAGCGATAAGACAATCAATACAGCTATTTTAAGATTAAAACAAAAAATTCCACAAATTAAAGAAAATATCATTTCAGTGCGTTCGGTGGGTTATAAATTGTGCTAAGAATAAAAACATTTTTCCTTTTTACACTTGGATTTTTTTGTATTGTTTTTTTTATATTGTTTTATTTTTTCAATGAAAGCTATATCAATACTACAGTAAAAAACACTTATGAGCAAAAACTAAAAACACTCAATGATGTTTTACAATTTCAATTATTAGATACACTAAATTCCAATAACATCAAGCAATTTGCTCAAAACACTAGAGCAGATTTTATCATTAAACAAAATGATGATATTTTTTCATCATTAAAAGATTATTCTTATTTTCTAAATCACTTTGAATCTAATTTTACCCATGATTTTTATAAGCAAAAAGAAATTTATTTTAAAGCTTATGCTTATAAAAACTATCAATACATCATCATTGTATATCCTAAAATACATTCTTTGATACAAAATTTTTGGATTAAAAATATTATTATTTTTTCTTTCTTTTTACTTGTACTTGTTGTGTTTTATTTTGTTGTATTTTATTTTTTCAAAAATTATTTTCAAGAATTATTATTGTTTGTTAAAAGTATCAAATCAAATACTAATTTCATTTTAAAATATAATTTCGTTTATGAATTAAAAAATTTAAATTTACGCTTATTGAAAATTAAAAAATTACTCATCAAGCAAGAATTAAAAAACAAAAAACAAGCTAAGAAAATTCAAACCAAAAACACCCAACTAAGCAATGTAATCAGCGCTATATCACATGAGCTTAAAAACCCTATAAGCGTTATAGATTTGAGCTTGCAATCTTTAAAAGAAACTAATGATGGAAATATGAAATTATTTTTACTTGAAAAAATTCACAAACAAAGCGTAAAAATCAACCAACTAACACATAAACTCAATTTTGTTTTTAATCTTAATTTTAATTCTTTAAATTTAGAAAAATTCGACCTATATGCTTTAAGTAAAAATTTATTAGAAAGTTTTAGAGATGATAGGTTGAAAATTCAAGGCCAAACAAGCTTTATCATAGCGGATAAATTTCTCATAGAGCAAGTCATCATTAATCTAATAGACAATGCCCTAAAATACAGCAAAAAAGAGGTGCTAATCATCATAAAAAATCAAAATTTTACTATCATAGACCAAGGTATAGGCATAGAAGAAAAACATCTTAAATTTATAACAAAAAAATTCTACAAAGCAAACTCGACACAAAACAACTCCTTTGGACTAGGATTATTTTTAGTTAAAAAAATACTCACTTTACACAAAAGTTCTTTAAAAATTCAATCTAACCCACAAAAAGGTAGTATTTTTTCTTTTAGTATTAGCTAATCACTCTCTTAAAAAACCATATTCATAAATTTTTGGTTCGATTTTTTTAGCTAAAACATCTAAAGCTAAATTCAAATCACTAAGTAAAATTTTATAATGCTCATCTTTTGCTTTGCTAGGCATATTCATCTTGCCTTTTTCATTTCTACCTTGAAAAAATTCTTTTATATCATACAAAGAAGCATTTACTAAATACCCCGCCTTTTCTTTATGCGTGTGATAATACTTAAAAAGTTCTTTGCCTGCTTTTAAAAGCTCTTTTGCTTCATTAGAAAATTCCACCTTGCCTAGCGTATCATCAAACAAAACATCATCATTTTTTATCTTACCATTTATAAATTTATACATAAAATCGCTCTTAAATGCTTCTTGGGTAATGCCTAATTCTTTCTCACTAAAAGGTATGAAGTGATTTACACCTTCTTTTGCACTTATACGATTTTTACCATGAAAAAGCATAAAAACCAAGCAATCACTTTGAAATTCTTTATCATTTTGATATGCTTTGTTTGGGTATAAAAACTGGTCATTGTGATTTATATAGGTATGCTCTATCGCATGTCGCACAGAAAAAAATATAGAATTAACTAATAAGTTTTCTTTAAATATAGAATTTTCATTACTAGCATTTATAACACTTTGAGATGGTGCAAGAGTAATAAAAACAACATTATTATTTTGAAAATCAACACTGCCTCTAACTAAATGTGCCAACTTATCCTTATTATTTTTACATTTATCATTATATTGTCTTAACCAATCTTTTATATTTTTCTCATAAGGAAAAAAACTTTTTTTACCTAAAAAATTTCCATTTTCATTAAAAATATCAAGCCTTACCTTTTTAAGCTCATCTTTTTGACTCATATCCCATATTAAAAAACCTATAGGAAAATTTCCTTTTACATTATCAAAAGTATAAGCAGGCACCATAAAACCTTTTAAAAATTTAGCCTTAAAAGTTTCTCTAAATTTTATAAAATTTGTAGAATTTATATATTTTAAAGTAGAAAAAGTAGCTAACACAGCTCCATCAATCTCGCAATAAATTCTTATAATAAATTGTGCAAAAAGCTCTCTTAATGATTTACCACAAACACCCAAATAATTTTCATAAACTTTATTATATACAGCAACTTTATCCTTATGTTTTCCTGTATTTCCTATGGTAGATGTAGTAGTAGCTTCTGCATAAGGTGGATTTATAAAAATGATGAGTTTTTTGCGTTTGTTTTCATTTTTTAAAATTTCTTGTAAATTTGAAGGTAGTTTTGATTTATAAATGACATTACCTTTATCATCTACTTTATCAAAAAATTCATCATTTAAAAAGTCAAATTGAAAAACATGATTTTCAAATAAATTTGCACCATTTTTTATACGCTCATGTATTACATCAACATCTGCTTTATCTATGGTAGAGCAAAAAACATTTTTTGCATTTGTGAAATTTGCTAGTAAATTTCCTGTCCCACCAGCACAGTCCCATATATAGTATTTCTCTTCATAGTCTTTGCCTAAAGCCTTTGATAAATACTCACAAGCCTTATCTACCCAAATTCTTGGAGTAAAAAACGCCCCCTTTCTTTCTCTAATGTCTTGATCTACAAGCAAATCCCTACGTTCTATCATATAATCCCAAAATTCCTCTAAAGGCGGACGCTCATAAATAGCCCAAAAATCTTTATGTGCTTTTTGATTGTCTTTAAAGCCCGTTTTTTCTGTAGCGATAGAGCCTAGATCCGTCTTTTTGGCATTAAATTCATAATGATCTTTTTTCAAGATAGCAAAAAGCTTTTCTACTATGGTTTGATTTTCATTTGAGAGTAAATCAGCTAGGTAAAAGTCCGCATCGATAATGCCGTTTTTCTTTGCTAAATCCCAATCTATACTTATGCTTTCTTTTACGCTTTTGCTCCATTTGTGATATATGCTTACAAAGTTGTTTTTGTCGATTTTAAATTTGCTTATGTTTTCGTTTGTTAAATTTTCTTTTATGAAATTTTTTAATTCCTCATCATTTTTTTCATAGTAAAAAATCAAAGCTTCGTTTAAAATTTCATCTAATTCTTTTAAAAGTTTTAAAAACTGCTCACTTGTGTGTTTGCTAGCTGCTACACCCCAAACCCTATCATTTTGATAAAAAATTTCTTGAATTTTATAATAAGGTAAAAATGCGATTTTTTCAGCATCAAATGCACCTATTAAAGCAGGTGTTTGCATGGTATGAAAACTTCCATTTTTTATAGTCATAATGAGTTGAACAAATGATTTTTTGATATCACTTATGCCTTGCTTAGCTTCAGCCCAAAATAAATTAATCTCGCCTAAGTCTTTGTGCTTTTGCGTGACAATAAAATCAATACTAGAACCAACTATAGAAAATTTTGAAAAATACGCTTCACGCACTTTGTTTTTTAAAATTTCTTCATCTACTTTTAACCATTCTTGCATTTTTAACCTTTGATAATAAATAAACTTACAATTTTAAGCAAAAGAACATTATTTTTCAATTATTTTTGAACTAATGATTTTTATAACGACTTAACTTGTCTTTATAGAAATCAATCATCTTTGAGATCTCATTAAGTTTATTTGAAATTTTTTTATTTTTTTCCCATGCAATGTTAATGTGCATTGATATTTTTTCCATTGCTTCTTCATTATCTTCTTGGAATAGTTTTTCTAATAGTATTTTTAATTCTTTTTTATACATACATTCTTGAGCTTCATCTGAGAAGTTACAACTATATATAAATAGTATTCTTGCATCTAATGAGTAAGTATCATAAAGCAATTTATCGCTAACTACACTTTCCTTTTCTTTAAGAATAGAAAATATTTCCAAATAAGCTCTGCATTTATCAAAGTAATAAAAATCTTTTTCTTCATAAATTTCATCAAAAATACTCCAAAGATAATAAATAAATTCACTGTTTTTAAAGTCTTTAGCATAAACACTCATTTTAAAAGCTAATTGTTCAAATCTTTCAATTTCTTTTAAATCATACTCATTAAAAATATCATCATACTCTTGGTGTGATTTTGCCTTTATAATTTTATCTATTGTTTCTTTTCTGATAATATTTTCTGCGAAATTTAACACAAAATAATATTGAAAATAATCCAAAGAAGCTATCCTGTGTTTATGTTTATATTTTTTTCTATCTTTTAAATCAAAAAAATTTCTATTATATAAATCATATATTTTAGGAAAAATAGAAATCAACAATTTTTTGATCACTTTTTTATTTAGTTTATTTAAACTTTCTATTTGTTTGTCAATCATATTAGTATATATGGATTCTTGCTCTTCTCTATTAATCTCATAACTAGCTAAAGCAGTTCCAGCAAAAATCTCAAAGTGATTATAAATAAACCCATAAAATTTTGGTTCAAAAACTTTAAACAAAGTAATCACAGCAAAATCATACAAATATAACTCTTGTTTTATCACACTCATTTCAAATTTTAAAACATTCAAGTATCTATTGATATCTCTTATACTCTCAAAAGCACCTGTAAAATTATTTTTTTTAATTTTATTGACAAATTCATTTTTATCTATTTTTTCATAAATAAAGCTAAATTGTTCGATTTTTTGCATAAAAATCGCTGTTAAATTAGCTTTATTTAATTTAGGCAGCACTATAGGAACTTGCACTATTTTTTCTATATATCTTTCGCCTTTATCTTTTTGGATTTTATCTAAGGCTTTGGTGACTATTTCATTATCATAAGCAAGAATATACATAGTGTTTTTAAAATCTGCTATAGATCTAACAAGTTGAAAAATTTCTCGTATATCTGTATCGGCTAATCTATCAAGATCATCTATAACTATAATGATCTTTGTGTCTATATTTGATAAAGCAGTGTTGATTTTATTTTTAATTTCATCTAAACCTTTTTTCTCCGCACTTAATAATTTATTAAAATCACTGATAGCATTTGAAGTTTTAGACATTGCCACTGAAGTAACCGGATCTGCAATCACATAAGATGACATTTTAAACAATAATGCTAAGTCTTCTAATTTTTGAGGTACTTTAGAAAAAAAATTTGTTTTTTGCATGAGAGCATATTTTTTTTAAATTTTTAATTTTAATTTTTGGAAATGGTGCTTTACGAATTTCTTTAGCGAGTTTTGTAAAAAAATCACTAATGAGCTGTTTTCTAGTGGAAATATTCCAAGGGTTAAAATTTATTATAATGAATTTTTTATTATCATTAAAATCTTCTAAAACCATATTTATAAAAGAAGTTTTTCCGCTACCCCAATCCCCTATAATACCTATAGAAATACTATCTTCATCTTGATAACTTTTTATATTTTTCGCTAGTGTAGTAGCATTTTCTCTTCTACTAAATAAATCTTCATTTTTGCTTGTTATAGCTTTATCAACTTCAAAAGTATTTGTTTGCATTTTTTACTCTTTATTTTTTAGTGCAATTATACATAAAATATAAATTTAGTATAAATTAAACTTTAAAATATATCATTATAAAATCATTATTAAAAAAGGAGAAAAAATGCTATCTAAAGAAGTAGTGGCTTTATTAAACGAGCAAATCAATAAAGAAATGTATGCAGCAAATTTGTATTTGAGTATGAGTTCATGGTGCTATGAGCATAGTTTTGATGGCGCTGGAGCGTTTTTGTTTGAACATGCAAGAGAAGAAAGTGATCATGCAAGAAAACTCATCACTTATTTAAATGAAACTGATTCTAAAGTAGAATTAAAAGAAGTTAAAAAACCTGATAGTGATTTTAAATCATTGCTTGATGTGTTTGAAAAAACTTTTGAGCATGAGCAAAGTATCACTGCTTCTATTAATAATCTTGTAGATTTTATGCTTTCAAGTAAAGATTATTCAACTTTTAATTTCTTGCAATGGTACGTAAGCGAACAGCACGAAGAAGAAGCGCTTTTTAGAGGTATAGTAGATAAAATCAAACTCATAAGCGATAATGGCAATGGCTTATACATGGTAGATCAATACATCAAAAGCTTAATTAATAAATAATATTTAGCTTCCGTAAATTTGGAAGCTAAATATCTTTTAATTTAAAAGAATTCTTGCAAAATAAAAGTAAATTTGCTAAAATACTTTTTATTTAAAAGGATTTTTATGCAAATGAATGAAATTACTGATAAACTTAAATTTATACTCCAAAAAGAAGGCATAAAAAATGCCAAAGATTCTGATGTGGCTAAAATGCTAAATATCAATCCTGATACCTTTTATAGTATGAAATTTAGAAATTCCATACCTTATAAGCAAATACTTCATTTTTTAAATGAAAGAAATATCAATATCAATGCATTTTTTTATGAAGATTCCCTTGAGAGCAATACTCCAGCGCTTGATCTAAACTATAATGTCTTAAAATATTATGATGTTAATGCTTCTATGGGAGGTGGGGTTTTAAATGATAATGTGAGTTTTTCAGAAGTGATTATAGATGAAAAACTCAGTGATTTTTTTGGCTCAAAAGATTGTGATATCATCCCTTGTATAGGCGATAGTATGGAGCCTGAAATCAAAGATGATTCTTTGTGTTTAGTAGATAAAAGCAAAAGCTTTAAAGAAGGTGGGGTTTTTGCAGTAAATACTAGAGATGGTTTATTCATCAAACAAATTTTTAAAAGCAATAAAGGCGGAGTTTATTTACACTCTTTTAATCTAAGTTATGCAGATGTACATTATCAAAATGGCGATTTTTTAATCGTGGGTAAGGTAGTGGGGATTATAAGTAGAATTTAGTATTTAGCAAATAACTTCTTTTTCTATATGATAATTTTTATTATTTAAATTAATAAAAAATAAATATAAATATATTTTAAGTTAATTTTTATTAAAAAATAGTCACAATTATACTTTAATAGTTAATAGATAATAAATAAGAGTATTTTTATCTTTTAACAAAACACGCGAAAGGGAAGTTATGAAACACAAATTAGCTAAGGTTGCTACCTATGCCTGTTTAGCCTTAGGTATAAGTTTAAGTTCGCAAGCTTTTGCTTCTTCAGAGCCTAGAACTCTTGATGGTTATGTAGCTCAAGAGGATGCATTTTTTGACTATCTTTACAAACATCACCCTATTTTTAAATATGAAAAAGAAGGGCGTTTGGTGGGTAAATTTACCCATAGTGATAGAACAGAAAACTGGGTTTTAAATCAAAATGGAGCTAAATTTGCTGCTGAGCATGATTTAAAACAAGCTTCTATTACTTATCGCTTGCCTTATGAATCTTTTTTGGATTTTCCAAACAAATTTGTAGGCCCAAAAAAATGCGGTGAGTGTCACCCTGCTCAATATGCCTCTTGGGAGCGCTCTCGCCATGCAAAAACCGTGCGTTTTCCGCATGAAATGGAAGAAGTTGGTGGGGCTGAAGGTTTAAAAAAACCTATGTATAACTCTCAAGCTACTATTTTACCTGATGGAATTTATCCAAATGATGTTTATGCTCTCATTGGAACACCAAGAACAAAATATGGTTTTATAGATAGATGGCTTGTGCGCGGAACTTACCATGTTGAAGATGGAAATTTGAGTGATTTAAGTGGTAAATTAACCGCCGGAGGTAATCAATTCTCAAGACTTTGGAGTGAGTTTTTAACTCCTGAAATGGCACAAAAAATAGCTGCTTTTGCACCTGGTTTTCCTACTAAAATGGAAGATTTTGGAGGAAATGGTTCTCAAGTATGGGGAACAAACTCTTATGCTGCAACTTATAAAGAAAAAGCAGTTTTCCAGCCTGCTACTGCATATTGTGAAACCTGTCATACTTTTAAATTTGATTTTAAGAACAAGGAAGAATTTTACAAAGCACTAGGTAATCCAAAAGAACTTCAAAAACATACCATCTCAAAAGGTATTACTTGCGAGGAATGCCATGGGGCTGGAGCACATCTTTATGGAGCAAGAGGTGCGGGTATGCCATCAAATTGTGAAAGATGTCATCAAAGATTTTCATATAATGAAACCGATGCTAAAATCAATCCTAGAAAACCTTTCAATGCGTATTTTAAATCAAGTTGTCCTGCGTGTGGAACAGAAGGTGCTCAAATGTATTCTTCAGCACACTATGATAAGGGTATGAGATGTAATACTTGTCATGATCCACATGAAGTAACTTTTAATGATTGGAAAAGCGGTTATACTAAAACAAAACTTAAAAAAACTTGTAAAGATTGCCATGAAACACAAGCAAGCTTTTTCAAAAAAGGTGGAATTCATGCAAAAGATAATTGTACAGCTTGTCACATGCCAAATATGATGAGTTGTGAAAACTTTGGAGCGGTTCAAAACCCCGATAAAGGCGGGTTTGATAATGTTAGAGCTTCACATATTTGGAATATTAAAGTAGATAAAACAGCAAAAACACTTAACCCACCAGAAGGCAAAGAAAGATCACCTAAAGTTGGTGGTTGGACTATAGCTAGAGATGATGAAGGTAGATTTTTCCTTGATTTAATGTGGAGTTGTGGCAGAACTAGTTTTAGTGATATTAATCTAATGGGCCCTGGTGCAAGTGGTTGTCATAGTCCTGTGCAATCAACCTTACCTGAAAAACTTCACTTTAGCAATCAAGAAATGATTTATGATAAAGTAATGGAGTGGCAAAACCCTGTTAAAGAAGGCTATGAGAAAATTAGAAAAGGCATAGCAAATATTGATAAAACTTTTGCTGAAAAAACCAAACTTTCAGTAGAGCAAAAATCAAAAGTACTAAGCCTAACAAATCAAGCTCAAGCCATAGCTGATAGACTAGAAAAAGATGGTTCTTGGGGTGTTCATGGGCCTGCTTATTCTAAGAAAATCATAGAAGAAGCTTTAATTTATATCCAAGAAGCACAAAATATCCTAAATGGTAAATAAAAACAAAGGAAGAATGAAAAATTCTTCCTTAAAATAAGGAGCTAGTCTTGAAAAATTTAATCACTCGACTTTTTATTGTCCTTTTCACTCTTTTTATGCCATCAGGATTTATTTTTGCTGAGGCTAATGGAGAAATAGGCTCAATAGAAGGTGTAAAAAGTATTAGCTTAGCGCAAGCTCAAGAAATGCTAGATCAAAACAATACTTATTTTTTTGATGTCAATTCAGAGCAAGATAGACAAGCTAATGGCTATATACCTAATTCCATATCAACCTATGTGGAAAATTGGCAAAATTTACTACCTAATGATAAAAATGCAAATTTAGTATTTTATGGTTTAAATCGTTTTAGATTTGAAGCTTCTCAAGCTGCTGCAGTTGCTATAGAACTTGGCTATAAGAACTCTGTTGTAATGCTTGATGGCATTGAATCATGGATAACTTCAGGTAGAAAAGTTGAAAAAATAGACACAGTTAAATGGGAAAAAGCTAAAGAAATTATCGAGTTTAAAGATACTATCCACTCAAGATTTAAATTTAGCAACACCCCATCTTGTCGTGATTGTCATGCTCAAAAAGGTAAAGGCATTAGAGCTGATATTGCAGCAAGTAAAAACTTAATCAATCAAAAATGTGCAACTTGTCATGAAAAAGCAAGCAATGCTTTAGCAAAAAGCGCTCATGGAGTAGAAAAGTTTTTACCCGCTCAAGATATGCAAAAGAAAAAAGAAAAACCATCTTGTGCGACTTGTCACTCTATTCATATTACCCCAAAACATTCAGGAATTTATTCACAAAAACAATTAGTCGATCAAAAATGCGCACAATGCCATAAACAAAAAAGTGCAACTTTTCATATGACTTTCCATGGTAAAGGCATGTTTTTAAGCACTCCAGGTGAAACTCCAAGTGTTGCTACTTGTTCTGATTGTCATGGCAAACACAATATTTTAAAATCAAGTGAAAGAAGCTCAACTCTCTCGCCAATTAATCGTGTTCAAACTTGTAAATCATGCCATCCAAATGCAAATGAAAATTTCGTAAATTGGATGGCACATGCTGATCATAGCGATGGCGAAAAATATCCTGGATTGCATGGTGCTTATATATTCATGACTATTTTAGTAATTTCTGTGTTTGTTTTCTTTGGAGCCCATACTATACTTTGGTGTTTGCGTTTAATTGCTATGCGTATAAAATATCCTAAAGAATGGAAAGAAGCAAGAAAAGCAGCACATGAAGATAAAGTAAGAGTAAGAAGATTTAGCACTTTCCATAGAATTCAGCATTTCTTTATGGCAGCTAGCTTTTTGGGTCTTGCGTTCTCAGGCTTACCGCAAAAATTCTATGATTCAGCGTGGGCTAAACCTATGATTGATTTAATGGGTGGAGATATCATTAACGCAGCAACCATACATCATATTTCAGCCATAGTAATGTTTGCAGTATTTTTCTCTCACATTGGAGAAATCATCATCGTAAATTGGAAACGCCGTGATGTAGCAAGGGATCCAATAACTGGTAAAATAAGCTTTATGAAAGTTTTAAAAGCTACTTTTGGGCCTGATTCTTTAATGCCAAATTGGCAAGATTTTAAAGATATGAAAGATCATTTTAAATGGTTCTTTGGTTTTGGACCAAGACCGCAATTTGACCGCTGGACTTATTGGGAAAAATTTGACTATCTAGCAGTATTTTGGGGTATGTTTATCATTGGTATTTCAGGGCTTATTTTATGGTTTCCTGCTTTCTTTGGTAAATTTTTACCAGGTGAAGCAATCAACTTAGCAACCCTACTTCACTCTGATGAAGCTTTACTTGCTACAGGATTTATTTTTGCAATTCACTTCTTTAATACACATTTTAGAGCAGATCGCTTCCCTATGGATATGGTGATTTTCTCAGGAAATGTTAGTGAAGAAGAGATTAAACAAGAAAGAAGCGTATGGTATAAACGCTTAAAAGAAAGTGGAAAATTAAGCACTTTATATGAAAATAAAAGTAACTTCAAAGCATATCAATGGCTAGCTAAACTTGCAGGATTTGCAATGCTAATCACTGGTTTGGTATTTTTATTTTTAATGCTTTATACTTTCTTTAACACTATCTTATAACCTTATTCGCTATAATAGCGAATAAGGACTTTTCCTAACTTTTTCAAGGATTTTAAATGTTTAAAACAATACTCACACTTAGTTTTTTAAGTATTTTTTTTACAGCTTGTTCTAATGAAGAAAAACTTGATTCTAATTTAATCTCAAGCGGTACACAATTTTCTAAAGAAAATTTGCAAAAAGCAAATGATTTAGATAAAAAATCTTATGAAGAAATAGCTCATTTATTTAAAGATAATACAAATATAAAAAGTGATGATAAAAATATTTTAATCATTTTCAGCGCAAATCATTGTCTTTATTGTGATAAATTAAAAGAAGAAATTAAAAATGATAAAAAAATACAAGAACTTATAAAAGAAAAATACAGCTCTTATTATATAAATATAAGCTATAAAAAAATTCATACATTTTATAAAAACCATAAAAGTGACTTAAGCACAGCTGAACTTTCTAGTATTTATGATATAGTAGCCACCCCTACTATTGTAATTTTAAACAAAAACAGCCAAACCTTGCTAAATTATCCTGGTTTTATTAGCGCAAAAAGATTAAGCGCTACAATGGAGTTTTTAAACCAAAAAGAAAATCAAAATTTAGACGAAGCAGCCATAGCGCAAAAACTTATACATTTTTATAAAGAAAATAATATTTAAGGGTTAAAATGCAGTATTTTTTTTCTTTTGCGATGAGTTTTTTACTAATGAGTATATATGCCATATCTTGTGCTGTGGCGACCTTTATAGAAAATGATTTTGGTATTAGTGCAGCTAAAGCTTTGATTTATAATAATGCTTGGTTTGATATGTTGCATTTATTACTAGGTTTAAATTTAATCGGAGTGATATTTTATAACAAGCTTTTTCAAAAGAAAAAATACTCTATCTTGCTTTTGCATTTATCTTTTATAGTGATTTTAATCGGTGCTGGACTTACTAGATATTTTGGCTTAGAAGGTGGAATGCATATAAGAGAAAATCAAAGCTCTAACACCATAGTCACTAGGGAAGAATTTATAAAAATTACTGATTTTGATGCTAATGCTAGTTTTGAATTTCCTATTAGCTTTACCCCGCTAACCCAAAAGCATTTTGAAAAAACTATTGACTTAAATGGCGAAAAATTAATCATAAGCTCCATCAAATACACTCCGCAAAAAGACTCTATCACACCTGCTAGCTTAAAATTAAACATTAATTATCAAAAAGCAAATACACAAATAATCTTAAATCCAAATTTTACAAATAAACAAGCAGTGCATTTTAACTTGCAGGGAAAAAATTTTACTATCAATTGGGGGCCCAAAGAAATCAAACTTCCTTTTGCGTTACACTTAAAAGATTTTATACTTGAGCGTTATTTAGGCTCTATGAGTCCATCTTCTTATACTTCAAAAATTCAAATTATAGATGAGCAAAATAATATTAACTTAGATTATGATATTTTTATGAATAATGTTCTTGATTATGGTGGATATAGATTTTTTCAAAGCTCTTATGATCAAGATGAGCAAGGCACTATACTTTCAGTCAATAAAGATCCTGGTAAAATTCCTACTTATATAGGTTATACTTTATTGATTTTGGGATTTTTATGGGTTTTATTTGACAAAAACTCAAGATTTCATCGTTTAAGCATTTATTTAAAAAAAGGTCAAAGTTTTGTATTGTTTATTTTGCTTTTTGCAAATTTACAAACTCCACTTTTTGCACAAGAAAATAAAAATGAAATTTTAAATTTAATCTCAAATTTGCAAAAAAATTCCTATGAACATTCTTTAAATTTTGCAAAATTACTTGTACAAGATCATAATGGCAGAATCAAACCTTTAGATACTTTGGCAATGGAATTTGTTTATAAAATCACTCAAAAAGAAAAATTTTTAAATCTTCACTATGATCAAATTTTTCTTGCAATGATGATTTATCCTAAAGAATTTAGAAAAATCAAAATGATAGCTACAAAAACAAGCAAGCTAAGAGAATTAATAGGCACAGATATAAATAAAAAATACATAGCATTTGATGATGTGTTTGATAATGGAGTATATAAGCTTAGTAATTATGTAGAGGAAGCTAACCGCAAAAAGCCCTCGCTAAGAACTAGCTTTGATAAAGATTTGCTAGCCTTAGATGAAAAAATAAATCATGCATATTATATTTATAGTGGTCAAGCTTTAACTATTTTTCCTGATATTAATGAGCAAAGTTTAAAGTGGTATTCTCCGGTGCAAATTTTACCTTTTGCAAAAGAAGATGTAGAGCGTTTACAAATGCTTTTAGTTAGCTATTTTTTACAAGTTCGTAATGGTGTTAAAAATAATCAATGGCAAGATGCAAATGAAATTTTACAATCCTTAAAAGACTTTCAAAATCATTATGGAAGCAGTGTTTTACCACCAAAAGAAAGATTAGATCTTGAAATACTGCTTAATCATTATAATATCTTTGATAATCTAACTTTTGTTTATATTAGCTTTGCGTTAGTTTTTTTCTTTTTAAGTTTTTATACTATATTAAAAAATATTTCTTTATCTGCCTTTGTGTATAAATTTTTTTATATCATTTTAAGTATGTGTGTAATCATACATGCGCTAGCTTTAATCATTCGTTGGTATGTAGGTGGGCATACTCCTTGGAGTAATGCTTATGAAAGTATGATTTACATAGCTTTTGCTTGTGCGATAAGCGCTGTGATATTTTTTAAAAAATCACTTTTGGCTTTATGTAGTGCGAGCTTTTTAGCAGGTATTTCACTTTTTGTAGCTCATCTTGGCTTTATGGATCCTCAAATTGGAAATCTAATACCTGTTTTAAAATCATATTGGCTTAATATTCATGTATCGATTATAACAGCAAGCTATGGATTTTTAGCACTTTGTTTTATTATAGGAATTTTAAGTTTATTTCTTTTTGCCTTAAGAGGTAAAAATAAAAATATAGATTTAAACATCACCAAACTACACTGCGTTAATGAAATGTCTATGATAATAGGGCTTGCAATGCTTACAATAGGAAATTTTTTAGGCGGAGTTTGGGCTAATGAAAGCTGGGGAAGATATTGGGGTTGGGATCCAAAAGAAACTTGGGCTTTGATTTCTATTGTAGTTTATACCATGGTATTACATTTAAGATTTATTTTCAAAACTTATTTTATTTTTGTTTTTGCAAGTGCTAGTGTTTTAGCCTTTTATAGTATATTAATGACTTATTTTGGAGTGAATTTTTATCTCTCTGGACTTCATTCTTATGCAAATGGCGACGCCTTCCCTATACCAACTTTTATATATGTTTTGATTGTGCTTAATTTTGTTTTAATTATTAGCGCAGGAAGAAAACGGGATTTAAATACGCCTAGTTTTTAAACTAGGCTTTGCTTTTTTCTATTTCTTGAAGTGCTAGGATAAGATCTTTTAAATTTTCATAAGGAATATGAACTTTCCAATCTATTCCATTTTCCTTTTTTAAAGCCACACCTATGCTTAAGACATCATTACTTCCTACACCATAAGGATTAGAAAGATTACAAAGACTTATTTCTCCACTTTTACTACCATGTAATTCTATAGTTTTAAATATTTTTTTACTCATGTTTATCCCTAAAAGCTGTGATAATTTTTGCTTGAAATTTCAACCAATCTTTTTGAAGCATAATAGGAAAACCACCATAAACCCTAGCACCTTCTAAATTTTTAGTGACCCCGCCTCTTGCGGCTATGGTGGCAAAATCTCCTATTTCTAAATGCCCGCTTGTAGCACTTTGTCCACCCATAGTGACATTTTTACCTAAAATACTTGAACCCGAAATTCCACTTTGAGCTACTATAAGACAATTCTCCCCTATTTCACAATTATGTCCTACTTGAACGAGATTGTCAATCTTTGTACCTTGCTTTATGATAGTACTTTCAAAAACTGCTCTATCAATAGTCGTACAAGCTCCAACTTCTACAAAATCTTCTAAAATAACATTTCCATTATGATAAATCTTATAATGCTCGCCATTTTTTGTATGCGCATAACCAAAGCCATCACTACCTATAACACAATTTGCCAGCAAATGGCATTTTTTACCTATTTTAGTGTCATTATAAATCACAGCATTTGGATGGATTATAGTATATTCACCTATACTTACATTATCGCCTATATAAGCACCTGCCATTATCACTACATGATCAGCTATTTGGACATTTTCGCCTATATAAACATTTGGCATAATCTTAGCACTTTTGGCAATATTAGATTGTTTTTTTTCACTAGAGATTAAAGGTTTAGCAAAAAGCTTACTTAAAAGCGCAAAAGATAAATGTGGATTATCAACAACTAGCTTAATACAATCTTTTGAAACTAAATTTTCAAATTCTTTGGAGACTAATATAGCCCCAGCTCCACTACTTGCAATTTTTTTAGAGTTTTTTTCTCCATCACAATAACTAAGTTCAGTAAAACTTGCATTATTCAAAGAATTCAAAGCTGTAATTTCTATATCTTCTCCGCAATATTCTATGCCTAAAAATTTAGCAATTTCACTAATTTTCATTTTACCTCCATTAAAATAGAACCACTTCTAACTACACTAATAGGATTATACTTTTTCATGGTTTTTAAAAAGTTATCGATATTTTTTGCATTATCACTTGCCATTACTATAATAAACTCATCATCACTATAAGTTACACTGCCATTATAAGCTTTTAATATAGCATCTAAGCCTGCAAAATTTTCACTTAAAGCAATCTTTACCAAGGCTGTTTCTTTTTCTATAAAATCACTAGAATCAATTACCTTATAAGTAGGTATGAGTTTATGAAGTTGTTTTATGATTTGTTCAAAAACTTTTTCATCGCCTAAAGTAACGATATTTATCCTTGAGAATTCTTTATCATCAAGTGGAGCAACAGTAAGAGATTCTATATTATAACCACGTCCTGAAAAAAGCCCAACAACGCGTGATAATACCCCATGCTCATTTAATACAATGACAGAAATTACTCTTCTTTTCATTTTTTATCCTTGTTTTTATAGCTAGGTAAAATCATATTATAAATAGCTCCACCTGCAGGCACCATAGGTAATACATCTTCATAACGATCTATAGCCACATTTAAAACACAAGTTTTTTTAGATTCTAAGGCTGTTTTGAAAGCTTTTTGAAATTCTTCTTTATTAAAGACATTATAACCCTCACAATGAAAACCTTTAGCAATAGTAACAAAATCAGGCTGGCTTGTTAAATCTGTATTAGAAAATCTTTCTTTATAAAACATACTTTGCCATTGTCTTACCATGCCTAAAAAAGAATTATTTAAAATGATATTAATCACTTTAATTCCATAAGCACTTGCTGTCATTAGCTCTTGTATATTCATTAAAAAAGAACCATCGCCTACAAAATTTACCACCACTTCTTCACCCACAGCTAATTTAGCTCCAAGCGCAGCTGGTAGAGAATAACCCATAGTTCCTTGCCCACCGCTTGTTGCAAGTTGTCTAGCATAATTAAAAGGATAAAATTGCGCTACCCACATTTGATGTTGTCCCACATCAGTAATTATCCTTGCATCAGGAGCCAATCTAGCACATTCTTCTATAACCCATTGAGGTTTTAAAACTTCATCACTATCTTCATAGATTAAAGGATATAATTGCTGGTATCTTTGTAAAGTTTTAAACCATTCTTGGTATTTTGTATTATCAAAACTTTCTTTTTTTAATTCTTCTAAGGTATCTAAAATAACACTTTTAATATCCCCAACTATAGGAAAATGTGCTTCGATGATTTTAGAAATAGAGCTTGGATCTATATCAATATGAACGATTTTTGCACCCTTAGCAAACTCACTTGTTTTACCAGTAATCCTATCATCAAACCTAGCACCCACAGCAATGAGCAAATCACACTCACTTAAAGCAATATTTGCACAATAACTCCCATGCATACCTGCCATTTTTAAATTAAGCTTATCATCACTTCTTAAAGTCCCTAAAGCCATTAAAGTTTCAACTGCAGGAATTTGACAAAAATGAATTAATTCCCTCAACTCATCACTAGCATTAGAAGCCATACAACCACCGCCTAGGTAAAATAAAGGTTTTTGAGCATTTTTAATCAAACTTACTAATTTTTTAATTTGCTTGATATTTCCTTTATAAGTTGGCTTGTAAGTTTTCATAGAAATTTCTTTAGGGTAATGCCATTTACCTATAGCAGCAGTAACATCTTTAGGTATATCAATATGCACAGGCCCTTTTCTACCTGTTGTTGCAATATAAAAAGCTTCTTTTAAAATTTTAGGTAATTCTTCAATATTTTTTACTAAATAATTATGCTTTACACAAGGTCTTGAAATACCTATAGCATCGATTTCTTGAAAGGCATCTGTTCCTATTAAAGAATTTGCAACTTGAGCTGAAATTAAAACCAAAGGTATAGAATCACTATAAGCAGTAGCTAAACCTGTAACTGTATTAGTAAAACCAGGTCCACTTGTAACTACTGCCACACCAACCTCACCACTCATTCTAGCATAAGCATCAGCACTATGTAAGGCCGCTTGCTCGTGTCTAACTAAAATGTGTTTAAAATGAGTTTGCTTATAAATTTCATCATAAATATTTAAAGCCGCACCACCAGGATAACCAAAAACTACTTTAACATTTTCTTCTTTTAATGCTTCACAAATCATTTGCGAGCCATTTAGCTCTTTCATTATTTTACCTTTTTGCTTAAAATGGAAAATATTATAACGATAATTTAATAAATATTATTTTATAAGGAGAGTTTCTTGAAAAATCAAGAAACTACTTGTGCTTTTTTAGCGTATTCTATACCTAAATCAAAAGCTTTTGCATTTGCTTCTTTAGTTTTTGCAGGCACCATATCAAGCATAGTTTGTTTTAATGCATCAATATCAATACATTTGCTCATATAAGCAGCTATAGCCAAAGCAACAACTGATTGAGTGGCTACATTCCCTACTTCTTCTTTAGCTATAGTAATAATAGGAATTTCAAAAATTTTCCATCTAGCATAATCTTCTTTGCTTGGATGAACTAAATTTGGCTCTACAACTATAACACCGCCATCACAAACACCATCTTTGAAACTATGATAACCCTTATCAGCAGTTGAAAGCATAAAACTAACTTCACCTTCTACTGCATAAGGAAAAAAGATTTCACTTTCATCAATGATAATATCAACCTTAGTTGGTCCACCTCTAACTTGAGAAGTATAAGTAGAAGCTTTAAAAGCATTGCGTCCTTCTTTAATGGCAGCTTTAGCTAAAATTTCACCTGCAGTGATAACCCCTTGTCCACCTTCGCCGCAAAATCTTAATTGATATTTCATTTTAATGCTCCTAAATCAACCATTCTTTTTTCTTTTAAAGCTCTTCTAACTTCTTCATAAGCCTCACAATATTCTGCCTTGCTTTCGTCTTGGTGCAAAATTCCTGTAGGAAATTTATCTGCTCTTTGTTCATAGTCTAATTGTTCAAATTTAGACTTTTCAACACAACGATTTTTAATCCAATCAAGCATACTTACAGCTTCGCCCATTTTATTTTTTCTACCAAGATTAATATGGCAGTTTGAAAATACATCTACAAAACTATAACCTTTGTGTGATAAGGCTTTAAAAATGATATTTTCAAGTTTATTTGCTTCAATAACATTTGTTCTTGCTACAAAAGAAGCCCCAGCAGCTTTAGTAAGTTCACAAGCGTCAAAATTTGGATCTATATTACCTGCTTGAGCAGTAACAGTGTAAAAGCCTTGTGGGGTAGTTGGTGAAGTTTGTGAGTTTGTAAGACCATAAATAAAATTATTGATTAAAATATGAGTTAAATCTATATTTCTTCTACATCCATGGATAGTGTGATTTCCACCAATTGCTAAAGTATCACCATCCCCACTTACTACGATTACATGTTTTTTAGGATTTGCCAGTTTAATCCCTGTTGCATAAGCAATAGCTCTACCATGGGTAGTATGCACTGTATTACAATTTACATAAGAACTCATTCTACCACTACAACCTATACCAGAAACTAAGCAAACATCATCCATATTCCAACCAAGTTTTTGAATAGCCCTAATAATAGCTTTTAAAACAACTCCATCCCCACAACCCCAGCACCATTGTGTTGGAAGTTTATCCACTCTTAAATATTCATCGTAATTAAAAGCCATTTTACATATTCTCCTTTACTTTAGCAATAATTTCACTTGGGGTTATAGGGCGACCATTTGCACGGTGTAAGCTAATAAAATCATCTCTTTTGCTTACTCTTTGAATTTCTTCTAAATATTGCCCCATATTAAGCTCGCTAACCATAACTTTTTCAAATTTAGATACCACTTGAGCTATTTTTTTCTCAGCTACTGGATAAAGCGTGATAGGTCTAAAAAGCCCTACTTTTACACCCTCTTCTCTAAGTCTTAAAATAGCTTCTTTAGCAGATCTTGCAACGCTTCCATAAGCAATGATTAAAAACTGCGCATCATCACACATAAACTCTTCATAAGTACAAATTTCATCGGTATTATTTTTAATCTTACCAAACAATCTTTTCATATTTTTATCTACTATCGCTCCATCTTCGGTTGGAAAACCTATATCTCCATGATGAAGTCCTGTGATATGATAACGATAACCTTCAAAGAAAGGATTTAGTGTAGCAGCTTCATTTTCCCCTGCCGCATAAGGTTTATAATCTTTTTTATCTCCTGTAAATTTTTTACGGTTAATAATTTCTAATTCTTCTAAATCAGGTAATTTAGCCTTACCATTCATATGTCCTATGGTTTCATCTAAAAGCAAAAATACCGGAGTCATGTATTTTTCAGCTAAATTAAAAGCTCTAATAGTTTCAGTGTAAGCTTCCTCTAATGAAGCAGGAGCTAAAGCTATACTTGCATAATCTCCATGTGTTGGAGCTTTTGCTTGAAACAAATCTCCTTGTGCAACTCTTGTTGGAAGACCAGTGGATGGACCACCTCTCATAACATTTACAATTACTAGTGGAATTTCAGCTATAAAACCCAAACCAATTTGCTCAGCTTTTAAAGAAATTCCAGGTCCACTACTTGCTGTCATAGACTTAACACCACTCATAGAAGCACCCAAAGCCACACTAATACCTGAAATTTCATCTTCCATTTGTATAAAAATACCATCATTTTTTGGTAGCATATGGCTTAATTCATGTGCTATTTCAGAACTTGGGGTAATTGGATAACCACCAAAAAATTTACAGCCACAATCAATCGCAGCTTTTGCTACTAAAACATTACCTGTTGATATCACTTCTCTCATTGTTTTTCCTATGCGTTTAATTTTTTATATTTATTTTCTTTAACAGCTTGTGCTCTTTCTTTGGCTTCTGGCGTAAGCTTTGCAAATTTAAACTCATCTCTTTTTGCAACAAAAATTGCAAAATCAGGGCAGTGACTTTCACATTCACTACAGCCTATACAAGAATCAGGATGAACCACTTCTATCATCTGTCCTAAAACTGCACTGATTTCATCTCTCATTGCTAAAACTCCAGCTGGACAATAGCTAACACAGATATTACAAGCTTTACATCTTGCTTCATCAACCCAAACCGGTGTATTTTCTGGGGCTACCATTAAAATTCCTTTCTAATTTTTTGTTATTTTTAATGATTTTTTATCAAAAGTTATTTTTAAAACAAACTTTTTATTATAGCGAATTTATAGCATGAGTAAATATTATTTAAGATATAAAGTAAAACAAATAGGTATTTATAACGCAAAGTAACATTAGGAGTAAAAAACTCCTAAAAATTATTTATAATTATATTGAATGAGAGAATTTTCTAATGCAATTTGTTCTTGATCGTCTAATTTTAACTCCAAAATTTCAAGCACCCCATCAAGACTTATCCTTGCCATAGCACCAAAAGCTTTTTCTTTTATGCCGTATTCTCCATCTAAAATCACACATATTGGTAAAAATTCTCCACTTTTTAAAGCCTCTATCATCCCCACACAAGCACTTGCAGGGGCTAAATATGCTGAAGTTTTTAAGTGTTTAATAATTTTAGCACCACCTGTTTTAACTTCTTGTTCTATTTGAGCAAGATCATATTCATTTAAAACCTCATTTAATGCTTTGTTTTGAACTTTACTTTGAGATTTTACTAAAACCATGCTATCATTGTGAAAACCTATAAGCTTAGTATCTATATAAGAAGTTTTTATATTTAGTTTTTTACCCACTTCATATTTAAATCTAGCATTATCCAAAACGCCTGCCATAGCAATGATTTTCTTTGATGAAAATAATTTACTTTCATAAAGAGCATCCAGTAAAAAATCTACAGGATTGCTTACTATAATAAACAAAGGATCGTTGTTAAATTTTTTAATATTATTGGCACACTCAAGCATAATTTTAGCATTAATAGCAAAAAGCTCATCCCTACTTTGACCTTCTTTTCTAGCTACTCCCGCACTAAAAACAACCACTTGAGAATCTTTTGAGTGCGCATAATCATCCGTGCAAGTTATTTTAATATCAAAATTAAAAGCAGCTATGCTCTGACTTAATTCCAATTCTCTAGCAAAAAGCAAATCTTTATTAATATCAATCAAAACAAGCTCATCAACCAACTCTCTTAAAATCAAAGCATAAGCAGTACTTACACCAACATTTCCTGCGCCTATGATAGTGATTTTCATTTTTTCTCCTTTTTGCGTTTATTTCACTAAATTAGCTGGTAATTCAAAAATATTTTTAATTAAATGATAAGGAAGTTGCAAGCTTTGTGCAATAAGCTGGGTCTTAAATTCAGGTTCATCCACTGTTCCGCTTAATTTAATTTGTGTACTAATTTGCCTATCTTTACCTAATATAATTTGATTGATAATTGGAACTTTGGAAATAACCGAACTGGCTGATTTTAGCGTTCTAAGTTCTAATAAACCATCCACTTGATTGCTTCTTAAATTGATTTTAACTTGACCTAACACATCTGCACTATCACCATTAAAATTAAGTGCGTCTATTTCAAAAAGATCTTTTTTACGATTAAAACTTATACCAGCATTTTCAACACTAAAGCCTTTTTCATTAAAGGTAGGCGCCTTAAATAAAATTAAACTAGGTATGGTATCAATAAAACTTAAAAGCTGTTGATGAAATTTCAAATCTTTTAAATAAGTATCTTTAAATAAGAACTTACCTTTGAAAAAATCAGTACTATTGCCATCTACATAAAGATTAAACTCACCTTTTTCAAAAACATTTTGGCGCATAAAGGTGTTTAGAAAATCATCATCCATTTTTAAAGCTCTAATTTGCATTTGATTTTCTTTAAACAAAAAATCAAATCTAGATTCATTTCTATTTGCCCAAGCTTTTACGGAATCTTTTTTAATTTTAGCGTCAAATTGATCAAAATCTAAGGTTTTATTAAAATCTTTTAAAATCAAATCTATATTTTTACCACTAATATTATAAGTTGAATTTTCAAGAGTATCTAAAGTATTTTCTGTATCTTGCTGAGAAATCAATAAATTAATATTATTTAAAGTAATATTTACATCATCATTGTCTTTTTGTGCAAAAATACTACCACTTACACTAGTTAAATTAAAATCATTACCTTTTATTTTTATATTAAAACTATCATATTCATAAGGATTATTATCTTTATAGAGCAAAAATGATTCAAAAGTAGTATTATTAATATCTACATTAAAATCTTGGAAATTTAAAGTATTTAAAGATAATTCCCCATCATGCACTTTATTTTTTTGCATTAATTTAGAATAATTTTTATATTTTGCAAGTTTTTCAACATAAACAGACATACCTTGATCAAAATTTAAAGTTGTGGTAAATTCTTTATTATATAAACTAATATTTTTATCAAAATCAAGGCTTAAATCAAGAAATTTATTTTCCATTTTTAAGCTCTCTTGTGGTAGTTCTAAGTTTGTTATAAAGGTTTTAAAATCACCTTTTTTTTGCTTCAAATCAACACTTGCATTAAAATCACCATTAATCATACTACTTTGCACGCTTGCATTTTGTATATCTAGCTTATCTTTTTTTAAAGTAAGATTTGCTTGAGTTATCTTAAAATCACTTATATTTATATTTGAATTAATAATATTAAAACTACCATTATAAGTAATTTTCTCAGGATGATCAAAAGGAATTTTCAGTGTTAAATCAGTCTTTACGACACCATTATTTTGTAAAAATGGTAATTTTATATCATATAGAAGCAAAATTTTATTAACCCTATAATCAGCTCTAGCATTATCACTTTTAATGCGTATATAAATTCCAGCTTTTTCATTTAGCATATTATCTATATAAATTTGACTTTGAGTTAAATCATAATTATTAAAACGCAAATCATCATAAATAAAATCAAGTCTTTGTTTAGCAAATTCAAGTCTTACAAAAGGACTTACGATAGGATCTATGCCTTTATCTAAAACTACTTTTAAATTATTTACATAACCTTTGGCATTGATATCGTTTAAATAATATCTATGCTTTCCAAAGTCTGCAAAACCGCTTAATTTTTCTATAAAATAAAAATCAGCCTTTACCTTACCACCCACCCAAAGAGCAAGATTAGAAGGCAAATGCACTCCATTTTCTACTAAAATATCAAAAATTTGCGAAATATTATTTGAACTGATATTTTCTAATTCATAAGCAATCTCTTCTCTTTTGAGTGAAAATTTAACATCACTTTTTAAAAAATCACTATCGATTTTACCTTTAAAAGTATAAAATTTTGTCTTAGGATTAATAAGCAAGGAGCCAATTATGCTAAGATTATGATCTTTTAAAAGAAAATTATCAATATTAGCTTGTATATTTTTATCACTAATTTTTAAATTCACTTTTACTAAAAGATTTTTACTGTTTACAAAAAATAAATTATTTTTATAAATTAACTCCACAGGATAGTTATTGACAAACATTTCATCAATATTGATTTCTTGAAAAAACCAATAAATATATTTTACATCTTTAATAAGCTGCACAGCTTTACTTGCGCTAGTTTCATTTTGAGCACTTTGACTTTGAGAATTTACTACGACTTTTTTAGCATTTAAAATGAGTTTTTTATCTAATTTAATATATAATTTCTCTAAATTAATAGAAGAAAATTCTAATTTTTCTATGTAAATTCCATTTTTGAGGTAAATAAACAAAGCAATGAAAAGTATCATAGGTAATGCTAAAAATTTAAGAATTTTTTTAATATGTTGTGACTTGATTTTAATTTTTCTTTTATCCATTTTTTATTATCTACTTTTACCTATAAAAACAAACTCTGTGGTTTTTATACCACAAGGTTCTGTTAGCAAGATTATAACGCAATTAGATAAAAATAACTATAAAATGAGCAGTATTGATAAATATACTTTATATTTTTTGGGCCATCCACAATCTGGCTGGATAAATATAGGCATAAAAGAACTAAATAGAGCTGAATTTTTACATAAGCTTACCGTCGCTAAGGCAGCGCTTGAAACTATTACTTTAATTCCTGGAGAAACGACTGAAATTTTCTTTGAAGAATTAGCACCAAAGTTAAATTTAAATGCTAAAATCTTAATGCAGGAATTTTATAAACAAAGCCCTTTTAAAGAAGGTATGCTTTTTCCTGAAACTTATAAAATTCCAAAAGGTATCACAGAAGAGCTTTTGGTAAAATATCTTTTGGCTTACTCTATAAGTGAATTTAAAAAACTTTCTTATAAAATTTTTAGAGAATATAATGAAAAAAAATGGCATGAGTATATCATCATAGCTTCCATTATACAAAAAGAAGCAGCGAGTAATGAAGAAATGCCTATAGTTTCATCTGTGATTAGAAATCGTTTAAGAAAAGGCATGAAGCTTCAAATGGATGGGACATTAAATTATGGAAAATACTCTCATGAAAAAATCACTCCACAAAGAATAAGATCAGATAATAGTTCTTACAATACTTATAAATTTAATGGCATACCAAAAGAAGCTGTATGTAATGTTTCATTTGAAGCTATCAAGGCAGCTATTTTTCCTGCTAAAACAGAATATTTATACTTTGTAAGGGATAAAAAAACTAATAAGCATATTTTTACCTCTACTTTAAAAGATCATAACAAGGCAATAAGAAATTGATTATAAAATTTCTCTTTGGCCTTTTGCATCAGGTTCGCTTAAAACACCTGTTTGCGAAAGTTGTTCTATGATATTTGCTGCGCGGTTATAGCCTATTTTTAAGCGTCTTTGCAAATAAGAAATACTAGTTTTTCTATCTTCTAAAATCACAGCCTTTGCCTCTTCATAAAGCTCATCTAAATCCCCATCATCAAATTCACTTCTTTTATAAGCTCCATCTTGACTGTCATCTTTTAAAAAACTCTCATCATATTCTACTACTTGTTGAGCTTTTAAAAACTCTACTATATTTTCAATTTCATTTTCGCTTGCAAAAGGTGCATGCAAACGCACTAAACCACTCATACCAGGAGGGGTAAATAAACAATCCCCGCGCCCTAGTAAGCTTTCAGCACCCATAGAATCTAAAATAACCTTAGAGTCTATCTTTTGCCCTACTTTATAAGAAATTCTACTTGGCAAATTTGCTTTTACAACCCCAGTAACAACATCTACTGAAGGGCGTTGTGTAGCTACGATTAAGTGGATTCCACTTGCTCTTGCCATTTGCGCTAAACGACCTATATAAAACTCTACATCCTTACCTGCTGTCATCATTAAATCAGCCAACTCATCGATAATCACTACAATAAATGGTAAAATTTCTCCACCTTGTTCTTTGATTTTTTCATTGTAATTTTCTATATTTTTAGTTTTTGCTTCAGCCATCAAACGATACCTGCGCTCCATTTCAGCTACCATATTTGATAAAGCATTTACCGCCTTTTTAGGATCAGTAATTACCGGTGTAAGTAAATGTGGAATATCATTATAAATACTAAATTCAAGCATTTTAGGATCTATCATCATAAGCCTTAAGGTTTTTGGCGAATTTCTATAAAGCAAAGATAAAAGCATAGAATTTATACCCACACTTTTACCACTTCCTGTAGTTCCTGCTATTAAAAGATGAGGAAGCTTTTTAAGATCTGTGATGAAAGGATCGCCTACTATATCTTTACCTAAAGCTATAGTTAAAGGTGAGCTAGAATTTTTAAATACCTCACTTTCTAAAATTTCTCTTAAGTAAATCGTATCGATTTTTTCATTTGGGACTTCAATTCCCACTACATCTTTACCTGGGATTGGAGCTTGAATTCTTATAGTTTGAGCTTTTAAAGCCATAGCTAAATCATCTTGTAATGATAAAATTTTACTTACTTTAACATCTGCTGCTGGACGAAATTCAAAAGTAGTTACAACAGGACCTGTGTAAGTTCTAACTACATCGCCACCTATTTTAAAGCGTCTTAATTTTTCCAATAAATCATAAATTTTTCTATCGATTTCTTCTTCATTGATTTCACTTTTGCCTTCTTTTGGCATGGTTAAAAAATCTAAAGGTGGTAAAGAAAAATCTTTTGGTTTTTCAAAATTTCCAAAATCAAGATCTTTCAATAAAGCTTTATTTTCACTCACTTCATTAGTGATAGAATGGTGTGTTTTGTTTTCTACTACTTCCACTATAGGCTCTTGAGTAATTTCAAATGGAACTTTTTCTTCTTTAACTTCAATTTGTACTTCTTCTACCACAAAAGGACTTTCATAGTTTCTTTTACCTCTTAGTTCTTCTATACTAACAGGCTTAGCAAAATCATCTTCACTAAAATCAAGTTCTTTTACTTCATTTTGCGGAATAAAATCTTCATCTTTAAAATCTTTTACCCCTAAAAAGCTAGTTTTATTTTGAATTTTTTTAAACTCAGCTTCTTTTTGTGCTTCTATAGCATTTAATTCTTCAATTTTTTTAAAATCCTCATTAAGTTCTTCTAAAATTTTTTCTTTTTGTAAAGCTTTATACTCTTCTAGCAATTTAGCTTTTTGCAGCATTTGCTCACGCTCTTTAAGCTCTTTGGCAAATAAAGAATTTTCTTCTATCACTTCTTCTTTGTTTTCATTTAAGTCCATATTACGTCTTTTATAACTTGGCTCATCTAAATTTTTACTTTTTAAAGTTTGAGTATAAATATCTTCACTATTATTTTTATATTTTGATAAATACTCTTCAGGGGTCATTTCATCTTCCTTTATATTTATTTGACTAGCTTTTTGAGCAAAACTTGCAATAGGCTCTGAAAGCTCATGAATATAACTTGAGCTTAATTTTTTATCCTCTTCACTAATTATCACTTCTTCTAATTCTTGATTTTTCAAATCTTCAAGATTGAATTTTTTATTTTCTTGAGTCTCTTGTTTTGATAGATCTTCCTTTTTAATGGACTCTTCTTTTTTCTCTTTGATTAAAAGCTCTTGCTTAAGCTTTTCTTGCTCTTCTTTGGTTTCATTTTCATACTTATCGCCACCAAAAAAGCCAAAAATTTTATTTTTAATTAAAGTTTCGAGTTTTAAATAAAAATCAAAATCAAGATCTATTTTAAACACTTCTTTGATAATTTGCGGAAAAGAAATACTAAAAGCAAAAGTTAAAAGCAAAATCACCAAGATTAAGCTACCTATTTTTCCAAAAAGTCCATCTAAAATCACAAACATAGCAGAAGCTATATAACCTTTATCTTGCAAAAATGCTGAAGCAA
This sequence comes from Campylobacter sp. RKI_CA19_01128, assembly GCF_025771175.1. NCBI lineage: Bacteria > Pseudomonadati > Campylobacterota > Epsilonproteobacteria > Campylobacterales > Campylobacteraceae > Campylobacter > Campylobacter sp. RKI_CA19_01128. Next base: position 81,934 of record NZ_JAKMPU010000006.1, read on the forward strand.
AAATAAGCGAAGCAAAAATGCAAGTAAAGATAGCTACACTAAATCTACGCTCAATAAGTTCAAAGTTATAATCATTTTTATATAAAAGATAATTAAACCAAAAAAAGACAAAAGGATAAAATTTAGTCAATGAGCCAAATAAAAAATAGCTAAGTTTTGCTAAAGAGTATCCTATAATACTTACTAAAGCTTGATCAGGTATCAAAGCACTTAAACAAAAATAAAAAATAAAAACATTAGAAATGATAAAAATAGCTTCTTTTTTTATAATACATCCTTTATAAAGAAAAAAGCTATTATATCAAAAATTATAAGTAGTTTAATAAACTCATTTGAGAAATTTTAGAAGTAGCTGAAAGCATAGCTTGATAAGAAACCATAGTTTGCATAAACATCATATATGTTTGCCCATAATCAGCATCAGTCACACCACTTTTTATAGAAGCAACATTAACATTTAAAAAAGTCATTCTTTTGTTTGTTTCTTCTATATTGTTAGTATAAGCTCCTATGGTTGTTTGCATTTTTCTAACATGATCTTGTAAATGATCAATCCTTTCTAATGCGCCTTGTAAACCTGTATTTCTAGGATCACTTCCTTCTGAATCAGCCCTCATACTACCGTTTAAAACCGCATCTATCATCTCATCTAAATCTTTAATCAAATCAATATTTGGATCATCGATAGTTAAAGAATTATTTGCACTAAATACAAAACCTGAACCATTGCTTACTTCTCCTGCTGGGGGAAAGCCGCTATTTGAATTTGAATCTTTGATGGTAAGACCTATATTTGTATTAGTTGAAAATTTATCAGTAATACTTATACGACCTTTATAGTCCATACTAACTTCAACAAAACCCTTAGAATCAGCTATGTCTTGTTGGATAGTTTGAAAATCATTATTATTAATAGTTCCGTTTGGATTTGCATTAATAGTTGCTGTAGGAACATTATCGCTTGCAAACATACCTATAATATCATTTAACTGACCATAAGTAATATCTTCAGGTCTTGTTTGCATGCCCACTGAGGTTCCAGTTGCTTCATTATATTGAGAATGAGTAATAGGAAAACTTATGGTTTGACCCGGATTATTTGGATCAGGATAACTTACAGTAGAATTTTCTAAATCAATAGTTACATTATATTTTTGACCACTTCTAGAAGTGATTTCCATTTGAAGTTGTTGGCCATCCATGCTACCATTAGCATTTGCAACGACTTCACTTAATTTTGTACTATCAGTAGCATACTCACTAGTGCCTTTAATCACTTGAGAAACATTTCCAAAAACAGTATTGCCATCTTTTTCAAAAGGCACATCAAAATCAGCTCCATTGGTTTTATTGCCATTGATATTGCTTTTTATAAAGTCTGTTTTGTAAATATCAACAGTAAATTGCTTTCCATCTACTGTAATAGTTACTGGACTTTTAGTATTATTTAAATCTCCACCATGTGCTGCTTGCATAATACGGTTGGTAACTTCATCCATGCTGATACCTTCAGCTTTAGCAGCATCACTTAAATCTTTAATTTGCTCTGCGTCTTGAAGTTGTGGTGTCATGGCAACTGCATGAAAATCTAAAGAACTACTTCCTTCTTTTAAACTCTTTATTTCTATTTGGCCACTATCATTCAATGCGACTTTAACAACCTCATTTCCCTCTGTGTTGCCATATAGCTTTCCAATATTTTCTAAAACATCTTCAATTTTAGCATCAGGATCTATATCCAAAGTGGCTTTAAAACTTGTTCCATCGGGTCTAACGCCTTGAATATACATTGATGAGTGTGGAAAAGGAAGTTTCTCATCATAACTATCTTCGAAATTTTTATCAGGATCAAGTTTGCCATTTTGAACATAATTTTGGCCTATTAAATGCGAAAATTTAGACTCTCCTGTTAAATATTCTTTTTTATCCGGATAACGAGCATCAGTGAAAGAAACATTTGTTGAAATGATTTTATTTATATTTGAATCAGGTTTAAAAAATAAATCCCAACCAGGTATATTATAAGGAATTTGCGTGCCAGCACCACTAACTACAAAAATGTTATCTTTATTGCCAGTATAGTTTCCATATTTATCAAAAGGCATATTAGCACTATTTGATCCTGCAAACAAATACTGCCCATTAATGCTAGTATTGGCAATATTTACAATAGAATCTCTCACAAGTTTAAGTTCTTTTGCTATAGCTTCTCTTGATTCTTGAGAGTTACCATCACTTGCAGCTTTTGTTAAGAGTGTTTTAAATTTTTCCAAAAGTTCGGTGATATTTTTTAAAGCCGTATCTGTGTTTTTTGCTAATTCCATAGCTGATTGAGTTCCTTCAATTACCTGACCTATATTAGCTAGTTCATATTCTAGTCTTGAACCATTAATATAAGTATTGGCATTTTCCCAAGAGTGCTGTATAAGTTGACCTGTTTGTAATTGCAAATTATATTTATTAAGTAAAGACTGGCCATCCGTGTAGTTTTGTATAGAAGTGTAGTAAGTATACTGGTTACTAATTCTCATTATCTTGCTCCGCAAATAAATTTTTTAATTATTTACAAGCAAAAAAAGTTCCAATTTTAAAGATATTTTAATTTACTATATAAATATTTTTATATTGCTTTAATTTTTTTTTAGTATAATTTTACATTCTATATTTTTAATCTAAAATCTTAAAAAAGCCCGAGTGGTGAAACTGGTAGACGCGCCAGACTCAAAATCTGGTAAGGGCAACCTTGTGTCGGTTCGAGTCCGACCTCGGGCACCATTACTTTTCAAAGTGTTTTTTAATTTTTTTAAAAAACTCAGGGAGCGGTTTTGGTAGCGGTTTTTTTCTCAAAAATTAATTTTTAATACTCCATATTAAAATAATATAATTTATCATTATAATCTAAAAAAGAAATTGACTTTTATAAAAATATTTAAAAAAAGAATAAAATAAAAAATACATTTTACTTTTTTTATATTCAATTTGCTAATTCATTCTCTATTTCTTTTTTTATTATAAAGAAGACAGTATAAACTAAATACATTATAATTTATTTATTTTATTCATAAGGCTTTAAAATTAGTTAAACCATTAAAACATATGAAATTTTATAATTATTAGCATTGGTAAAATAATGGTTTCTCGGCTTTTTCGGTTTTTTGCTTTTAGGATTAAGCAAATATTATTTTATATACATCTTAATCTTTTTATCAAAAATATAAAAAAATTATTTTAATTTAAAATTATTATAAAATTATATCGCTTAGTATTTTTAAGCTAGCGATTAGCTGGAGCTGTGATCCTTTTTATATTTTATTAATTTATAAGGAGGTGATCATGATTGATATTAAAATAAAAATTAATCTGATTTTATCTTTTTTATTTTTCATAAAAACTAAAATTTTATTAGTTGGATCACTAGCTTAAAAATACTCTCATTTTTTTCTTAAAATATATCTTCATTTTATTAAAGTTATAAAAAAATATCCAAAAAATACAAGTTAATTTTTTCAAAAAATCTTACCTTTTTTGTTTTGATAAAAAGTTTAGTAAAATGGAAATTTTAAGCTGTATTTTAAAGCTTTCTTTTTGGAGTTTTATAGGTTAAAATTTATCAAAAAATAGCCCATTTTAAAACAATCACTACTCTGTGCTAAGCAAATATGCCGTTTTCGTTACCTTTAATGTAAAAAAGTATATATTTCGTATATTTTTCCGCAATATAAAAATAATCACTACACCATGCTAAGCAGATATGTCGTTTTCGTTACCTTTAGCCTAAAAAGTATATATTTCGTATATTTTGATAAATTTTTGGTGTATTTTTTATGGATTTTATAAAATTTGTCATTTTTGTAAAAAATAATCGTTTTTGCAATACGTTACTTCGTAAGTATTAGATTATATGTTTTCGTTACCTTTAGTGTTTTTTGAGATTTTTTTGAGATTTGCTGTGTTTTTTTTAAAAACGCAACTGGTTTTGATTTTGTAATTTTTGTATGATAAAATATTATAAATTTTTGTTAAAAAAGGCAAGTTATTCTGTGTTTAAAAATATATTTTTCAAAAAAACTGTATCTGCTGATAATCCTAAAGATGAGATAAAACTAGATGAAACTCCTTCGCAAAACAAAAGTGATAGATTAGAAAAAATAATTCACACTTGGGTAGTAAATTGCACTAAATATTCTTTAAAAAATCCTTATGATACAAGACGCATTAACAGAAAAAATGGCTGTATCAAATTTGTCTTAAGAGTCTTTAAAGAAGCTAAAAATGAAGGTGCTTTAATTGGTATTAGCTCTTCACTTTATGATAAATATAAAAATCTCTATAAATCAAAACTTGCTAGAGTAAAGCAATCAAGTAAAATAAAAAGCTTACAAGAAAAATATCCTGATTTAGATATTATCAATGCTTATAAATATGCCATATTAAGTAATAAATGTGCTTTATTAAATGAAGATGTTAAAGACTTTGAAAATATTATAAAGATTTTATTGCAATTAAATACCACTAAAAACAAACAAAAATAAGCTTAAAATCAAAAATATACTATAAAGCAATATCAACCTAGCATTGAATAATTAAAATCGATTTATGAGCTTGTTTTGTGTTATAATTTATTTTGCATAGATTTTATTAATCAATAGTTTTATTTTTTATAGGTAAAAGAGTTTTAAATATAGATAGAATATTAGAAAATAATTTAACTAATGCACTTAACGAACTTCAACAAACATTATCTAATTCTTATTTAGAATTGTATTCTTGCACTACAAACAAACACCTTCAATTGGTTTTTTCATCTTTACATAATAACATCATAGAGTGTTTTAAAAAAATGAACGAACGTCTTCCATCTACCGAAAAAAGCAATAAACATTATTTGGCCGACTATAGTAAAAAGTTAAAAACCAATATAGAGTTAGCTTTACACTTGCAGAAAGAATTTAAAAACAGTGAGTTATCTTTTGAGATAGATAAATATTATTACAATATTTTAAACAGCGCTTAGATTTTCTAGAAAATAGTGGAGGTAGTGAGATTCCTTTAGGAATGAAAAAAATAACTATTTATGAAAAAATATCTATTTTTATTTTGTCAAATAAAATAAATATTCCAAACATACTCAGAAGTTGCACTTTAACTCCTATTGGTAGCGGATATTATGCTAATGTGTATAAATATTACGATGATTTTTATCAATGTCATTTTGCACTAAAGAGACTAAATAAGGCTACCAACAATAAAGAATTTATTAGATTTATTAAAGAGTATGAAATAATGAGAAGTGTTAACAATCCTTATATTCTAAAAGTATATTCTATGGGTGAAAAAAGAAGGAATATATTATGGAGTATGCTGATTTCACTTTAGAAAATTATATAAAAAATTATAACCAAAAGCTTTCAAACAATGAAAGAATTTCCTTAGGTTGTCAAGTGCTCAGAGGAATTGAAATTCTATGGAATAATAATATATTACATAGAGACATTAGTTTTAATAATATCTTGCTGAAGTTATATGATAATATTTATCCTGTGATAAAAATTTCTGATTTTGGATTAGCAAAAGAAATTAATAGCGATTCAATAAGTATTGATACGGAAATAAAAGGGAGTTTAAATGATTTTTCTACTTTGAAAATTAAAGGTTTTAATGAGTATAACATTGAAGATGAGCTTTATGCGTTAACTCAAGTCTTGTATTTTATAGCTACAGGTAAAGAGAATGTAAAAAAAGCAAATTGTGTTTTTTTAAAAAAAGGAATTAGTGAAGACAAGGAAAATAGATACAAAAAGCTAGAGGACTTAAAAGTGGATTTTATTTCTCTTTTAAAAGCAAGATAACTAGGTTAAACTAGTTATCTTGGATAGTATTAATTAATTCTTGTGTCATTTTAATAACATCTTGTGATTTATTGTGTTTTAAAATATAAACTCCATCTTCATCTTCTTTTTCTAAAACAAAATCACTATTTATATTTTCTATAATAAATTTATCATTCAATTTTAAAAGCCACCCATTTTTATTACATGATATTATTTCTATTTTATCAGCAATTTTAATATATTCAGATCTTTGTTCATCTTCTATCAAATGGATATTACTTATTTCAGATAATATTTTTACATAAGTATTTACATATTTACTACCCATTGTTTCACCATACATCTTATCTATATTAAAATTTTCTTCATCATACCAAACAAAATAATTTTTTTCCCTTTTTTCTGTATTGTTAAATATTTTATCTCCATATTTAATGAAATAATAAACCCAACTGGTATAGTTTATATTACTTTTGTTATTGAGATAATCCGAAACTAACTGCTCTAATATTTCATTTGAATCATAATCTAAAAACTCATCCTTAATAGATTTATATTTTTTAAAGAACTGATAAAATAAGTTAAGGTAGTCTATGCAATCTTCCATATCATTTTGATTATTCTTGGTTAATAAAATTTCCCATTTATCATCAACACCAAAGTAATATTTTAAACCAGAGCCAGCAAAACCAATATATTTTACATAGTCATCTATAGTTAGCAAAGACCTAATAATTAAATGAGTTTGACTATTAAAAATTTCATCAATATTATCACTTGTAAATTTTAACAATTCTTTATCTTCAAACAAAAAGAAAGATAGATCTCCACAAATATATTTATAATCTTCTAATTGTTGAATGGTGTATTTTAAATTATTGTCATTTTGTATATATTTTGCTTTATATACTTCTTGATCTAATGAATCTTTACTTATATCTGTATTTGTTAATTTTACTTCATTATTGATTAGATAGGTATATATATTTTCTTTTGCATTAACTAAAGACATATTTAATATATAATGTAATTTTTCATAAGATAAAGTAGCAGTATAATCTATTTTACCTTGCTTTAAAGCTCTAATTCTCTGAATTAAATTTCTTACAATTCTAAGTTTATCTAATAAATTTACAACATTAATATTACTTTCATTTTCTACAAAATTACTAATAATGATGAATAATAATATTTTTTGCTGTAAATTAATCAGATTACCCTTATCATTATTAATTACTTTTATTAATAAATCTGGATATTTATCAAATAAAGCTAATTTATTTTTTTCAAAATTAACCGAAAGGTTTTCCTTGTTAAAATTAGCTATATTTTCTAAGTATTTAATAGCTTTAAAGAAGAAATCAATATTTTCATCATCAAAATACACATTTTCAATCAACTTACTAATGTTTTTTTTCATATTTTCAAAATCAATAACTGTTGTTTTTTCTTTATTTTTTACATGAAGCATTTCACTGATAAAATAAAAAAAATTCATAAAAGCATCATCTATCAAATGGTGCTTATTTTTAAAGCCTAATCTCCAAAACAAATCTGTCCACTCGCCATCAATATTTTTTATAAAATATTCTTTGAAGAGATTTTTCTTATTGCTAATTAGAAATTTTTCAAATTCTGCTTTAAAAATTTCAAAATCTGTTAATTTTTTACCTCTAGCATTCATTTTTATATACAAATCATCATCTAAATTAAAATTCTCTAGTTTAATAAAATGAAATTTAAGTAATTCTAATTTATCAAAGAATTCTTCGTTGTTAAATTTTTTATGTATATCATCTATCATTGCTAGCATAGATTTAATAGTAGGATCATTATCCCAAAAATATAAAAACCAACTGCTGTTTTTAATTTTTTCAGATAATTTATCACCATCTTCAAAAGTATTAAATTCTTCTTGTATTAATTTTTGACAAAACTCTCTTGAACTAGCTCTAGTTTCATAAGTAAATTTTTTTAAAAAATCTATTTCTTTATCTTCCTTTTTTCCGAAGTACCAATAAAGTAAAAAAATAGTAGTCAGTCTTTGTTGCCCATCAAGCGGCAAAAAAACATCATTTTTAACACTTCCATAAATAAAATCTAAACGCATTTCTTTATTGTTGTTCAAGTGTGCAAGAATATTGTCTAAAAATTTATCCCTGATAACACTAGCCTCAATTCTTCCTTGCGCATAATCTCTCTGTATAATAGGAATTTCAATTTTATATTCTTCAATTAATTTTTTAAAATTGGTAATATTTTTAAGCATTGTTATTCTCCATTTTTTATAAAAACATTGATTTTTTCTTCAATAGCTTTTAAATACGAATCTTGATCACTACTAGTCCAAAAATAAATATTTTTTATATCATCAAATTTTTCACTATAATACTTCATAAACACATTTTTAGTGCATAAAGGGATGAATTTTCCATTTTTTTCATCTTCTTTTAATTTATTTCTTTTAATAGCAAATATATGATTGCTAAGCTTACTATTTGTATCAAGCGAAAGCAAAGTCAAATTAGCTATACTATGTTTATCTTCAGGACTAAAATATTCAAAAACATCGTTAGTTATATCAGCAAATTTTTTATCATCAATGTTTTCATTTATATTATCAATAAGTTTTTTTAATAATGAAGTTGTTTGCTCATTCGAATTATCATCTTGAAGTAATTTTAAAATATCAATAATTTCTTTCATCCATTGTTTTTTTTCATCTTTGCTTTTTATGGTAAATCTGCTTTGAGGATTTATGTGTTCTAAGCTCCATTTTTCTGATATAAATTTATCAAATGAAAATCTTATATCACTCTCTAAATATGTAGCTATGTTAAATAGCAATAATATCTTCTTTATCTCATTTTTATTATCTTCATAGCTCATTTCCTTTATTTCACTTATATTTTTTACATTTACACGCTTACTAATTTGCTCCTCTATAAATAGCACAAAATCCTCTTTGCTCTTTTTTGAAGATTCTTTATAAAGACTAACTAGTGATTTTTCGCTTTCTTTGTTTTCTAAAACATTTAAATAGCCTATTAAATGATATAACTTATGATTTTCATACCAATATTTAAATGTTAAAAATATTTTTTTAACTTCTAACCAAATTTCATCTAAAACTTTAAGCTTATTATCGCCTTTAAGTTTATCAGCAAAAAATCTATAAATCACATAAGAGTCTTCATATTTTTCATCTTTTTTTATTTTGTAGTAAGTTTTAAACAAAAGCTCTATTCTTGCTGGATAATCTTCATCGCTAGTTAAAAATCTCCAAAATTCATTGTTTTGTAAGGCATATTCCATTTCATCCCATTCTTTAGAAATTTCAATTTGTCTTAAATCAACTTCTTCTTTTTTAAAGTTATTACTATTTAAAAATAAGGCTTTGATTAATTCGGCATTAGTTAATGGAATTTTTCCGCTATTTATTCTTGAGAATACTTCCCTTTCATCTTCATTATCTTCTATTTCATGCCATATAATTCTCACATTTTTTGCTATATTATTTTGTGATGTTAAAATTCTAAAAAATTCTTGCCTTCTGTTGTTATTTTCACTAAACCATTTTTCAATATATTCATAAGCCTTGCTCATATAATAAAAATCAATATTTGATTCTTTTTCATTTGTTTTGTATTTTTCTTGTATATTTTTTAAAAAATCTTTACTATCTTTTCTAGTTTCATATTCTATTTCAAATGATTCATATCTACTATCATCCATATATAATTTAAAATGAGAAAGAATCATATATATAGTAGTAAGTCTTTGTTGTCCATCAACTAATTTATATTTTTTCTCATCTTGTTCGTATTTTTTTACAATAATCGGCTGTAAGCAATAAAAACTATCTTTCTTATCATCCTCTTTTTCACAAAAATTCCATATATCTTCTAATAAATCTCTAACTTGTGTTTTATCCCATCTATAACCCCTTTGATAAGATGGAATTACAAAATTCAACCCAAATAAATCATTTATTGATTTAATATCACTCATTATCTTCTCCAAATATCTTTTTTTCATTTTGTTCTATAAAATCTAAAATGTGCATAATTTCACCTAAATTATTAAGTTCCATTTTAGATATTTTTTTATCATATTCTTCTTTTACTCTTTTTTTGATCTCAAAGAACACTTTTTCATATTCTTCTTTAGGTATTTTTTTATCACTATATAAACAAAATCCTAATTCTAGTGTATATAAATCTTTATTTTCATTTCTGACCTGATTATAACATTCTAGATTAAAATTATCTATTTCTTTTCGTATAGTTTTAGAAACAATATGACCTAATAATCCCAAAAAATACCTTGTACAATAATACTTATCATTTATGTTTTTATTTTTTAAATTAGCTATAAATTCTGATATTTTCGGATTAAAATCATCTTCTAATTTTATTTTTTTATTAATCAGTATTTTAAAAACATCATAAAACATATTTGAATACCGCAAAACTAATGTATCGTTATTACCTAATTTGCCACTTAAAAACGCATTTATATATTTTTTAATAATATTAGCTATATTAGAAAAATCTAAATTTTTATTTTTTTGGTATTGATTAGATAAAAAATAGTTCATGCTATCATATTGGTTAATTCCTAATAAATTGTTTTCCAATTTTTCATTAAAACTATCTATGATTAATTCAAAATTTTCTTGAGCTAAATCTACCCAAGAACTAATTACTAAAAAACTATCGAATAATTGACTATACTTAGTTGCAATAAATCCTGAAGTAGTAAAATTTTTACAAATATTTTTATTAATTTTATCTATATCTTTATTGTTATTTAATTTCAATATGTAATTTTGCTTAAAATATTTATCAAAGATCTTTTTTAATTCCTGGCTTTTAAAATATTTTATAGCAAAACTAAATACATTCAATTCAACTTCAATAGAAATATTTTCTTTGGTGTATTTATAAGAATTTTCTGTTTTTAGTCCATTGATAGAATAGTAAATCAACAATCCTTCTATAATGTTACTATATATAGATTTCAACTCATATATAATCTTCAGTCTTACTTCTAGATTGACAATCCTGGAAAAAATATTACAAAGTAAATAAAATTTATTATCAAAAGTTAGCCCTCCTTTGATATGTCTATTATATTCTTCTATAATTTCTTCCTTAAGAACATAAGTCTTAATTATATTTTCTCCTATAAAAAAATCAAAATCTTTTATATGGGCTATCTCGTTCCTATTTTTTTCTGGAAGTTTTAAATACATTTCACTTATGTTGATTTTATCCATTTCTTTTAAATAAGTTTTTATTTCTTCAATTTCGTTTTCTTCAATTATACTTCTAAATACAAAGTTTTTTCTATTGGTTTCACTTATAAACCAAGTAGTGTAATTTTTATTTTTAAAAGCATTTTTAGATACTCTTTTTAAAGCATTATAAGATTGTATATAATGTTCATTTTGATAAAGCCAAAAAGCTAAACTTAGTTCTTCTTCATCACTCAAGTTTTTTAGTGTAAGTTTTTTTATTTTATCTTCTATATAATCATAATTAAAATATAATAAATCCTTATCTAATATAAATTTATTTTTCAATTTCCCATATTCTTTATTACAAGTATACACCATGGTATTTGTTAAATTTGCAATTTTATTAAAAGTTTCTTCTTTTATATTTTCAGCTAATTTATTATTATTTATTCTAATTGCTAGCGAATCTAAGTTAATTTCTTGATAGCTTATTTGAAAATAATTCTTTAAATCCTGTACTAGTAGCTTTGGTATTATAAATTTGCAATTTTTGTATCTTTGCAAAAAATCCTCCACTTTATCATTTATCTCTTGATTGCTTAACATATCTAAATCAAAATATTTTTTATCTAAATCACCTAAAAACAAATCTAATACATTGTCAATAGAATTATTAATTTCATTTTTAAAAAAGAAATCATATAAAAATTGTTCATAATCATTTTTTTTATATATTTCATCTAAATATAAAATATAAATATTTTTATTTTTATAAAAATCAAACTCTAATTTATCAAATTTTTTATTTATTTTGACAAGATATACAGGTTTTATGTTGCTAGCTTTGGAATTTACCCATGAAATGATTTGTTTTACATTGCTATCACTAAGCGAATATCCCATTAAAACTACCAAATCAGTAGAAAAAATACCTTTGATATAATTTTCTATTAAGGGGAAATTATCAGAATATTTTAGATAATCATCTTCTTTAAAAACTATATTTTGATCTTCTAAACTCCCATGCATTTTAATAAGCTTTGAAAATCCAGTTGCAAATCCTATATCTTCATCTTTTTTTATAATATTATAAAAACAACCTTCCTCATCTATTCCTTTTTCAAATAGATTATCCCAATTAGTAGTGATAAGATTTTTTAGATTTAATTTTACTATTTTTTTATGCAAGTCGTTTGGTTGTTTATTATCTGGAATAAATTCGCTTAGCTTTTGATAATAATAATTTTCTCCAAACTGATTATAAAATTTTTCTGCTAAAACTAAATTATCTTCAGAATATTTTTCGTTACCATAAAGTTCTTTTGAAATATTATTTATAAGTTCGCTCCAAGTAGGTAAGCCGGAATTAACACTGATTCCAGCTCCTGCAAATATGCTTAAATAATTTTCATCAAGTGCTTTTTTAATATTTTCAATACTAGTATTTAAAAATGCTTTATATTGTTCTTTCTTCATCACTCACACTCCATTTTACTAATCTCATTTATCAAATCAACACTTTTTATAGATAAATTAATGATTTTTAAAAGAAGTTCATAGATATATTTACCACCTTGATAATCATTTGGATTATTTTCTATCAAACTTTTTTTATCAACACTTATTTGATAGCGATCGATAATCCAATCAATCGCACTTTTGCCATTGATTTTATATTCATAAGCAATATTTGGTATATTTTTTATAGTGATATTTTGATTATAAAAAATGTCATTTCCTAGTTTTTTCATCTTAGTTACTTTATAAAATTCATCATTGTTTATATCAGCTAAGATACCATCTTTAAATTCTACTTCTTTAAAAATTTCATTATTTTCATAGTTTAAATGTAAAGTGGCTAGCTTTTTACCTAAGATGCTTAAGCTTTTAAAATCTTTACTTATAGAAATTCTTGGGGCTTCTTTTGAAAGTTCGAATTTGTATTTTTCCAAATAACTTTTATGATGAAATATCGCATAGATATAATAAAATATATCTTCTTTGTTTATAGTTTCATCTTTTAATTGTTTTTTAAATTCATCTAAAGCAAAATCACTTATAGCGTATTCTTTACTTCCATTTTCTTGGTAAAAATAAAGTGGAAAAGCTTGAGTATCACCTATAAAGTGATAATCGGGCATATTCTCAGATATTAAAGCTGAAAAATTTCCTTTAGTAGTATTTATTAGCAAATTTTCATCTGTATTTTTAGGGAATAATTTTGGCAATTTATAAATACTCCATAAAAGATCTCTGAAGTAATAACAATATTTTTTAAGAAATGGTCTGTATGAAAAAAGTACAATATTGTCTATGGAAAATTCTTCTAATTTTTCATTATTAAGGAATTTGTTCTTCAAATTTTGAACCCAAGCAATTTTAGTTTCATCTATAGTTATATCTTTATCGCTTAACTCTTTATAAAGTTCTGATTTTTTAACATTTTTATTTTTATCTAAAAATGCTTGGTGGTCAAATTTAGCTAAGTCTTCATTATAAGTAGCTATGCATTTTTGCATAGAATTTGAAAGCTTTTCTTTAGAGAAATTATAAACCCAAGCATCTCTTCCTGAAACAACTCCATAAGATTCTATTATAAAAATACCTAAATTGTTTTTATCGCTTTTTAAAGGCATTAAATTATCAAAATCATCTCCTCTTTGATTGATCCAATCGCCTTTTTCATTTGGGATTATATTTATAAAAGGCACATTTAATACACTTTTAAAATTCTCTAATTTATCAAGCTTAGTTTGTCTATCTAGATAATCTCCTATATCATAATAGTGAATTTTATTTGTTTTAGCATTTGTATCTTTTATAAAAAATACTATAGCTACACTTGCTCTTGAGCCACTATCAAATACACCATCGCCTTCTTTTTTTCTTTGCTCACCAGAAGTTCTTGCATTTCCTCTTAAATTTAAAATATAAATATCACTAAATTCTTTAGCTACGCATTTTCTAAAGCCATCAGCACTTGTTGCATCTATAAAGCCTCCATTTACTACAAAGCCTATGATGCCATTATCTTTTATTTTATCACTTGCCATGCGTATAGCTTGGATTAGCGTGTCCCTACTTGTTTTTCCAATTTTTTCTACAGATTCTTTGCCATAAGCATCTTTGACGCGTTTTTCTAAATTTGGGTGAGAAATGTTTGCATTATTATCATTTTCGCTACTTGCTCCACCTGAATAAGGAGGATTGCCTATGATAACTTTTATTTTTTCATTGGCTATTAAGTCTTTAATCTTTTTATTTTCTTCTAAATCTTTAAATTCCAAAGCAAATAAGCCATTATCTTGTGTTTTTTTATCTAGATAATCAAGACTATCAGCTAAGGCTATATTTTTAAATTTATCTAAAGTATTTATCCTTTCATTACCTGTTTGAGTAATGTTAATAAGTGCTATATAATAAGCAAGCAGGATTATATCTTGAGCAAAAATTGCTTTTTCGTATTTGTTTTTGAAATTTTCATCACTAATTAAGTCATTTTCTTTACTTAATAATCTTGTGATAAAACTTCCAGTTCCAGTGAATGGATCAAAGATTTTTACATTTTCATCGTTAAAATCTGTATTAAAATGTCTTTTTAAAAGCTCATTAACAGAATGAAGTATAAAATCAACCACTTGTATAGGAGTATAAACTATACCTAATTTTTCAGCTTGTTTTTTAAAAGCTGATCTAAAGAAAGTATCGTATAAGTTTTTAATGAGTTCTTGTTTACTTTTTTGACTTTTTGCTAATTTTACATTTTCTTCTACGTTTTTATAAAAGGCTTTTAAAGATCTTGTTTCTTCATCATCTAAACCAAAGGTATTTAACTTTTGATTTACTTCATCAAGAGCTTTTCCTATAGGATTATCATCCATATTTTTATCAAATAAAACATCAAATATAGGTTTAGTTATAATGTGAGAACATATCATATCTATGGCTTCATCTTCTTTGATGTTTGGGTGAATATTTTCTTTTAAGGAAGTTAAAAATTCTTCTAAAATTTCAGGATAATCTTTAAAGATAGCATTTAATCTAATGTTTAATTTTTCTACTATTTTAGCTGTTTTTGCACTAAAGCTTTGCCAGTAACCTTTATCACCAAGTTTAGTTGGTATGGCATTATACATCGTGTTTGCAAGTTCGCTTAAGGTAAAGCTATCAAACAAGCTTGGCTCATAGTTTTTATCTGTATTATTTAAGCTTTCATCTGCCACATAATCAGCCACAGCTATTTTGATCTTTTCTTTAAATACAGCCTCATCTACTAAGGTATCATCGTGACTTCTTAGAGCTTTTAAGATATTCCATATATTTAAAAAATTGGTATTTTTTATAGCCTCATCTAAATTTGAAAGCTCATTCTCACTTAATGCTAAAGGCAGTATGATATAACCTGTTTTTTTATTTGGAGCTTTTCTCATTACTCTACCTACTGATTGGATTATATCTACCATAGAATTTCTTCCATCAAAAAATACTACACTATCTAAAGCAGGTACATCCACACCTTCACTTAAACATCTTGCATTGCTTAGTATATTACAAGTATTTTCTTTTGGGGAGTTGAGATTATTTAGTTTATTTAATCTTATATTGGAGTTCATAGTTCCATCAACATGATCTATGTTTATATCAAGATTTTTAAAAGAATCTTTTTTTAATGCTTCATCATAGCATTGCATAATAATTTTAAAAGAATTGGTTATATTTTTAGAATCTCTTATGCTTTTGCAAAAATTTATAACTCTTCTTGAAATATTACTATCCATTTCTTCTAAAAAGTCATTATCTATTTGGTTGTTTTCATCAAGAGCAACTAAATCATTTCTTGCTAAACCTTTATGCGTACCTATGATTTTAGATACAAAGTCTATATCTACATATTTTTCATCTACATTTTTTTCATCTTTTAATTTTGCTATGGCTGTATTTGCTATGTTTGCAATACCTTCTTGTTTGATAGCTAAAATAATAACTTTATAATCGGTAAGTAAGCCTTTTTCAACTGCTTCTCTAAAATTAATACTATAAATTTCATCTCCAAAAATTTCTTCATCATCCATAGAAAATACTTCATTATCACTTTCCAAAGCTTTGCTTTTTTGAGAACTAGAATAAATCTTTGGAGTAGCACTCATGTAAATTCTTTTTTTGGCTTTGATGTTTTCATCACTATGGCATAGAGTAAAAGTATTTAGTTTATCTTTTTCCTTACCTGAATATAAATTTCCTACACTTCTGTGAGCTTCATCGCAAATGATTAGATTAATCTCATCAAGATCGTTTTGTTTTTGAGCTTGCATGATTTTTTCAACACTTTGATAAGTAGAAAAGATGATAAATCTTTTGTTGTCTTTTTTAGCTATATCGTAAGCTTTTTTAATGCTTTGTGTATCAGTAGAAGCAGGAATGGGCAATTCTAAAATATCTATATCATCTTCAATGCTTTTACCTGATTTACTATCTGAGCATACAATAGAAGCAACAAAATCATCAGTTTTCTCTTTACAATATTCTCTAAATGTTTGCCCTACTAAAGCTATACTAGGAGCTAAAAATAAAACAATGGAATTTTTAGGAGTAATTTCTTCTATAATCTTTAAAGATGTAAAAGTTTTCCCAGTACCACAAGCCATGATAAGCTTGCCTCTTGTGTTATTTTTGTTTGCAAAATATTCTTTTGTGTTATTTATGGCTTGTATTTGATGTTCTCTTGGTTTTTTCTTTGCAGTAATTGGTAGCTCTAAAGAATTATTTGGATCAAATTTATCCCAACTTATGTTTGAGCTTAAAAAATCTTCTAAAGTGATCAATTCTATAGGTGTTAAAATTTGTTTCATCTCTTTTTTAGCGTTTTGAGTGAGATCGCTAGCACTTATAATAATGCCTTTACTAAATTTAATCTCCCCTATTCCACTTTGCAACTTGCTAAAATAAGTACTTAAATCTTTAAAATCTACTTTTGAATTTTCATAAAATTTACATTGAACTGCAATATAATCATCATCTTTTGTTTGAATGATTAGATCTATACCACGATCTTGCCCATCTTTTTTATCCCATTCATCCCAAAGATAAATATTTTTATAAATATTTGCTGTATCTTTTTCTTTTAAAAGATGTTTTGAAAGTTTTTCAAACATAGATCCCTTTGATCTAGTGTTTAAATTTGCTTTTTTTAATTTTTCTAAGATGATTTCAAAAGTAGTTTCGTTTGCACTCATTAAAACTCCTAAGCTAATAATATAAAGAATATATCAAAAATTAACTTTGTAACTTATAAATATAAAAGTTTTGTATTTTTATTTTGTGTAATTATAAATGGATATTATACCCACTAGAAAGCTTATGAGATTAGTAGTGTTTTCTTTATAGAGATATCTTATTATACAGTTTTTATGCTTTAGTTTTCCTTGAAGCCATAATTATTATATTAATTTCAAAGGGCTTCATAATAACTTATTTTATTCTTAACAATATTTCAAAATATATTTATTGAATGTTTCATTTAAATCATTAAGAGCAAATATATTTTTGTGAATTTAGTTTTATACGAATATTTTATATATCTATGAAGTGCAATATTGAAATTTGCTAAGTTGTTTATTTTTTACCTTGATTAAGAATGTATTTTTATTAATTCATTTTTATAGCTTTAATTCTTTAGTGAATATTATAAAAAATATCAAAACAGACTTTAAAACTATATATTTGTAAATATAAACATATTTTATGTTTATATTAACTATCAATGCTTTATAATAACACAAAAGGAAAATATTATGTTAAGAAAAATAGAAATATCTGGTCTATATTCTTTTGGAATAGAAACACAAATTGTTGATTTTACAGCAAAGCCAAAAAGTAAGTTGAAAAATACAAAATACGAGTATAATTTTAATTTATCACAAGCTGGGAAACCTATGAAATCAGCAGTTTTTTTTGGAAAGAATACTAGCGGAAAAACTAACTTTTTTATAGGCGTAAAAATTTTACTAAATATAATTAAATATGGCTTTTCTCATACCCTAAGAGAGCATTTAACAAACAATGCCTTTAATGAAAATTCAAATTCTATAAAATTAAGTATTGAGTTATCTAATAACGATAAAGATATTTTTACATATTCGATAGAGTTTGATAAAAAATATATCCTAAAAGAATCTTTTTTGAAAAATAATAAAATTATATATAAATTTGAGAATGATAAGGCTATTTTTAATATTGATAGCAAAGAAAAAAATAAACAGCTAGAGTTATTCTTTTCAAGAAATCTTAGTGAAAATATATTTTATTTCTTAAAAGATTTTGACATAAAACAAAAAGAAATATTTATAAATCTTATAAACAATATCGAAGTTTATATGAATAGTAATTATTCAAAAAAATATAATTTTGAATTTGAAGAAAATAAAAAGAAATATTTTTTAGAACACAAAGAAAGTATTTTGGAAATTTTTCAATTGCTAGATAAAACTATAAAAGATTTTGAGTTTAAAAAGTATGAAAAAGATGGAAAGAATATATACGAAATCTTTTTTGTTCGCAATGGAAAGAAATTTAATTATCAAATAGAATCAGAAGGTATTAAAAAAATAGTATATTTTGCAGATAAAATAACCCAAATTATCAAGGAAGGAAAAATTGTTTTTATTGATGAATTAGATTCTTCAATAAGCACTTTGGCGCTAATACTTATATTTAACAATCTTATTAATACAGAGGAAAATCATAATGGACAATTAATTGTTTCATCTCATAATGTTTTATTATTTGATGTTAGTTTTTTAAATTCACAACAAATATTTTTAATTCAAAAAGATCAACACCTAGAGAGTAAGATAATAACTTACTACGATTATGATATTAGAAGCGAAAAGAAAAAAGCATATATTGATTATTTAAAAGGGCTTTATGATGAATAAAAAAACAAAACCCAGTATACAGATTTGGTGTGAAGGTAAAACAGAAGAAGATTATTTTAATTCCCTTTTTAAATATCTAAATTATGATAATGTTAAAATAGATGTAAAAAATTTAAAAAATAATAATTCATATAAAAACATTCTTTATAAAATAGAAAAAGCACCTTATATTGATAAACTTATTATTGTAATGGATCTAGATAGAGCAAAAAGGATACTAATGAGTTAAAAATTTTAGAAAAACTTATAAAACATATAAAAAAGTCAAAAGATATA
>NZ_JAKMPU010000007.1:0-87825 GCF_025771175.1 Campylobacter sp. RKI_CA19_01128
ATTTTTTTATTATTTTATAAAATTTAGTTTTATGTGTTGTTTTTGCTATTTATTAGTTATTCTATTTTATTTTTGAATTTTTATGGTTTTATGGGTTGTTTCTTATGGCCTAGATTTGTGTGGTTGGTTATTGAATTGTTATTTGGTGGGTTGGGGGTTTTGATGAGATTAAAATGAAAAGTTTTGATATAATAAAGTTATTATAAGGATGTATAATGTTAGATAATAAGTATGATGATAATATTTTTTTTGATAAATATGCCTTAATGCTAAGATCTAAAGTAGGATTGGATGGTGCTGGTGAATGGGAAGATTTTAAAACATGTTTACCAAGCTTAAAAGATAAAGTTATATTAGACTTAGGTTGTGGATATGGATGGCATAGTATTTATGCTTTAGAAAATGGGGCTAAAAAAGTTTTTGCTATTGATTTATCTTTAAAAATGTTAGATAAAGCTAAGACTAAAACAAGTAAATATAAAAATAAAATATCCTTTTATAGAGGTTCTTGTGAAGAAATAGATAAAATCACTGACTTGCAAAATATGAAATTTGATATAGTTATTAGTTCTTTAGTTTTTCATTATATAAAGGATTATGAAAAATTAATTTTTAATATTTCAAATCTTCTTAATAAAAATGGTAGTTTGGTTTTTAGTGTTGAGCATCCTGTTTTTACCGCAAATATTTCCCAAGATTTTATATATGATAATAATGGGGATATTCAATTTTTTCCTATTAAAAATTATTTTTATGAAAATAAAAATAAATATAATTTTTTAGGTGAGGGTGTGGTTAAATATCACCGTACCTTAACAAGTTATATTTCTCCCTTATTGCAAAATAATTTTAAAATAACCAATATTATTGAGCCAAAGCCTTCTAATAAAATTATCAATCTTTTTTCTGAATTCAAAAATGAATTTAAAAAAGAATGGCATAGGCCAATGATGTTGATAATATCTTGCATGAAAGAGTAGCTTGAACTTAGTTGTAGATAAATTAAGATTTTTTTTAAAAAATAATAATGTATTTTTAAGTGGTGGTGCAGGTGTTGGTAAGTCTTTTTTAACTATGGAGCTTATAAAATCTTATAGAGTTCAAGGAAAAATTGTTATTGTATTGGGTTCTACCGCTCTTAGTGCTTTTAATATAGGTGGGGTTACTTTACATAGTTTTTTTGCTTTTAAAAGATGTCAAAATTATGATGAGTTATATTATGAAGATAGAAAGCAAAAAGATAAACTAGAAAAATTAAAGAGAATTTTAAAACAATGTGATTTATTGGTTATTGATGAAATCTCTATGGTAAGTGCTTCGTTGATGGAAATGATTTATTATAGATTATCAAGAAGTGGTTTTAATGGTAAAATTTTATTAGTTGGAGATTTTTTTCAACTTCCACCTGTGGTTAAACATAAAGAAAATCAAATTCAAAGTACTTTATTTCAAAATACTTTATATGCTTTTTCTTCACAAGCTTGGAGTGATCTTAAATTTATTAATTTAAAACTTAGTATTACAAAAAGAACTTTAGATAAACAATTTTACGAATATTTGTTTTTTCTTAGAATGGGTGAAACAAATAAAGAAATATTGAATTTCTTTAAAAAAATGTTAATTAGTTCAAAAAATTTACTTGAGTATATGGATGAGTATACTTTATTATGCGCTACCAATAAAAAGACTAATCATATTAATACTGAAAAATTAAATCTTTTACAAGGTAAAGAAAGTATATTTAAAGCAAAAGCTGAAAAACTAGATTGTACCTTAGATGATAAAATATACGAGCAGTGGATTAATGGACTTAATTCTTTGAGTGAGTTAAAATTAAAAATAGCTGCTAAGATTATTTTTTGTGTGAATAATAAAGAAGAAAATTATTATAATGGGGAGCAGGGTGTTGTTTTAGATTTTATAAAAGATAAAGAGCAAGAATATATTCTGATAGAAAAAAATAATGGTGAAAGATTGAAATTAAAACCATATGAATATACCTTAGAAGAGTATGAGTTAGACAAAGATGAAAAACTAGAAGTTAAGATAAAAGCTAAATTTGTTCAATTTCCTATAAAACTAGCTTATGCTATAACAATCCATAAATCTCAAGGCATGAGTATAGATAAATTAATATGTGATATTGATGGAATTTTTGAAAAAGGACAATTATATGTATGTTTATCAAGAGCCATTAATCCAAGTAATTTAAAAATAATATATAATTATAAAATGCCTTTTGAGGATTATTTTTTAAAAATTTTAAAATTTGATAAAGAGGTAAAGCGATTTTATCTGCAAGAAAAGTTTATAAATTTAGAAGAAGATAGGGAGTGATTATGAGATGGGTAGTAATTTTATTTTTTTCTTTTTGTAGTATTTATGCTAATTCTTTAAGCATAGAAGATTTTAGAACAGATTTGTATTCAAAAGCTGGAAGTAATACTTTAAAAAAGATTGAAATGACTTTAGATTTTGAGGGAGAAAATTTAGAACAAAAGAAAATTACAGACGCATTAAATACTATTGTATCTAGTTATTTTTATGAAGATTTGTTTACAGAAGTGGGTAAAAATAACTTCAAAGAAACTTTGCTTAAATTTAGCAATAAAAAATACAAAACTCAAATAAAAAACATTTATATTTTAAAAATTAACTCAGTGGCTCAATTTGATATAGAAGAACTGAAGCGTTTTGTAAAAGATTTAGAAAAAAATGAAGAAGATTTAAAAGAAACTGCTAAGCAAGAAGAAATTCAAAATATTCTTAAAGTTGCTAAAACTTCAGATCAAAATAATACCCAGCCAAAAGACATAAATGCTACTCAAACAAACAGTATTAAAGATAGTAATATAAGTTTTAATCAAGATGTTAATACAAGCAAAGAAGCTATGGATATGATTTTAAAAACTATGGAAAATGCTCAAATGCAAATGTTAGCACCAAGCAAAGAACAAGATTTGTTTAAAGAGATACCATTTTGATTAATGGATTATATCAAAATGGCTTGGAATTTTTGGTATAAAAATATTATCGTTGATATTTTGATCAAATTTTTGATTGTAAAAATAAAGACTGACTAAATTTCCCAATTCATCTTTGTAAGAAATACTGTCAAGGCTACCGTTTTCTAGTTTGATATTATATATGATATTTTCGTATTTTGCTTCATAGCTTTCGTGAGATATTGATTTTGCATTTTTAAAAATTGCTTGAAGATTTGGTAAATTTTGCAATTGAGTATAAATGGCTTGTTCTAATTCAGGTTCTATGATAACAACTTCTTTGTTGTTGATATAAATTTGCTTTTTATTCGGCTTAGTATAATTCCAAAAGGCTTTATTTTGAGTGATGATAAAATTTCCTTTGTAATTTAGCGAAGAATTATTGCTTTGCACTTTTTGTTCAAAATCACTGCTAAAATTTTTAAAATTTATATCAAAAGCAAAAATATTACAAGCAAATATCATTAAAAATACAAAATATTTCATAATTATCCTTTAAAAATTTTACAAATTATATAAAATTTATGCAAATAAAATTTTATATAGTTCTAATTAAAATCAAGGTATAATCTAGCATATATTTTTGTAATTAAAGGTAAAAAAATGTTTTCTAGTGTATTTAAAGCAATATTTGGCACAAAAAACGATCGAGAAGTAAAAAAATATTTAAAGAGAGTTGCGCAAATTAATGCTTTAGAGTCAAAATACCAAAATTTAAGTGATGATGAATTAAAACAAAATTTTATAGATTTTAAAACACAAATTCAAAAAGAAGAAAAAACTTTAGACCAAATACTAAATGATGTTTTTGCAATAGTTAGGGAAGTAGGAAAAAGAACGCTTAATATGCGTCATTTTGATGTGCAATTAATCGGTGGTATGGTTTTGCATGAGGGAAAAATCGCTGAAATGAAAACTGGGGAAGGTAAAACCTTGGTTGCAACTTTACCTGTTGTATTAAATGCTATGAGTGGCAAGGGTGTGCACGTAGTTACTGTAAATGATTATTTAGCCAAAAGAGATGCAGAGCAAATGAGTGCTATTTATAATTTTTTAGGTTTTAGTGTAGGTGTGATACTTTCAGATCAAAATAGCGATGAGGCACATAAAAAAGCTTATGAGTGTGATATAACTTATGGTACAAATAATGAATTTGGCTTTGATTATTTGCGTGATAATATGAAATTTTCAAAGCTTGAAAAAGTACAAAGAGAGCATAATTTTGTTATAGTTGATGAAGTAGATAGTATTTTAATAGATGAAGCAAGAACCCCACTTATAATAAGCGGACCTACAAATAGAACTTTAGATGGATATATTAAAGCAAATGAAGTAGCAAAACAAATGCAAAAAGGTCAAGCAGTGGCTACTCCTCAAGAATTACCAAGTGGAGATTTTGTTGTTGATGAGAAAAATAGAACTATCATGATTACAGAGGCTGGAATTTCTAAAGCAGAAAAATTATTTGGAGTAGAAAATTTATATAGCTTAGATAATGCAATATTGGCCCATCAGCTTGATCAGGCTTTAAAAGCACATAATTTATTTGAAAAAGATGTGCATTATGTATTAAGAGATAAAGAAGTTGTAATTGTTGATGAATTTACGGGAAGGCTAAGCGAAGGAAGACGCTTTAGTGATGGTTTACACCAAGCATTAGAGGCTAAAGAAGGGGTAAAAATTCAAGAAGAGAGTCAAACTTTAGCAGATATTACTTTCCAAAATTATTTTAGAATGTATAAAAAATTAGCAGGTATGACAGGTACTGCACAAACTGAGGCAACGGAATTTTCTCAAATATATAATTTAGATGTGGTTTCCATACCTACAAATATACAGGTTGCAAGAATAGATAAAGATGATTTGATTTATAAAACACAAGAAGAAAAATTTAAAGCAGTTATTGAAGAGATAAAAAAAGCAAATGCAAAAGGTCAACCGGTTTTAGTAGGGACTGCAAGTATTGAAAGAAGTGAAGTATTTCATAATATGCTTGTAAAAGAACGCATTCCTCATCATGTGCTTAATGCTAAAAATCACGAGCAAGAAGCTTTGATTATCCAAGATGCGGGTAAAAAAGGTGCAGTAACTATAGCTACCAATATGGCAGGTCGTGGCGTTGATATAAAAATAGATGATGAAATAAGAGCTTTAGGAGGGCTTTATATCATAGGAACTGAACGCCATGAAAGTAGAAGAATAGATAATCAACTTCGTGGTCGTGCAGGGCGTCAAGGTGATCCTGGTGTAAGTAGATTTTATTTAAGTTTAGAGGATAATCTTTTGAGAATTTTTGGCGGTGATCGTATTAAAAATATCATGGAAAGATTGGGTATAGAAGAGGGTGAGCATATAGAAAGTCGCATTGTTACAAGAGCTGTAGAAAATGCTCAAAAAAAAGTTGAAAGTTTACATTTTGAAAGTAGAAAACATTTGCTTGAATATGATGATGTGGCAAATGAACAAAGAAAGACTATCTATAATTATAGAAATGAATTGTTAGATGAAGAATTTGATTTACAAGATAAAATTTTAAAAAATATTGCTGAGTATAGTAATCATTTGGTAAGTCAAATTTATCTAAATGCAGAGCTTGAAGATGATGTTAAACATTTTGAAAGCTTAAAGCAAAAAGTAAGTTATGAGTGTAACCTTGAACTAAACGAAGCTGATTTTAAAGATTTAGGTGTGATTGAAGTAGAAAACAAATTAAGTGAAATTTTAGAAAAAGCTTATAAAGACAAAATGAGTATTATTGAAGATAAGGAAGCTAGAAGAATTGAAAGAATTTTATATCTTCAAATTTTAGATAATCTATGGAGAGAGCATTTATACCAAATGGATATTTTAAAAACTGGTATAGGTTTAAGAAGTTATAACCAAAAAGATCCTTTAGTGGAATATAAAAAAGAAAGTTATAATCTTTTCATGGAGCTTGTTGAGCGTATTAAATTTGACAGTTTAAAATTGTTATTTAATGTAGTTTTTACTCAAAAAGAAGCACAAAATTTTGAAGAAAAAAGCCATGAACAAAATGAGCAGTTTTTAGCTAATACCACAGAAAGTGGTGTTAATGAAAACGGTGAAGCACAAATTACTAAAGTACCTAGAAATTCACCTTGCCCTTGCGGTAGTGGCAAAAAATATAAAGAATGTCATGGTAAAAGTGGTCCTAAAAAAGGTATTTTAGCTTAAGGTTTGAGATGAATTTAGTTATAGTTGAAGATGATATAAATATGAGAAAATCACTCGAAATAGCTTTGGGTGAATATGAAGAATTTACTATAAAATCCTATAAATCAGCAACTGAAGCACTAAAAAAACTTAATGATGATGTTGATTTAATTATTACAGATATTAATATGCCGGGTATGGATGGTATTGAATTTGTACAAGCTTGTGAGAATAAATATGATTTTATCATTATCACAGGTAATGCAACGCTAAATCGTGCTATAGAAGCAGTAAGACTTGGAGTAAAAGATTTTCTAGTAAAACCATTTGATATTAATACTTTAGTTACCGCAATAAAACGCGCAAAAATAATTCAAGAAAAGACTTCTAATAAAACAAACAAAAAGACTACTAAAAAAGAAGAAAATCAAGATTTTTATGGTACTTCCAAGGCTTTGGAAAATTGTTTAAATTTGGCTTTAAAAGCTGCCAAAACAGATGCTAGTGTACTTTTTTTTGGAGAAAGTGGGGTAGGTAAAGAAGTTTTTGCAAATTTTGTGCATAAAAATTCAAAAAGAGTGCAAAAACCTTTTGTAGCTATTAATATGGCAGCGATTCCATCAAATTTGATAGAAAGTGAGCTTTTTGGTTTTGAAAAAGGTGCATTTACTGATGCCAATACTACTAAAATAGGGCTGTTTGAGCTTGCTAATGAAGGCACTTTATTTTTAGATGAAATAGGTGAAATGCCTTATGAAATTCAAGCAAAATTATTAAGAGCTTTACAAGAAAAAGAAATTACAAGACTAGGGAGTACTAAAAGTATAAAGATTGATGTAAGAATTATCAGTGCAACTAATGCTCATATAGAAAAAAAGATTGTAGATAATGAATTTAGACAAGATTTATATTATAGACTTAATACTATTCCTATTAATATACCACCGTTAAGAGAGCGTCAAGAAGAAATTTTGCAAATTGCACAAAAGGTCTTGCTTGATACGTGTAAAGAATATGATTTTAATGAGAAAACTTTAAGCCAAGAAGCACAAGATGCTTTACTAGCTTATGATTTTCCAGGTAATATTAGAGAATTGATTTCTATTATACAAAGAGCTTGTATTTTAAGTGAAAATGATGAGATTAGCGCTCAAGATTTATTTTTAGAAAGTAGAAAAAGTAAAGATATTAAAAATCTTGAAAAAGAATTGATTTTAGAAGCTTTAAAAAATTCGCAAGATATTACAGAAGCAGCTAAGCTTATAGGGATGAGTGAGAAAATTTTTAGCGAAAAAATGAAAAAATACAACATTACTTAAAAAGGACGGACAATGAAAAAAATAGCTATTGTAGGTGCAACAGGAGCAGTTGGTGAAGAACTTTTAAATGTCTTAGATGAGCTTGATTTTCCAGTTGAAAGTATTTTGCCATTAGCAAGTGCAAAAAGTGCAGGTAGTGAAGTAGAATTTAGAGGTAAAAGCTATAAAGTAAAAGAATTAACTCCAAGTGTTTTTAAAGAAAATCCTGTAGATATTGCTTTTTTTAGTGCTGGAGGAAATATAAGTGCTGAGTATGCAAAATACGCAGTAGAATGTGGTGCTGTGGTGATTGATAATACGAGCCATTTTAGAATGGATGAGAATGTTCCTTTGGTGGTTCCTGAGTGCAATAGTGAAGATATTAAAGATTGGGAAAAAACAGGGATTATTGCTAATCCAAATTGCTCTACCATACAAATGGTACATGTTTTAAAACCACTTGATGATGCATTTAATCTAAAAAGAGTAGATGTAAGTACTTATCAAGCAGCAAGTGGCGCAGGTAAAGAAGGTATGGAAGAACTAGTTCAAGGAATGCAAAGTTTTTTTGCTTTTAAACTAGATGAATTTGAAGCAAAAACTTTTCCATATACTTTGGCTTTAAATTTGATTCCTCAAATTGATGTTTTTAGCGACAATGGCTACACCAAAGAAGAATTAAAAATGGTAAATGAAACGCAAAAAATATTGCATAAAAAACTTGAAATTTCAGCAACTTGCGTAAGAGTTCCTGTGCTTAGAAGCCATAGTGAAGCTATTACTATGCATTTTGAAAAAGATGTTGATGTTGCTAAAGTTAGAGAGATACTTTCTAAAGCACCAAGTGTTGTTGTGATTGATGATGTAGAAAATAAAAAATATCCTATGCCACTTTTTACAAGTGACACTAACGAAACTTATGTAGGAAGAATTAGACGTGATATTAATCACAAAAATATTTTACATTTATGGTGCGTGGCTGATCAAATTCGTGTAGGAGCTGCTACAAATGCAGTGCGTATTGCGCAAAAATGGCTAGAATTGGTTTAAAAAGGAGAAAAATGCTAGAAAGATTTTTTGAGAATTTATTAGTTAAAAGTCGTTTGGTTACTATTTTACCTGTGATTTTTGGTTTAATAGGGGCTTTTGTTTTATTTTTTATCGCAAGTTATGATGTGATTAAAGTTTTAAAATATGTATTTGAATACTTTATGTTGCCAAATTCTACGGTAGATTTGCATGAAGATATTGTTGGTTTGATTATAGGAGCTGTGGATTTATATTTGATGGCTTTGGTTTTATTTATTTTTTCTTTTGGAATTTATGAGCTTTTTATTAGCGAAATAGAGGATTTTAAACAAACAAAGCAGTCAAAAGTTTTAGAAGTACATAGTTTGGATCAGCTAAAAGATAAGCTTGCAAAAGTAATTATCATGGTTTTAGTTGTAAATTTTTTTCAAAGAATTTTACAAATGCAACTTAATACAGTTTTGGATATGACTTATTTAGCAGGTTCTATTTTGGCTCTTTGTGTGGGGCTTTATTTCTTGCATAAAAGTGATCATTAATAAGGAATAAAAATGATTTTTATTGATGCGTGTTTTAAAAAATCAACTCCTTATACTCCAGTTTGGATGATGCGTCAAGCAGGAAGATATCTGCCTGAGTACATGGAAGTTAGAGCAAGTGCTGGGGATTTTTTATCACTTTGCAAGGACTATAAAAAAGCAAGTGAAGTTACTTTGCAACCTGTGGATATTTTGAGCGTTGATGCAGCTATTATTTTTTCAGATATTTTAGTAGTGCCTTTAGAAATGGGTATGGATTTAAAATTTGAAAAAGGCGAAGGGCCGGTATTTTCAAATCCCATTAAAACTAAGGAAGATTTGGAGAGATTAGATGTTGAAAAAAGTATTAAAAATCTTTCTTATGTTTATGATGCACTAGCGCTTACTAGAGAAAAACTTGCGCATGATAAAGCTTTGATTGGTTTTTGTGGAAGTCCTTGGACTATTGTTACTTATATGATAGAGGGTGGTGGTAGTAAAAATTATGCAAAATGTAAAAAATTAGTTTATCAAAATCCTGAATTTTTACATCAAATTTTATCTAAACTTACTTTAGCTTTAAAGCATTATATTCAAGAACAAATTAAAGCAGGAGCTAATGCTATACAGATATTTGATAGTTGGGCAAGTGCTTTAGAAAAAGAGATGTTTTTTGAATTTTCTTTTAAATACATGCTTGAAATTGCTGATTTTATCAAAGAAAAATATCCACATATTCCCGTGATTTTATTTCCTAAAGGTGTTAGTGGATTTTTGGATGGTATAAATGGAAATTTTGATGTTTTTGGTGTAGATTGGAGTACACCTTTAGAATTGGCAAAAGAAAAATTAGGCGCTAAGTATACTTTACAGGGTAATATGGAGCCTTGTAGATTGTATGATAAAAATGCGATTGAAGTAGGAGTGGATAAAATTTTGAATATTATGCAAGATAGTGCACATATTTTTAACCTTGGACATGGTATTTTGCCTGATATTCCTGTTGAAAATGCTAAATATTTTATCAAGCTAGTTCAAGAGAAATCTAAAAAGTGAACAAAATTACCTTTGGCCCCATAAGCTCGAGAAGATTTGGGCTTTCTTTAGGGATTGATTTAAGTCCAAATCAAAAGCAGTGCAATTTCGATTGTGTATATTGTGAGTTGCAAGCTGCAAAACCTGTGGAAAAATCTTTAGTATATCCAAAAATTCAAGATATCTTAGAACAGGTAAAGCAATCTTTAGCTAGCGATGTGAAATTTGATTTTCTTACATTAACTGCAAATGGTGAACCTAGTCTGTATCCTTATTTAAAAGAATTAGTTTGCGAGTTAAATAAAATAAAACAAGATAAAAAACTTTTGATTTTAAGTAATGGTAGTGGTGTGTTAAATCCAAATGCATTCAATGCTTTATTGGATATTGATGTAGTTAAATTTAGTCTTGATAGTGCTAAAGAAAAAACATTTTATAGAATAGATAAAGCTCTAAAACAAATTAAACTTGAAGCAATGATTGATAAAATGATTACTTTTAGGGAAAAATTTCTAGGTGAGCTTGTTATGGAAGTTTTAGTTGTACAAGGTTTAAATGACAATAAAGAAGAAATGTTAGCTTTAAATGAGGTATTTGATAAAATAAAGCCATTAAGAGTAGATTTTAGCACTATTGATAGACCTCCAGCTTATCCTGTTAAAGGTGTATCTATGGAAAAATTAGAAGAATTAAGTATGTATATTAATAGCGCCCCTGTTGTGCTTGCTAAGCATTATTATAAAGGTGAAAAAATTGATTTTAATACTCAAGAGCTTTTAAAAATGTTGCAACTTAGAGCTCAAAGTGAATTTGATGTTGAAAATAAATTTAGTCAATATAGCAAAGATATATTAGAAAAGCTACTTAAGGAGCAAAAAATTATTGTAAAAAATCTAGCTGGAGTGAAATTTTATAAAAAAATATAATTTTTTACGAAAAACTCTTGACAAGAGTATTTTTTTCTTATATAATACCATTTCTTATTTATTGATGTTCCGGATTAGCTCAGCGGTAGAGTAGTCGGCTGTTAACCGATTGGTCGTAGGTTCGAATCCTACATCCGGAGCCACTTCTTTTTAAATTATAATCCTGGTTTTATAAGTGTTAAGTAAATTATATGATTTTATATAACTAGTATTTTCGTAACGAAAATACTAGTTTTTGATATCAAAAGTAAAGAATTTGCTTTCGAAGTTATTGCCTACTTTTTCATACTGAAACATAGCAGGTTCTAGGTTTTGCACTTCATGGTATAAAAGTCCTAAAGCAAGTCTTGCTTCTAAGGTTTCTTCGTTTTCTAATCTTGCAAGTTCAAGTAAAGCAATGGCTGAGTTTGGATTATTTGAACCTATTGCTGCAACTGCGGCTAAAAATAAAGTTTGAGCATCTTTAATTTTGTAATCATCTATTAAAATATTATAAAGTGTATATGCTTCTTGGTATTCTTTTGCAAATATATCTACATAAGCTAGAGCAAAGATTAATCCAATGGAATTTTTATTACTCATGGCTAGTCTTTTTTTAATATCATTTCTAACATGATTAAGCAAGCCTGTTATTTGCATAAGCGTTACATAGCTATCTTTAACTATCCCAGCTCCTCCAAATAAAGAATTATAATCAAGTTTGGTATTTAAAAAATACATTTGAGCTTGTTTGGCGTATTCTTTGATATTTAAATTCATATTTTTGGAGTTAAAATATAAAATATTGCTAATAATATCCTCACTTAATAAATCTTTTAATTCTTTTATTTTTTGGTTTCTTAGGGTTTCAAGATTATTGCCATTTGCAGCTATAATAGCAAATATTAACTCCAAAGGTGTGTTATTAGTATTTGAAAGATTATCTAGGTAAGGAATAGTAGCAGTAAAGTCATTTTTAGCTAAATATAGTAAATATTTATATATATTGTTGTTTTGATCAATGGTATTATCTGCTTGGAGATTTTCTAAAAGTTCATTAGCAAGTTTTGTATAATCTTTCTTTGCTAGATCCATACAATATATGCCAAAAATTCCTGCAATATAATTTTTAGGATTTAAATGATATGCGGTTGAAAAGTGCTTGTAAGCATTGTTATAATCTTGTAATTGTGCGTAAGTTAGGGCAAGATTATAATGAATTACATCATGAGCATGATAAATTTCACTTAAGTTTTTAAATTCTTGATTAGCTTCTCTTAGATGAAAATTAAAAGCTAAGTTAATAGCATGAGATAATTCTATATTAACCCCTGATAAAGCCTTACTTTTAACAAGTAATTCATTTTCGTACTCATATCCTTGTATAAAATTTCCCAAATCAGCCTTTGTAATAAGCTCCATGCTTTGTTTAACATCAAAAACACGATATGGTGAAAAGTAAAACAGTAAATCATATATTTGTTGTTTTCCAGTAATCAATCTCTTGGCAAAATTTTGTTGGGCAATATCAATATTTGAAAAATTTCTTTTTAATCTTGTTTTGATATTATAGTATTTTGAACCTATATCTTTATCTTTGATGTAAAGAGCTTTTAAAATTTGCGCACCACTTTCAAATTGACCGGTTTTTAATTCAACTAAGGCTAAAGCAACCTTACTTCTAGCTTCATGTTCTCCTATCTTTGAGGCTTTTTCAAGATATTCTTTAGCTTTTTGATAGTCTCCTGATTTTGCATATAATAAGCCTAAGGGTAAGCTTGCTTCATAATCTTCTTGTTTTTGTAAAAAATCAATGGCGTTTTTTTCTGATTTTAATAAAGCATAAACTTTTGCTCCAAGATAATAAGATTCACCTTGATAACCATTGATGTTGTTTGAGCGCATAAACATTTGCAAGGCTTCAGGGTAAAATCCTTGATAATAATTAATTAAACCTAGATAATAATCATACAAAGATGATTTGGAATCTTGTGGTAAATGCACTCTTGCTAAGTCAAGATAATAATTAAATTTTTCTTTATTACCAAGATTAAAATAACACACAGCAGTGTTTATGGCAGCAGCCACTTTGTGTTCTTCTAATTCTAAAGATTGCTTGAAATTTTCAATTGCGCTAGCATAATCTTTTTGTTTCATTTGGGCTACGCCAAGATTGTAACTAGATAGGGATTGATTGAAAATGTTAATGTTATTGTAAAGTTCTAAAGCACTTTCTACATCACCTTTTTCATATAATAAATTTGCTTTTTGTACTACAAGATCTAATGCTGATTGTTTTACTTTAGTGATGCTTGAGCTAGTATTATCATCTAAGACTTGAGTATTTAAAATAGCTTGTTTATCTTCTTTGAAAACTATGAGTAAAATTAAAACTACAAGCAATATTAGAGCAAGAGCTCCAAGTGCAGAAATTAAAATAATAAATTTTTTATCAAAAAGCTTTTTTTTCTCTTCAGGTTGCGGTGCTTGAGGTTCTTCTTCCACTCTTTGAAAGGTACTTTCTTCCTCCTCTAATTCAGGAGGTATCATGCCAGGAGGGATAGCTTGTTCTTCTACTCCTGGATTTTCATCTAACTCAGAGAAAGCTTTTTCTTGGTTGTCTTGTTCTTTAAGTGTTACTTCTTCGGCCATGTTTTCTCTTAAAAGTATTTTCTTAACACATCAGGAATTCTTATATTTCCATCTTTTTCTTGATAGTTTTCCATAATAGCTACCAAGGTTCTTCCAACAGCTAGCGAAGAGCCATTAAGTGTATGCACTAATTCGTTTTTGCCTTTATCGTTTTTAAAGCGAATTTTTGCACGTCTTGCTTGAAAATCTTTACAATTAGATACAGAGCTAATTTCACGGTATTTATTTTGAGATGGAAGCCAAACTTCTAAATCCACTGTTTTTGCAGCTGAAAAACCTAAATCTCCAGTACAAAGCATCAAATGTCTGTGTGCTAGACCTAAAGAGCTTAGCAAATCACTAGCACAATTTAGCATTTCTTCAAACATTAGCTCGCTTTGATCAGGCTTGCATATACTAACAAGCTCTACTTTTTCAAATTGATGTTGTCTTATAATGCCTCTTGTGTCTCTACCTGCACTTCCTGCTTCTTGTCTAAAACAAGCGCTATAGCAAGTCATTTTTAAAGGTAATTCTTCTTGAGTTAAAATTTCATTAGAATAAAGATTGGTTACAGGAATTTCAGAAGTTGAAATGAGGTATAAATCATCATTTTCTACCTTATACATATCATCTTTAAATTTAGGAAGTTGTCCAGTACCATACATGGTCGCACTATTTACTAAAAATGGCACATTAACTAACTCAAAACCTCTACTTCTATTAAAATCTATCATATAATTTACTAAGGCTCTACTTAGTAAAGCTCCTTCATTTTTAAGTACACAAAAGCGACTTTGCGAGATTTTAACTCCTCTTGTAAAATCAAGCCAATTTAATTTTTCTCCTAAATCATGATGTTCTTTAATTTCAAAATCAAAACTAGGCGGGGTAAGAACTTTTTTTAATTCTACATTCTCATCCTCATCTTCCCCAAAAGGCACACAATCATCAGGGGTATTTGGTACTGCTAGAGCAATTTGCTCCAGTTTTTCTTCTAATTCATTAACGATTTTTGATTGAGTATTAATTTTTTCTTTATTTTGACTTAGTTGTGCTTTTAAGCTTTCTTTATCTTGTGCTGTTGCAAGTTCTTTGCTAAATTTGTTTTGAAAAGCTTGAAATTCTTCTAAAAGTGCTTTTTCTTTTTTTAAATTTATAAATAAATCACTCAGTTCTTTAAGTAAATTTTCATCCACTTTTTTAGCTTTTAATTTTTGTGCAATTTCATCGAAATTATTTTGTAAAAGTTTTAAATCTAACATTCTAACTCCTTTTATAGTCCTATTTTAGCATAAATTTTTTCCATTGTTTCTTGGGCTTGTTTTTTTGCTTTACTTGCTCCAAATTCTAAAATTTCCTCAATTTTTGAAGGATTGGCTAATAATTTTTCATATTCGTCCTTGGCTGAGGCAAAATACTCGCTAATGATTTCATTTAAATACATTTTGAAATGTCCATAACCTTCGCCACCTTTTTTATAACGACTTTTTAAAGCTTCTTGCTCTGTTTTGTCTAAAAACAATTTTGCGATTTTAAATATATTGCAATTTTGCCAATCTTTTGGATCTTCTAAAGCTGTACTATCCGTAACAATGGAAGAAATTTGTTTTTTAATAGCTTTTGGTGTATTAAAAATATCGATTGTATTTTGATAAGATTTACTCATTTTGGCTCCATCAGTGCCAGGTACTATCGCAACTTCATCATTAACCTTAGCTTGAGGTAGAGTGAAAATTTCACCCCATTCATTATTTACTTTTAAGGCTATATCTCTTGCTATTTCAACGTGTTGAATCTGATCTTTACCTACAGGAACTATTTGAGCATTAAAAAGCAAAATATCTGCAGCCATTAAAACAGGGTAAGAAAAAAGTCCATGGTTGGCATTTAAACCTTTGGCGATTTTATCTTTATAGCTATGCGCTCTTTCTAAAAGTCCCATTGGAGTAAATTGAGAAAGAATCCAATAAAGTTCCATTACTTCTTTTACATCACTTTGCAACCAAAACACGCTTTTTTGTGGATCAATCCCTAAACTCAAAAAAGCTGCTGCAGCTTTGAGTGAATTTTGTCTGAGTTTTTCACCATCAAAACTTGAAGTCATAGCATGGTAATTTGCTATAAACATATACATTTGATTTTCTTCTTGCATATTTAGCATTTGTTTGATTGAGCCAAAATAATTGCCTATATGTAAATCTCCACTTGGTTGCAATCCTGTAATAACTCTCATTTTACCTCTTTTTTAATCTCTTTGATAAGTTCTTTAATACTTTTGTTTTCAATGTTAATTATAATATCTGCTTTTTTTTCATATTTTTTTGCCCTTTGATTAAAAAGAATTTTGGCATTATTTATATTTGCAAGTAAAGGCCTAGTGGCTAATTCTTCCTTGTTTAATCTTTGCAAAAGATAATCAAAGCTTGCTTTTAAATATATAATTGTCCCAATGTCTTTTAGTTTTTTTTGTTCTATGAAACCACCACCACTTGCAATAGAGCAATCTTGCACACAAGTTAAAAAAGAAACAAGTTTTTTCTCTTCTTTACGGAATTTTTTTTCACCATATGTTTTAAAAATTTCATCAATTTCAAGATTAAATTTTTCTTTGATTAAACTATCTGTATCTAAAAATATTTTATTGTATTTTTTAGCATAAGCTCTTGCTATGGTTGTTTTACCACAACCCATAAAGCCTACAAAAAGGAGATTATCCTTCTTGCTCATCTTTGCTACCTTTTTTTCTTGAAGCTAAAATCAAAGGAACACCTTCAAAATTAAATTGTTTTCTAATTTGATTTTGCAAATAGCGCTTATAGCTAAAATGCAAAGCTTTTGGTCTGTTCATGATTAGAGCTATTTTTGGAGGCGCTAAGTCATATTGAACCGCATAATAAATTTTTACTAATTTACCATAATCATGCGGTAGTGGGTGGGCTCTTGTGGCTTCTTCTACCAAGGCATTTAATTTTGCAGTTGGAATTTTTTGTGTAAAATTGGCAAAAACTTCTAAGATTTTATCTAAAAGTACATGTACTCTTTTTCCGCTTAAAGCTGATACGCTTACAACGGGTGCATAAGCTAGAAATTTAAAACGATCTAGTTTTAATTCTTTTAAAGTTCTATCAAAATCAAGCTCGCTTTTATCCCATTTATTAAGCACGATAATCACACCTAGACAATGCTTGGCAGCAAGTCCTGCAATACGCTCATCAAGTTCATTAAAACCCTCAGCTGCATCAAGCACTAAAAGTGCAATTTGAGCATTGGCTAGGGCATATTCGGTTCTATTTAGCGCATAACGCTCTAAGCCTTGTATTTTCCCACGTTTTCTAATCCCTGCAGTATCTACAAACTCAATGATTTTATCTTTATGCATAATGCTTTCATTAACAGGATCAATCGTAGTGCCTGCTATATCGCTTACCACGCTACGTTCTTCTTTAACTAAAGCATTTAAAAGACTTGATTTTCCTACATTTACCCTACCGATAATTCCTACTTTAATATGGTTTTCATTGATAGTTTTTAGCTTAAAATCTCCGCTATTTTCATCAAAATTTTCTAAATAGCTTTCAAAGTCTTCTTCTTTATCTGCATTTAAAAAACTTTCATTTAAAAACTTGCCAGCCCACATGCAAAGCTCATCAATGCCTATATTATGTGTAACAGAGATATTAAAAACTTCTTTCACGCCAAAATTAGAAAATTCCCAAGATCTTTCTTCATCCTTTTTATTATCGACTTTATTGATTACTAAAGCTATGGGTTTGTTAAGTTTTTTCATTTCATAAAAAAAAGCTTTATCTTCATCATCGGGCAGAAATTTTCCATCCACCATATAAAAGATAATATCACTATTTTTAGCAGCTTTTAGTGAATTTGCTTTGACATTTTTAAAAAGCTCATTGCTTTCATCAAGTCCGCCACTATCTATCAATAAGGCTCTTTTACCATCAATTTCCACTTCTATTTTGTTAGTATCTCTTGTAGTCCCACTTATGTCACTGGTGATAGCTATGCGCTTTCTTGCAAGTCTATTAAAAAGACTTGATTTGCCAACATTTGGTTTTCCTATTAAAATAATACTTTGCATTAATACTCATTTTTAAATTTTTATTTGTGATTATATAAAAATTGCCTTAAAATTAAGCAAAAAAGACTAAAATAACGGGAATTTTTATATGGAATTTATATGTTAAGAATAGTTAAAAAAAATTTAGGTATATATTTTATGATTATTGCTTCCATAGAATTTGCACTTGTAGGTGCTTGTGCAAAAATTCTTAGTGAAGAATTATCATCGATTGAAATTATGTTTTTTAGAAATATCATAGGCACAGCTTTTATGCTTTATGCGCTTTCAAAATTAAATTTTCATAAAAGCGGCGGTCGTTTGGGTTTGCTTATTTTTAGAGGTGTTATAGGAACGATTGCTTTATATCTTTTCTTTTATAATGTTTCTAATATTTCTTTAGGTGGGGCTTTTGCTTTTCAAAAAACAGCACCGATTTTTATAGCTTTAATTGCTTTTTTATTTTTTAAAGAAAGCTTGGGATTAAAAGCTTGTTTTGGGATTTTGATTGCTTTTATAGGAGTATTGTTAATTTGTCAGCCTTTTGCAGATAGTACTATGCATTCAGGCTTTGATTTGAAAAATAGTATTTTGGGAATTTTAAGTGGTTTTTGTGCAGCCTTGGCACTAACTAGCGTAAGAGAGCTTAGAAAATCATATCCAGCACCTTTTATAGCTTTATCTTTCGTTTTAATTGGTACTTTAATGCCTTTAATGTCTATGATTATAGGTTCTTTTTATGAAATAAAAGAACTTGATTTTTTAATTGCTCCTTTTGTTATGCCTAGTTTTAAAGCTTGGATTTTTATTATTTTAATGGGTGTTTTTGGAGCAATGTATCAAATTCATGTTACCAAAGCTTATGGGGTGGCAAAAAAGGCAGGAGTTGTTGCTGGGGTTAGTTATATAGATGTAGTTTTTACTTTATTTTTGGGCATATTATTAGGAGATGAATTTCCTAGTTTGATGGTTTTTATAGGAATTTTTAGCATTATTATAGGAGGAATTATTTTGGTTAGTAATCAAACAAAAGGAAATAAAAATGGAAAATAAAATAGATTTAATTTATGGTTTAGAAGATAAACCGCCTTTTGCTAAAGCTTTTTTTGCTGCTTTGGTGCATTTAATGGCTATGTTTGTGGCTGTGATTACACCTGCTTTATTAATTTGTAAGGGTCTTGGAATAGATGATACTAATACAGCTAGAATTATATGCATGTCACTTTTTGCTTCAGGTGTTGCTTCGCTTTTACAGATTAAAACTTGGGGTCCTATAGGGAGTGGACTTTTATCTATTCAAGGGACTAGTTTTAACTTTGTTGCGCCTATTATACTAGGTGGGCTTGTTTTAAAAAACAATGGTTTATCACAAGAAGCAATGCTTGGGGCTATTTTTGGCACTTTAATGCTTTGTTCTACCACTGAAATGATTATTTCTCAAATTTTACCTTTTATTAGAAGAGTGATTTCGCCTTTGGTTTCAGGTATAGTAGTGATGATTATAGGTCTTAGTTTGATTAATGTTGGTCTTGTGAGTGCAGGAGGTGGATTTGCGGCTAAGGCAAGTGGTGAGTTTGGTTCTTTGCAAAATTTATTATTAGCCGGAGTTGTGATTTTTAGCATTATTGTTTTAAATCGCTTTAATAATGCATATATAAGAATTTCTTCTTTATTTATAGCTATGATAATAGGGCTTTTAGTGGCTATGACTTTTGAAAATTTTAGCTTTAATTTTAATGAAAATTTACCTTTAATGTTTTTACCTGATCCTTTGCACTATGGTTTGAGTATTGATTATAATCTCATTTTACCTTTGATTTTGGTTTTTATGGTAACTTCTTTAGAAACAATTGGTGATATTAGCGCTACTAGTGAAGTTTCAAATCAGCCGGTTAAAGGTGAACTTTATGCAAAAAGATTAAAAGGTGGAGTTTTGGCAAATGGTTTTAATTCTTTTGTTTCGGCCTTTTTTAATACTTTTCCAAACTCATGTTTTGGGCAAAATAATGGTGTCATAGCTTTAACAGGTGTTGCAAGTCGCTATGTAGGGTTTATTGTAGCTTTTATGTTGATGATTTTGGGTTTATTTCCTATTGTGGCTGATATTACTTTGCAAATTCCAGAACCTATTTTAGGTGGGGCAACTTTAGTGATGTTTGGTACTATAGCTGCAACGGGGGTTAGGATTATCTCTAAAGAAAATTTAAACCGTCGTTCTATTATCATCATAGCTATGAGTTTGGGTATAGGACTTGGAGTTTCTAATAATCCTGATATTTTAGAATTTATGCCAATGTGGTTTAAAACTTTATTTTCTTCAGGGATTGCAGCAGGTGGGATTACAGCTATTATTTTAAATTTTGTTTTTCCTCTTGAAGAAAATAATAAAAATAAAGTAAAATAATAAAAAAAACAAGGAAAAAATGATGAAAAAAATGATACTAATAGCAGGGCCTTGTGTGATAGAAAATGAAGAGCTTGTTTTTAAGGTTGCACAAGAGCTTGAATGCTTTTTAAAAGATGATAGAATTGATTTTTATTTTAAATCAAGTTTTGATAAAGCAAACAGAACTAGTATTAATAGTTTTAGAGGGCCAGGCATTGAAAAAGGCTTGGAAATTTTGCAAAAAGTTAAAGATAAATTTGGCATGCAAATTTTAACTGATATTCATGAGAGTTCTCAAGCAAGTATTGCGGCTGAGGTTGTAGATGTTTTACAAATTCCAGCCTTTTTATGCAGGCAAACTGATTTATTGGTGGCTGCTGCTAAAACAAAAGCTAAGGTAAATGTAAAAAAGGGGCAATTTTTAAACCCTGAAGACATTAAATACAGCGTAGCTAAAATTTTACAAACTAGAGGTATTAACGAAGAAGGTTTTGAAATAGCCAAAGAAAATGGGGTTTTTGTAGCTGAGAGAGGTTCGAGTTTTGGTTATGGAAATTTAGTTGTAGATATGAGAAGTTTGGTTATCATGAGAAAATATGCTCCGGTTGTTTTTGATGCTACTCATAGTGTGCAAATGCCAGGAGCAAATGGTGGAAGTAGTGGAGGCAAAAGTGAATTTGTAGAGCCTTTAGCAAGAGCTGCTGCTAGTGTGGGTGTAGATGGATTTTTCTTTGAAACACACATTGATCCTTGTAAGGCTTTATGTGATGGACCAAATATGCTTGATCTTTCAAGACTTAAAAACTGCGTAAATACACTTTTAAAAATTCAAGAAATCATTTAAAAAAGGAAAAATATGAAGATAATAGAGGGAAATTTAAGTTTAAAAGGTGATGAGAAAATTGCAATTATTAATGCAAGATTTAATCATATTATCACAGATCGTTTAGTTGAAGGTGCTAAAGATGCTTTTTTAAGACATGGGGGTAAGGAAGAGAACTTAAGTCTTATTTTAGTGCCAGGTGCTTTTGAAATTCCTTTTGCATTAAAACAAGCTTGTGAGAGTAAAAAATTTGATGGAATTTGTTGTGTTGGAGCGGTAATTCGTGGAAGTACGCCACATTTTGATTATGTAGCAGCTGAAACTACTAAAGGTATAGCGAGTGTGGGGCTTGGAGCTAATGTGCCTGTAAGCTTTGGAGTTTTAACAACTGATACTTTAGAGCAAGCCATAGAAAGAGCAGGTAGTAAAGCAGGCAATAAAGGTTTTGAAGCTATGCTTACTGTGGTTGAAATGCTTAATTTAATCCAAAAAATTAAGGCTTAAAATGGCTACTAGACACCAAGTAAGACAAAGTATTGTTTCTTTGCTTTATGCAGCACAGCTAAATCAAGAAAATAAAGATTTTATTAATGAATTTTTAGATGAGAAAAAAATTCGCAATGACCAAAGAAAATTCACTCTAGATTTGTATAATGGCATTAATGAGCAACTTACTTTGCTTGATGAGAAAATTAATGAGTGTTTAAAAGAGCATAAGTTAGATGGAGTAGCTAGTATAGAAAAGGCTATTTTGCGTTTGGGTGCTTATGAGATTTTATTTACTTCTACACAAAAAGCGATTATTATTAATGAAGCCATAGAGCTTGCAAAAGAAATGGCAGGAGATAATGCTCCTAAATTTATCAACGGGGTGTTGGATAAAATCAACAAGGAAAAGCAATGAAACTTTGTGTGGCTTTTGATGTGGCAAGCTATGATGAGTGTATAAATTTAGCCAAGGAATTAAAAGGTTTAGATCTTTGGGTTAAAATAGGGCTTAGATCGTATTTAAGAGATGGAGCAAAGCTTTTAGAAGCGATTAAAAAAGTGGATAATTTTAAAATCTTTTTAGATTTAAAGCTTTATGATATACCAAATACTATGGCAGATGCTTGTGAAGAACTTGCTAAGCTTGATGTAGATATGTTTAATATCCATGCAAGTGCAGGTAAAAGTGCTATGTGTATGATTATGGAGCGCTTAAATGCTTTAAGTAAAAGACCTTTAGTGCTTGCCGTATCTGCTTTAACTAGCTTTGATGAGCAAGAATTTTTTAGTGTGTATAAACAAGATATTAAACAAGCTGTTAAAGATTTTTCTAAAATTAGTTATGAAAGTGGTCTTGATGGTATGGTTTGCTCAGTATATGAAAGCTTGCTGATAAAAGAAAATACAAGTACAAAATTTATTACATTAACGCCTGGAATTCGTCCGTTTAAAGAAAATTCAGATGATCAAAAAAGAGTAGCTGATATAGAGTGTGCTAAGGATAATTTGTCAGATTTTATTGTGGTTGGAAGACCTATTTATAAAGCAAAAGAACCTAGAAAGGTTTGCGAGGATATATTAGAGCATTTAAAATAAGCCTTAAGGCTTATTTTAAATAAACTTTCATTTTTTTATTTTCTAAAACAATTCCATCATCATCGTTAATGATTTTAAATTCTCCATTAAAGTATCTTAGGAAATTGTCTTCAAATTTCATAGATTCTTGATCACAAAGCATTTTTGTTGAAGCAAGATTGTCTTCTATTTTTATGCTGCTTCCTTGATCTTTATAATTTCCAAAAAATCTATTACATCCTGCTGTTCCAAAAAGCCTTTTGTCTTTATTGTCAAAACTAATACTTGTTTTTGTATTTTGAGGAAGTTCGTAGCTTTTTCCATTTGCTTCATAAGAACTTATGGTAAATTCTTTATTTTGTAAATCATCAACACTTAAATTTGCCACAGAACACCCACTAAAAACAGCTAAACTTGCTATGCTTAATGTGATTATTTTTCTCATTTTTATTCTCCTTATACATGAAAATGTTTTAATTCATCTTCTAAATTTTGACAAACTACATTTAACTCATGAGCAACATCAAGCAAAATTTTTGAAATTTCTTCATTTTTATCGCTTAATTTTACCGTTTCTTGCATTTTATCAAGTAAAGATTGTAAAGTTTCTTGTGTGCTTGAGATTTTTTGCATACAAGCATTTGCTAAGTCTCTTGCGTTTTCATTGCAAACTTTTACTTCATTGGTCCCTTCTACAAGATCTTTTGCATCTTGGTTTAAAGAATTAATTTCTTTAGCATTGTGTTTTAATTCTTTAGAAACTTCATTAATACTATCTACTAATTGCTTGGTGACAATAGCAATATTTTTTAAAAATTCTTCTGAGCTTTGAGCAAGATTTCTTACATCTTCAGCGATAACTGAAAAACCACGACCAAATTCTCCAGCACGTGCAGCTTCAATACCTGCGTTTAATGATAAAAGATTGGTTTTATCAGCAATTTCTCCCATCATGTCAGAAGCCTTTTTGATCTCTTCTGCTTGTTTTTCCATAACTTCAACTTTTTGAGATAAAACATCTTCATTTTCTGCAACAACTCTTACTTTATCTACTACCTGATTTAATGAATCAAGCATGGTGTTTAAAACTTCAAAAGATTTTGTATTGGCTTTATTTGCATTGTTTGAAAGCTCAGCAAGATCTTGCAACTCTGTATGAATTTGCTCACTTAAATGATAAGATTCATCAGTTTTTGTGTGACCTTCTTTTGTTCTATTTGCTAGATCAAGTGCATTGGTATTTAAAAGCTTAGATTGTTTATCTACCATTTGAGAATTTTCATTAGTAGAAATCACTGCATTTTGAATTTTTTCAATAAATTGGTTGATGTAGGTGCAAGCTTTGCCTATTTCATCAGTGCTTTTTATGTTGATTCTTGCGCGTAAATCTCCATCGCCGCTAGCTAATTCTTTAGCGTGTTTTAAAAGATCTAAAACAGGATTACCCACAACTATTTTTAAAATATAAAGCACAGCAAAAACAGTAAAAAGTAAAGCTATGCTAAAGATTATAATATAAGTTCTAGCT
This sequence comes from Campylobacter sp. RKI_CA19_01128, assembly GCF_025771175.1. Classification (NCBI taxonomy): domain Bacteria; kingdom Pseudomonadati; phylum Campylobacterota; class Epsilonproteobacteria; order Campylobacterales; family Campylobacteraceae; genus Campylobacter; species Campylobacter sp. RKI_CA19_01128. Next base: position 23,974 of record NZ_JAKMPU010000007.1, read on the forward strand.
GAGTTTGCCAAATCATCATCTACATGTTTTAAATCATTATACATATCCATAACACCCAAAACATCACCTTCTTTAGCATTAGCATGACAAGCTAAGCAACTTTCATTAGCGATTAATGGGCGTATAAGTCTTAGATAATGTCCTTGATTGTTATTGATTTCAACAGCTTGTATTTGCGGCTTGTTAAATTGTTCGTTGATGATACTTTCATCGCTTTTTGTATATTTTTGCATTTCAAAAAGTTCAATTGTGCCCTTTGAAGGATAAATTTTAATATCTTTTATGCCTTCAATTTCTCCAGCATCTTTTATAGCTTGTTCTATAATAGCAGGGTCACCTAAATTCATTGCCATTCTTAATGTTTGAAAAACAGAAGTGCTTAAGGTATCTAAATGTGCACGGCTGATTCTATCGGTCGTTTGCTGAGAATCTTTTTGTAAGATAATTTGCATGATAATAAAACTAATTAGCAATGTAGAAATCATTGCTAAAGATATCTTCGCACCTATGCTTTTAAACATTTGAAGCTCCTTGTATTAATGTAAAAAGTGTCTTACACCGCTAAAATATAATGCAATACCATATTCATTGGCAGCTTGGATGATATCCTCATCTCTTATGCTTCCACCTGGTTCGATAATGGCCTTTACACCTATTTTACTAGCCTCATCTATGCTATCTCTAAATGGAAAGAAAGCCTCGCTTGCTAAAACACAACCATTTAAATCAAGCCCCATTTCCTTAGCTTTATTAATAGCTGCTTTAGCTGCATCGATACGACTTGTCATGCCCATACCAATGGCTACCATAGCTCCATTTTTTACATAAACTACGTTATTTGATTTGGTAAATGCAGCAATTTTCATAGCTATTTCAAGATCTTTTAATTCTTGTTCATTAGCTTTTCTTTCGCTTTTTAATACTGCATTTTTTAATTCATCTTCTCTAACTTCATCGCTATCTTGATATACAAAACCACCATCTATATGTTTAAAATCATATTTATCATAAGCTCTAGTTAAAAATGGCGCTTTTTGTGTAAAGATTTTAATACGCTTTTTATCTTTAAAAACTTCCAAAGCATTATCATCTACATTTGCTGCAATGATTACTTCTATATAAATTTCATTGATTTTTTGCGCTAATTCTTTGTCTAAGGTTCCATTGATAGCTACAACTCCTCCATAAGCACTCAAGGTATCGCATTTAAGCGCATGGATATAGCTTTGGAGTAAGTTTTCTTTTATAGCAAAACCACAAGCATTTGCATGTTTTACAATGGCTACTGCTGGAGCTTTATCAAAAGCACTTGCTAAATTTAAAGCTGCGTTAATATCGGTTAGATTGTTAAAACTTGCCTCGCCTTTTAAGGTTGTAAAATTGTGTGTGAAAAAATCATCAAATTCATATAAAGCACCTTTTTGGTGAGGATTTTCTCCATATCTTGTGTCAAACACTTTTTGACCTACAATAAATTTACTTGCTCCAAAACCACCATTAAAACGCTCGTTCATATAATTTGCTATATAAGCATCATAATTTGCTGTATGCTCATAAGCTTTGATCATCAAAGCTCTTCTAAAATCAAGATCTAAAGTATTATCTTTTAAAGCTTGTATGATTTTATCATAATCTAAAATATCACAAACTACAATGACATTTTTAAAGTTTTTTGCGCCACTGCGTATCATAGCAGGACCACCAATGTCGATATTTTCTACAATCTCATCAAAATCTTGGGTTAAAATTGTAGTTTTTTTGAAAGGATATAAATTCACACAAAGTAAGTCTATGCTTTCTATATTATGCTCTTTAGCTTGCTTTTGGTGGCTTTCATCTTCTCTTTTGTATAAAATTCCGCCATGAATTTTTGGGTGTAAGGTTTTTACACGCCCTTCAAACATTTCAGGACTTTGAGTAAAATCACTAACTTCTTGTACTTGCAGGTTGTTTTCTTTTAAAAGCTTATAAGTGCCTCCAGTAGATAAAAGCTCAAAACCTAATTTTGCAAGCTCACTAGCAAATTCTACTACTCCTTCTTTATCACTGACACTAATTAGTGCTTTCATTGATTTTTCCTTTCTATATATTGTTTTAAAAATTCATAAGATTCATTAACTTCTTGAAATTTTTTTACACCTTCTTTTATTTTTGCTTCATCGCTGTTGTTTGCGTTTAAAATATCAGGATGATATTTTTTAGCAAGTTCTCTATAGCGTTTTTTAAGCTCTTGTAAATTTACATTTTCGCTTACACCTAAGACCTCGCATGCTTTTTGCAAATTCATACCTACCTTTTGAGTTTGCATAGAATTTAGAAGTCTCTCAAGTATATTTACATCAAGATTAAATGCTTTGACAATGGCTTTTAATACATCTTTTTTAGTGCTGTTAAGTTCTCCATCAATCAAGGCCATTGCGACCAAAACATTTAATATATTAATTCTTTCTTGTTGAGGTAAAGGTACTTCCTTGATGAGTTCTTTGGCTACTTCATGGGTGTCATTTAAGGTGTTTTTGTGTTCATTAAAACTTTGTTTTAAAAATTCTCTTTCTCTTGAATCTTTAGCATTGTAATCAAGAATTTGTGAGATCATATTAGCTTCATTTTCACTAACTCTGCCATCACTTTTTGCTATTTTTGCTAAAAGTGCTATAACATAGTAGTTTAATCTTCTTTTAAATCCATCAATTCTTTCTTCGTGATAGCCTTGTTTAAAACCTTGAGAGAAACTTTTAGCTCCTTTTTTAAAAGAGTCTAAAAGATCATCTTTACCCCATGTTTTATAATACCAATAAAATGCCAAAATTGCCAATACGAGTAAAACAAAAAGCATTTTTATCCTAAATACTCATTAAATTTATCAAAATAAATTGTTTGTAGTTTTGCTAAAGATATCTTAATATCATCTAAAATGAAATCTTTTTCAGTTAAATTTCCAAGTTTTGTAAATTTAATTCCCATTTCATTTGCAAATTTGATAAATTTTTCTTCATTTTTAACACCAACTATAACTCTTGTTGGACTTTCTTCGAAAATAAAACTCTTATCTTCAAAATTAGTTTTTATTTCAATACCTAAATTTGCCTTTGCACTCATTTTAGCTAAGGTAATAGCAAGACCACCTATACCTATGCTATTAGCACAATCAAGTAATTTTGCTTCGTTTGCTTTTAATAGGAAATCCCATAGTTTTAATTCTGCGTTAAAATCTATATCTTCAAGCTCTCCTGCTACTTTTTGATCTAGCACTTTAGTAATTAAAGATCCTCCAAAATTACCTTTGCTTTCTCCAAGTAGATAAATAGCGCTAGTATCTTTACTAAAATATGATTTTAAAACATTTTCTGCTTTTTCATTTACTCCAACACAAGCTATGGTTGGACTTGGAAAAATACTTACTCCATCGGTTTCATTATATAAAGAAACATTTCCGCTTACTACAGGTGTATTGAGTTCTTTACAAGCGAGTTTAATACCTTCACAACCTTGGGCAAATTGCCACATTACTTCGGGGTTTTGTGGGTTACCATAATTTAAACAATCGCTAATTGCTAAAGGTCTAGCTCCTGAGCATGCTATTTTTCTTCCTGCACTTGCAACAGCTGCTGCTGCGCCGATTTTTGGATTTACATAGTTTAATCTTGAGTTACACTCAATGGCCATAGAAAGTAAGCAATTGTTTTCTTTGATTCTAATGCTATTGGCTCCTAAAGCTCCATTGCTTTTTAAAGTATTAGTTTGTACGCTTGAGTCAAATTGCTCATAAATATAAGCTTTATTGCTAACATTTTCATCTGCAAGGAGTTTTTCAAATGCTTCTTGGGTAGGAATGTTGAGCTTAAATTGATAGTTTTTTATCTCATCTAAGTATTTTGGTTTAGCCACAGGTCTATCAAGTATAGGTGCTTTTTCACTTAGCGGTTCAATAGGGATTAAGCCAACTAATTCATCATGCCAAAATAGTTCCATTTTGCCAGTATCGGTAACTTCACCTATAATAGCTGCATCAAGCCCCCATTTGTTAAAAATTTCAATAACTTTTTCTTCATAGCCTTTTTTGGCACAAATTAGCATTCTTTCTTGAGATTCACTTAGCATTAACTCATAAGGAGTCATACCTTCTTCTCTCATAGGGGTTTTGTCAAGATAAAGTTTCATACCGCTACCACTGCGTCCTGCCATTTCAAAAGAGCTTGAAGTAAGTCCTGCTGCACCCATATCTTGAATTCCAACTATATAATCAGTTTTGAAAAGTTCTAAACAAGCTTCCATTAACAATTTTTCAGCAAATGGATCGCCAATTTGCACGGTTGGTCTTAAGCTTTTACTAGATTCATTAAAGCTATCACTTGCCATTACAGCTCCGCCAAGCCCGTCGCGACCAGTTTTTGAACCCACATAAATTACAGGATTGCCTATACCTTCAGCTTTTGCATAAAAAATATCTTCGATTTTGCAAGTTCCAAGTGCAAAAGCATTAACTAAGATATTTCCGTTAAAGCACTCATCAAAAGCACATTCTCCACCTATGGTAGGTACACCCATGCAATTACCATAGTGTGAAATTCCACTTACTACACCTTTAACTAAATATTTTTGATGTTTGCCTATTTTTTCATCATGGATATTACCAAATTTTAAAGAATTCATACCTGCAACAACTCTTGCGCCCATGGTAAAAACATCGCGTAAAATTCCACCCACACCTGTTGCTGCACCTGCAAATGGCTCTATAAAGCTTGGGTGATTATGACTTTCTACTTTAAATACAGCTGCCATTCCTTTGCCTATATCTATTACTCCAGCGTTTTCGCCAGGACCTTGGATCACCCAAGGAGCTTTGGTCGGAAAGCCATTAAGGTATTTTTTGCTTGATTTATATGAGCAATGCTCACTCCACATAGCAGAAATAACTCCAAGCTCTAGCAAATTAGGTTCTCTACCTAATATATTTAAAATTTCTTGATATTCCTCGTCGCTAATTTTGTGTTGTTTTATAATTTCTTTATCCATTTTCTCTCCTTTTTATTTTCCTAAACAAAAATTACTAAACATAGCATCTAAAATTTCATCTCTTTCAAAATCTTTTGTAAATTGAGCTATCTCTCCTATGGCTAAATTTAATTCAAAAGCAAAAAGCTCTAAAGAACTTTCTTTTAATAAATCTCTTGCGCGCAAAATAGCTTCGCTAGCATTTTTACAAGCATTGAGTATTAAGGTATTGCTAATTAGCATTCCATCACCATCTAAAGTATTTAAGTATTCATTTAAACTTTCCTTAATGGCTTGGGTGTTTTCTTGGGCGCAAATGCGTATACAAGAAGTGCTAATTTCATGTTTAAATTTGGTGGCTAGATCACTTTTGTTTAAAACATAAATGATTTTTTTATCACAATCTTTTAAAGCTTGTAAAATACGCTCATCTTCTTCTTCAAATTCTTTAGATCCATCAAAAACAGCTATGATAATATCTGCTTCTTTAATACTTTCATAGCTTAAGTTAACTCCGATTTTTTCTATCTCATCATCTGCATTTCTTATACCTGCTGTGTCGATGATTTTGATTAAATGTGAACCTATTTTTAAACTTTCTTCGATACGATCTCTTGTGGTGCCTGCAATATTCGAAACAATAGCTCTATCAAAAGCTAAAAGTGAATTTAATAAGGAGCTTTTTCCTGCATTTGGCTTACCGATAATAGCAACTTTAAAGCCTTCTATAAGTCCTTTTTTACTTAAAGAAATATCTACTATATCGCGTAAAAGTTTTGAATTTTTTTCACACATGGTAATGATTTGATCAAGTAAATCTTGTGGTAAGTCATCATCTGCATAATCAATACTAGTTTCTACAAAAGCAAGGGTTTGAACAAGATCCATTCTAATGGTATTTAAAAATTTACTTAAATCACCTTTAATGTTTTTTGCTATGATATTTGCAGCACTTGTTGATTTTGACATGATGACATCTTGTATACTTAAAGCTTTTAAAAGATCCATTTTGCCATTTAAACAAGCTCTTTTGCTAAATTCTCCAGGGCTAGCAAGACGCGCTCCTGCTAAAATAAGCTCATCAAGTAAAATTTCACTCAAAGAAAAACCCCCATGAAGTTGAAATTCTACTATATCTTCTCCTGTAAAAGAGTAGGGTGCTTTAAAATAAATCACTAAAGCTTCATCTAAGAAGTCATTGTTGTTTTTATAAAGTTTGCACAAGTGTGCATAGCGGGGCGTTAATTCTTTTTTGTGGGTAATTTTCAATGCAAGCTCTAAAGCTTTCTCCCCACTTACTCTAATGATACTTATAGAGCCCACTCCATGGGCTGTGGCTATAGCAGCTATAGTGTCATTCATTCATTTTTCTTCAAAAAATCATTTACAACGATGTATCTTTGATCGTCATTTTGTTTAATAGCTACATATTTATCAGGAAAACGTTCTCTTAATTTTTCTAATGCAAGTTTTAGCCAAATTCCATCTAAAGGCTTTGTTTGGACTCTTCCTGTACTCTCTACTTTTTCTATAAGAATTTTTAAATAATTTTCTATAGCTTGGGTTTGATTTTCTAAAAATTGAGCGATTTCTAGTCTTGGCTGAATTTTATATTTAGCGCTAAGCCAGTTATAAAGTAAATATGAAAAAGCCTTATATCTATGGGCTTCTTTGCCTATAAGTAAAGCTGCATCTTCTCCATCAAGTTTTATCAATACACAATTTTCGTCCCAAACACTAACTTGTACAACCTTGATATCAAAATCAAAAGTTGCCAGTAAATTTTCTAGTGAAATTTTTATCTCATCAATATAAGAAGCGATATTTTTTTCTTCTGGTGATTCTTTATGAAATGAATCAAAAATAGCATCATTTTTTACTTTATAATGTTCTTTAGTTGGAGCATTGGCTTCAAGTGGTTTTTGAAAACTTTCTCTGTGTTCTTTGTAGTGTTCATTTTTTTCAAGATTTTTTTGTGAATGTTTGCTAAAATTCTCGTTTTGATTTTTTTTAGCTTTTTCTTGATGAGGTTTTTTGGTTTTTTTGTATCCTTTAATACAAATAATAGCATTTTTTCTAAATAAACCAAAAAATCCTGCTTTAGCATGTTGAATAACTTCATATTCTAGATCAATCACAGAGCACTCAAGTTGTTTTGAGGCTTCTATGAGTGCAGTTTGTAAGTCTTTAGCTTCTATGTTCATGTTTAGCTATTTCCTCTTTTTTGTGGTTTTTGAAAAGTTTATTTACAATCACTTGTTGAATAAGTGAGCATATATTATTTACACACCAATATAAAGTTAAACCTGCTGGGAAGGTTAAGAAGAAGAAAGTGAAAATTAATGGCAAAAATTTCATAATCTTTTCTTGCATAGGATCTTGTATGGCCATTGGTGTGATAAGTTGTTGGATAAACATAGTTAGACCCATAAATATAGGTAAGATAAACCATGGATCCATCACAGATAAATCTGTAATCCAAAAAGCCCATGGTGCAGCTTTTAGCTCTATAGCATTTAGTAAAACTCTATAAATTGCAAAGAAAATTGGAATTTGAATGAGTATTGGTAAACATCCGCTCATAGGATTTGCACCATGTTTTTTATAAAGTTCCATCATGTGCAAATTCATCTTTTGCGGATCGCCTTTATAACGTTCTCTGATTTCTTTCATTTTAGGCGCTAGATCTTTGAGTTTATTCATAGAAATCATTGATTTGTAAGTAAGTGGGAAAAGAATAATGCGCACAATTAAAGTCATTACTACAATGGCCCAACCCCAGTTACCCATGTAGCCATGTAAAAAATTTAAAAATTCAAACATAGGCTTGGCTATAAAAGTAAACCAACCATATTCCACAACATCATCTAAATCCGCATGAATGCTTCTTAAAATTTCATGCTCTTTTGAGCCAACATAACCGCTTGCTTTAAAAGTATTTGTCGCACTTGCAAAAACGATAGAATTTTCGTGATTATCTTTAGTAACTACAGCATTGAGTGGTTTTTCAAAATTATAAAAGAAAGCACTATAATAGCGATCTGAAGCCGCCATAAGGGTTACATTAGAAAAACTTTCATCATTTTCTACATCGCCATCTTCTAACATTGTGATTTTATCATCTTTATCTAAGATTAAAACCCCATGTACTGTATAGCTATCAACTGCTATATTTGGACGATAACCTGGAGTGATAAAATAAGCCGCGTCTTTGCTTAGATTAACCTCTAAATCATAGTTTCCATATTTATGGAAAGTGATTTTTTTAGTTACTACTAAATCATTTAAATTTTGAGTAAGGATTAAGGTTGTGTTTTCATCACTGACATTGATAGTTTTTTGACTTGTGGTATATGGTGTATTAAATGCCTCTTGATTGATTTTTGTATCACTAAATCTTATTTCTAATGGTAAAGGTGATAAAGAAGTATCTACTAGATTAATACTTTTGCCATTTTCATCTTTGTATTTTTCATCACTTAGATAAAATTTAGCTATCCTACCTAAAGAGTCAATATGTGCTTCAAAATGTTCACTTTTAACAACTGCTATTTCTTCTTTTTGATTAACACTAAGTTCTGTTTTTGGAGCTTGAGAATTAGTACTTGTAGTGCTTTGTGGAGCTGAGTTGTTTTGTTCTATTTGAGTGATATTTTGCTCAGTTTGTGGAGCTTTAGGGATAAAAAAATAATCATAAACTACAAAAAATAAAAATGATAATACAACAGCAATTAATATGCGTTTTTGTTGAGATAAATTTTCTGACACGGATTGTCCTTTGGAAATATAATCTTAATTAAAAAAAATTGATTATCGTTGCAAGGGATATAAAGATAATTGAGTTGTTTTAAAGCATTAAAACTAGGTTTAAAACATATACCTGAGTTTAGATTATTCTTGCGTATTTTAGGATAATCAATACCACCTTTAAAAAACGGATTGCATTTTAAAATTCTTAAAAAAACTGCACCAAATGCTTTAAAAATATTATTTTTTTTAAATTGCCATAAGGCATATTCAGAGCAACTTGGGTAATACCTACAGCATTGTGGTTTAAAAGGACTGATAAAGAGTTGATAAAATCTGATAAATTTTAGACAAACTATTTTATGCATCCTATTTTTTTCAAACCCCATTTCAAGTTTTTTTCTAATTTTAAAAAAGGAATTTCAGTGATACTTGTTTTAGCTACAAGTATGTATTTTCCGTTTTCAACTTGATTTTTAACCTGAAAAAAAGCTGATCTTAAGAGCCTTTTGGCTCTATTTCTTATAACAGCTTTTCCAACTTTTTTACTAGCAACAACGGCGAATTTTTTTTCTTCGCTTAAAGAGTAAAAGATGATCATGCCTTCGCAATGCCATTTTTTACCTTCTTTATAAATTGCTGCAAACTCTCCTAAGTCGTTAATACTTAGAAAATCTTTTATACCGCTAATCTTTTTCTACCTTTAGCACGTCTAGCATTGATCACTTTGCGACCATTTTTGCTCTTCATGCGTACACGAAAGCCGTGAGTTCTTTTTTTAGGAGTTTTATGTGGTTGATATGTTCTTTTCATATTTTTTCCTTAACTTAAAATAAAAAACAAAATAATAAGCGAGTATGTTAGCAAAATCTTACTTAAATCTGCTTTTAATTAAGAGTTATTTTAAAACTTTTTGCTAAATTTTGATTTTATTTTGTAAACTAAGGAAAAATAATGGCTTTTGAAATTTGTGAGAGTAAAAAAGAAGATTTGGAAAAAATTTTAGAATTACTCAAAGAACTTGCTATTCATGAAAATATGCTTGAAGATGTAAAATGCACAAGCAAAGAACTTGAAGAATCATTTTTTAAACATGAATATGCTAAGGCTTTGAGCCTAAAGGTTGATGGTGAGATAATAGGCTATGTGATGTATTATTTTACTTTTTCATCTTTTTGGGGTTTGGGTGGATTATACCTAGAAGATATTTACATACAGCCAAAATATAGAAAAAAAGGTTATGCTAGAGCTGTTTTTAAATATCTAGCGCAAATTTGCAAAGAAAAAAATCTTAAACGCTTAGAGTGGGTTTGTTTAAATGATAATGATTTGGGGATTGAATTTTATACCAAGTTAAATGCAAGACATATGAGTGAGTGGAGAACTTATCGTTTAGAGGGTGAAAATTTAGAAGCATTGATGTGATGAATAAACGCAGTTTGTATTATCTAAAAGCTTTTGGTTATGAATACTTTGATGAACAAAAGCAAATTAGACATTTTAACTTAAGTTTTAAAGAATTAAACGAAAGAGTAAAAACTTGCAATCTTTGTCATTTTTCTAAATTAAGAAAGTATAGTTTAATAGAAAAAGAAGCCAAAAATGCTAAAATTCTGATTTATCAAGCTTTTATTGATAAAGAAGAAAACGAAAGTGGAAAGTTTTTTGCTTCTAAAAACAAACAAGAGTTTTTAAGATTATGCAAAGAGCTTTTAAATTTAAAAGAAGATGAGATATATTTTTCTTATATGTTTAAATGTTTTAGTAATTTTAAAATAGATGATCAAGCACTAAAATTATGCTTGCCGTATTTTTATAACGAGCTTGATTTTGTAAAAGCAAAGATTATTTTATGTCTTGGTCAAGAAGCTTTTGTAAGTTTGGGTTTTGAGAACTTTCAAAAATACAAAGGGCAATGTATGCGTTTTAATAATGCTTTGCTTTTGCCAAGTTATGATTTGAATTTTTTGAGTAAAAATCCTAGCTTTTATGCTGAATTTATAGAAGATATTAAAAAAATAAAAGGTTATTTATGAGAAAAAGTTTAGTTTGTTTGATGATGAGTTTTGTTTTAACTTTAAGTGCTTTTGCGAAAGAGCAAAAACCATCGCCCATAGAACCTAGTGAGTCTTTTTATCCTAATTTAGAATTTCAAAATTGTGATAATGATTGTTTATTTACTTTGTTAGAAACAGGACTTTATTTCAATTTCTTATCAAGATTTAACAATGATAATGCAAATGAACTTTTGGTTAATATCTATACTAAACTTTTAAATTCCATCATAGATTTTGAAAAAAGAATTCAAAAAAATGCTAGTGTAAAATTAGCTATTATTATACCTGAGCAAACGATTAAAAGTTATTCTAATACTATTATAAACTCAAGCATAGCGTATTTATTAAGACAAAGAGCGCAAATAAAAGTAAAGGTGTTTTTAATAGGCACAGAAGATGAGAACAAGATAACTAAAGCTTTTAAGCAAGCTCAAGATGAGAAATTTAATTACATCATCGCAGGTTTTACAGATAAAGGTGTGAAAAATTTATTAAAAGAAAGCCTTGATTTAAATGTAAAAGTTTTTATTCCTACTGCACATAAAAGAAATTTTGATACGCAAAATGAAAATGTGTATTTTGGAAGTATAGACTATCAAAAACAAATTCAAAAACTTTTAGAATATTCAAATGGTAAAAATATTATTTTTTCAGATGGAACACCTTTGGCAAATCGCTTAGATGAGAATGTTTTAAACACAGGTAATGGTAGTGAAAAAATTTATACTATTAATAGTTCTAAATTTGATTTTAGAAGTATTTTAAATCAAAATAGAAGTTTTCAAGATTCTAGTATTATCTTAAATACTTCTTTGATTAAAACAGCGCTTATAAGCTCGCAAATAAGAACTTATGATATAGAACCTTTTGTGCTATTATCAACTCAGATTAATTATAATCCTATTTTGCTAAGCCTAACGCAAATTAATGATAGAAAAAAACTTTTACTAGCAAATTCCATTTCTAATGAGGATCAAACTCTAAGCTATCTTAATGAGCTTTTTTCGCAAAATATTAATTACAACTGGATAGCGTATGCAACTAGCGTGGGGCTTGATTATTTTTATACGCAGTTTTTAGATAAAGACTCTCAAAGAATTTTCGATGAGAGTTTAAATGATAATCAATTTGACTATAAGGTTAAAATCATTCGCTCGCAAGGCTTAGGTTTTACTCCTTTGCAAAATCAGTAAAAATCTTAGCTATAGCCTCATCTATAGGGGCTACTTTTTCATTTTTTAAAAAAGCTAGGGTAAAATCAGCCTCAAAAAGCTTGGTGCTATCTTTGTAAATCTCTTGTTTTATACAAACTGAGGCTTTTTTAAGTTTTGCGATAAATGTTTTTACTTCTATAAGATCTCCAAGTTTGGCTGGTTTTAAAAAGTTACAATTTGCTTTAGTAAGTAGGAAATGTCCTGTGCTTTTGTCAAAAATTTTTGCATTTTTTTGAAAAAATATCTCACTTCTTGCTCTTTCGCAAAATTTTAAGTAGTTGCTATGATATACCACTCCACCTGCATCGGTATCTTCATAATAAATTCGTATTTGCATTTAAAATCCTTTTTTTTGTTTTTTATAATACATTATATTTAAAGTAAATTGAATATCAAATATGAATTTTAATCATTAATATTCTGTCTTAAATACATTAATAATTAGATATTATTCTATAATTTTTATTTTATATTTGGAAATTACATGAAAAAAGTGAAAAATAAAACTTTAGCCGAACAAGTATATGATGAATTAGAAAGAAGAATAGTTTTTTGTGAAATAGAACCTGGTAGTATTTTGACAGAACAGGGCATAGCAAATATGCTTGATGTTGGACGTACGCCTGTAAGAGAAGCATTATTGTTGCTTTCAAAACGTTATTTGGTGAATATATCAAAAGCAGGAATAATGGTTCCACAAATGAATGCTTCTTTACAAATGCAACTTTTGGAAGTAAGAAGAGTTATTTTGAAACTTTGTATAGAATGTGCTATAAAAAGACTTACTGAGGATGATAAAAAAGCTATAAATGAACTTTTAAATGAAATTGAAAATTATGATGAAATAAATTTTTTATCATGGCTTGATAAAAGACAAGATGTATTAGCTAAAGCTTCTAAAAATTATTTTATTTACGAAGAATTGAGAAACGTGCAAGGGATTTCAAGGAGATTTTGGTATCGCTATGCTCAAAATAGTCAACATGATATTGTAAAAGAAAAACACAAGAATATATTAAAAGCTGTGTATCAAAAAAACACAGAAAAAGCTTTGGAATATGTTGATGACATTATTGATTATTTTGAGAATTTTGTTAAACAATATTTGATTTGATATAATCATATAAATAAGTATATATTCAATTTTACAACTAAAACTACCTTACTAACTTATTTGATGTTTTAATCATAGGGATATCTTTTAAATATATTTACCAATATTCACATATTTACATGTTTTTTCAAGGTAAGAAAATATATAATATATTTATTGTCGGCATTAAGTATTTATTAAGTTTTTTTCCTATAGACTTGAAAATATAACAATACAAAAAGGAGTTGTATGTCAAGTAAAATAGCGGTTAAAACAAAATTATTCCCCTCAAAATCTCCATTAGAATGGGCGGTTGTATCAAATAATATTTTATATACAGCACAAATTCCTATTGATAAAAATGGAGAGGTTGTTACTGGTGGTATAGAAGCGCAAACCAAGCAAGTTTTTTCAAATCTTATTCATACTTTAGAATGTGCTGGTTCTAAATTAGATGATGTGTTACAGATTTTAATTTATGTTACAAAAAGAGAAGATTTAAAATTTGTAAATTCGGTATATTCAAACTATTTCAATACAGTTTATCCAAATAGAGCTGCATTTATTGTTTCTGGTTTGGCTAGAGAAGAAATGCTGGTTGAATTTGTAGTTTATGCGCAAACTCATAATTAAAATTATAAAGGAGATAAAATGTTAGATTGTACTAAGGGTTTATATATTAATGGTCAATGGGTAGAGGGTGTTAATACTATAAAAAATATTAATCCATCTGATATTGATAATGATCTAGGGGATGTAGCACAGGCTGATAAAAAACAAGTAGAGCTAGCTATTGATGCTGCTAAAGAGGCTCAAGTTTCTTGGGAAAAAACTCCTTTAGAAGAAAAGGCAAAATTGCTTTATAAAATCGGTGAATCTTTAATGAATAGAAGCGATGAGATTGGAAAAATTATATCCTTAGAAGAAGGAAAAACAAAAATAGAAGGAAAAGGAGAAGCGTTTAGATCAGGTCAATTTTTTCAATATTATGCAGCTGAAGTATTAAGGCAAATTGGGGAAAATGCAGCATCTGTAAGAAGTGGTGTTGATGTTGAGATTACAAGAGAAGCTGTTGGTGTTGTTGGTATTATTTCTCCTTGGAATTTCCCTATCGCAACAGCTTCTTGGAAAATAGCTCCTGCTCTTTGTTTTGGTAATAGTATAGTATGGAAGCCAGCTAATACCACTCCAGCTTCTGCTGTAGCTTTGGCTGAGATTATTCATGAGCATGGATTGCCAAGTGGTGTATTTAATTTAGTTTTAGGTAGTGGTGGGGAAGTTGGTGAGACTATTATTAATTCTAGAAATATCAACGCACTTTCTTTTACTGGATCTGTTGATGTTGGTAGAAAAATAGCACGTGCTACGGCTGCAAATTTTGTTAAATGTCAATTAGAAATGGGTAGTAAAAATGCCTTAGTTATTATGGATGATGCAGATCTTGATCTTGCTGTTGAGTGTGCTATTGCAGGAGCTTTTTCGGGTACTGGTCAAAAATGCACAGCAAGTTCTCGTTTGATTGTTATGGAAAGTATTCACGATACTTTTGTTGAGAAAATGGTTTCTAGAATGAAAACATTAAAGGTTGGCCATTGCTTAGATGATGGAATTTTTATGGGACCAGTAGCCGATAATAAACAATTTGAATCTAATTTCAAATGGGTTCAAAGAGCTAAAGATCTTGGAGCGGAATTGGTATTTGGTGGTGAAAAATTATCACTTGATAAAAATGGTTACTATATGTCTCCTACTTTATTTATTAATACTAAAAATGATTGGGATATTAATCAGGAAGAAATTTTTGCTCCATTAGCATGTGTGATTAAAGCAAAAGATTTACAAGAAGCTGTTGCGCTTAATAATGGTACTCGTTTTGGATTGACTTCAGGGATTGTAACATCAAGTTTAAAAAATGCAAACATATTTAAAAAAGAAGCAAAAAGTGGTTGTGTTATGATTAATCTTCCTACAGCTGGAACAGATTATCATGTGCCTTTTGGAGGCAGAAAAGAATCTAGCTTTGGTCCAAGAGAGCAAGGTTCTTATGCGAAGGAATTTTACACAGTTGTAAAAACAACTTATGTAAAAGCTTATTAAATGTTGTTTACAAAAAGGAGGTGGTTATGTTTGGGAAAGATATCATTATAGATGGTTTGCAATATTGCAAATGGGATAAAGAATATTTTAAATTTTTAAAATCAAGTGGTGTTAGTGCTGTGCATGTTACTTTAGTATATCATGAAAATGCTAGAGAAACACTCACTAGATTTGCCCAGTGGCATAGATTTTTTGAAGAATTTAACGAATATATATTGCCTGTTTTTTCAAGCGAAGATATTTTAAAAGCAAAAGCTCAAAATAAGGTAGGGATTTTTTTTGGAGCGCAAAATTGTTCTTTGATTGATGATGAAATAGGGTTAATATCTGTTATGAGACAGCTTGGTTTGTTGATTATGCAGCTAACTTATAATAATCAAAGCTTATTGGCTACTGGTTGTTATGAAAAAAACGACAGTGGTATCACTCGCTTTGGCAAACAAGCGATTGAAGAAATGAATAGGGTTGGTATGATTGTTGATATGTCTCATAGTAGTGATAGATCAACATTGGAAGCTATTGACATATCGTCTCGCCCTATATGTATATCTCATGCTAATCCTAAATTTGCGCACAATGGATTGCGAAATAAAAGCGATGAGGTGATAAAAGCTTTAGCTAAGAGAAAAGGTTTGATAGGTTTGTCTTTATATCCTTTTCATTTGCCAAATGGAAGTGATTGTGCATTGGATGATTTTTGTAAAATGAGTGCTGATTTGGCAGATATGATAGGGGTTGATCATATAGGTATAGGAAGTGATTTATGTTTAAATCAACCATTAGATGTATTAGAATGGATGCGCAATGGTAGATGGTCTAAGATAAAAGATTATGGCGAAGGTAGTGCTACTAATTCCACATGGCCTAAAAATGTGTCTTGGTTTAATGATACTAGTGGCTTATATAATATTTATAAAGGATTGACTAATTATGGGTTTTCTGAGAATGATGTAAAAAAAATCATGGGTCTTAATTGGCTTCATTTTTTACAAGATGGCTTAAAAGCTCAAACTTGCTAAGGAGTTAAAATGTTAAACAGTGCTCCTAAAAACAATACTCGTATTGATAAGTTGACTTTAATTTGTAGTAGTGGATTTTTGATGATATTTGTTGTAATAGCTTTAATTGATTCAAAGTTACTTAGTGCGATCGTTGAGTTTGGTTTTAATGTCTCAGCAAAATACTTTGGTGCTTATTGGCAAATTTTACTACTTTTGACTTTTATTATTGGGATCGGGCTTAGTTGGGGAAGAACAGGCGGCGTAGTTTTGGGTAATATTAAAAATCCTGAAATGAGTACATTTCAATGGATATCTATTATTATGTGTACTTTACTTGCAGGCGGAGGTGTTTTTTGGGCTGCTGGAGAGCCTATAGCTCATTTTGTTTCTCCATCTCCTGTATTTGGAAATACTAGTAATATTTTTCAAAAAATCACAGAAGCTCTAGCGCAATCTTACATGCATTGGAGTTTTTTATCTTGGGCTGTTTCTGGAACTATTACCACAATAGTGCTAATGTATTTACACTATGAAAAAGGCCTTCCTTTAAGACCTAGAACTATTCTTTATCCTATTTTTGGTGATAAAGTTATACACGGATGGATTGGTTCTTTAATAGATGCTTTTTGTATTGTGGCTGTTGCTGCTGGTACTATAGGACCTATAGGATTTTTAGGTTTACAAATTTCTTATGCACTAAATATGATTTTTCAAATACCAGATAATATAATCACTCAAATGAGTATTATTATTTTGGCTATTTTAGTTTATACTATATCTTCACTTAGAGGTTTAGCAAAAGGCATTCAAATTCTTAGTAAATGGAATGTTATTTTAGCTGTAGGTTTGATGTTTTTTATTTTTATTTTTGGTCCTACAAAATTTATTTTGGATGTTTATGTTCAAGGTGTTGGAACTTTGATACAAAATTTTATACCTATGGCTACTTATAGAGAAGATACTGTTTGGCTTGCATCTTGGACTTTGTTTTTTTGGGGGTGGTTTTTAGGATATGGTCCAGTATTGGCTATCTTTATTGCTAGAATTTCAAGAGGTAGGACTTTAAGAGAGCTTATTATAGCTGTAAGTATTTGCGCACCAATTATTACAATGTTTTGGTTTACTATTGTTGGTGGAACAGGATTGTATTTTGAAATAGAAAATCCAGGCAGCATAAGCTCTGCTTTTAAAGGTTTTAATATACCTGCTGCGTTAATAGCAATAACACAGTCATTGCCATTGTCAACATTTATTTCAGCATTATTTTTGATATTAGCAGCTATTTTTATTATTACAACTGGTGATTCTATGACTTATACTATGAGTGTTATTGTTAGTGGGAACACTGAACCTAGTAAGCTTCTTAGAGCTTTTTGGGGAATTTTAATGGGGGTATTGGCAATTATTTTAATATCTATCGGACAGGGGGGAATTTCGGCTTTACAATCATTTATAGTAATTACTGCTGTGCCTGTTTCATTTATATTATTACCAACCTTATGGAACTCTATACAGATTGCAATTAAAATGGCAGATGAGCAAAATTTACGTTAATACAAAAAAAGGAGACAAAATGAAAAATGATATGAAATTAAGAAGTCCACAAGAAGTCATGTCTTTAGAAAGACTAGGCTCTATGCACTCATCTAGACTTAGTTTTACTAGAACTTTGATGAGGAAAATTGCTCAAGAAAAATGGGTATTAAAAAATATTTTATGGGATTTAGATGATAAAGGATTTGGTGATGTAATATATCAAGTTAGAACACCTCATGGAATATATCATCTTGTTATATTTGCTAATTATATAAAAGATGAAGAAAGAAATGATAGAGTTATAGCAAATAAGTGGGATGTCACTTTTACTTTTGTAAATGGAGAAATTGATAGTGGATTATTGACTGTTTTAAAAGAAAATGTTCCACTGCAAGAAGCTGGTAGAAATTTTAACAATGCTTTTGTTTTAGCAAGGGCTAATAAAAGTGTAAGAATTTTTGAATATATTGTTAATTCTTTAGCTAATGGAAAACAACCTGATTTAGATGAACTAGCTAAAGTTGGTTATATATTAAGAACCACAGCTGTATATGGAAGTGGAAAATTTGGAATTTCTGATTTTGATAATCTGCAAAAAAATGGAGATTTTTCTCAGTCATTTTCTGCTGAAATGTGCGCTGTTTATATTGTAAGGCAATTTAGTTTAGATTGGGTAAATTATATAGCCAAACAGCGTGGTGGAGATAAAGCTGTAGAACTTGATAGAGATATTCAAAGATATTTAGGTGTGGGAAATGCTACTGGACTTGGTATGGCTCCTTATTTGATTAAACACCCAAAAGTTGTTGATAATTGGCTTTATCAAAGAGAATTAGCGTTGTCAAAAGTTATGCAACAAAAGCTTGATATGAGTAAGGCTAAAGAATTGATTGATTATTTAAAAAGAGCAAGTTTGCATCTTAAAGAAATAACAACAATAGATTCAAGGCAAGATAATTTAAACAAAATAGCTTCAAGTGAGCTTTCTTATATAGTAAAAGAAATAAAAACAAAAATAAATGCTTCTATGGTTATTGAGGAATTTGTAGAATATACAAAAAAATATTCTTTGGAAGCACAAGAAATCGTACTTTCGTGTTTATTAGAACTGTATCCTGAATTAGTTGATATACACGATAAAATGATGACAATCGATGAAACTCCATTAGAACTTACTGGTGTTAAAATTTCTGAAATTAAAAATGTAATAGAGAAAAAATATGATTGGGCTTTAGGTATTAATTTTGAAAATCCTGAAAATAATTATTGGTTTTGGTATATATCTGAAGAAAAAGAAGAGCCTAGGCTTGGAGTAAGAGGTATTGATAATGGAGATGAACTAGAACAACCTTTAGATATTGCTAGGCAAGTGGTTAAATTTTACAATGCTTTAAAAAATCAGGATGATTATTTACATATAAGTAAATTTTTATTAGAAAACCCTTGTTTTACATCTATAGCTAGAAGAGTTTGGACTATGGGAAATTGTGTAATGGGTGATATAAGGGCTAATGTTTTAGCAAAAGACTTTTTGCCTATGCATCTTTTAAGAGCTAAATTGTCTATGTTTGGTGCAACAAAGTATGATCCAAGATCAGATAGATGGGTTCAAGTGACACTGTTTCAGAATGCACCTTTAATGGATGAAATTCATGCTAATGAGTGGATGTTTCCATTATTGCCAAAAAATAAGCATAGTGTTTGTGATTTATCTAATAATAATGTTTATGTTTCCAAAAACGAACTTAAAGCTGCTTGTATTAAAGCTTATAATGGATTAAAATTAAATCTTGGAGAAGCTGATTTAATTGCATCTATGGTTATTGACATGCAAATGGCTGGATTAAATGGATTGTCAAATTTTCTTAAAGCTGTGCCTTATTTAAAAAGCGACAATTTAGATATAACATTAAATATTACAAATGAGTATTTAAGTGTTGATCTTAATCATCATAGCATATTATGTCATATTCAAATTATTATTGCGTATGCGCTTGATTTTTTAAATCAATATAATTCTTTAAATATAAAAATTACAAAATGTTATAATAGGTGTTTTGTGTATTCTCAGTTAAAAAGATTATCAAATAAAAATTTATATGTTAAAGCTTATTGGTATGACATAAAGCAATCTCAGTATGTGGAATACTTTATAAAAAATAATGAAGATTTTCCAGGTATTTTAATGAAAAATATACCTTGTGATTTAGATGAAAGAGCGCTTTATATTGAAATTTCTAAAAATCCTTTAATCAGAAATGATGAGAATGTAAGTATTTCTCATGATATTATTGAAAAAAATTACGAAGAGAGTGTTCAAAAAGGCATCTTACTACAAAAGAAAGAATGGGAGGAACTGTTGAAATATACAAAAGGAATTATGGTTCAATCTAGTGAGCAATCAAGAAAAGATGCTGGAGGTGTGGTTGAATCCTGATGTTTATGATATTGCAATATAATTATATTGCAATATCATGATATAGGAGTTAAAATTGAATTTAAAAAATATTTTTTTGATTGTTTGTTGTACGCTCAGTTTTGCTATAAATGCAAATGCGTTAAGTGAGGGTAAAGAGTATATTATTTTAAAAACACCTATCCCAAATGCGCAAAATTCTCTAATAGAGGTATTTTCTTATCGTTGTATTCATTGCTACACTCATCATCAATTTCATACTTTAGCAAAGGTTAAAGAGGTTTTGCCAAATTTAAAATATGATCTTTTTTCGGTAAGTTCTATGAGTGAGTATGGTGGGGCTTTAAATGAGATGTTTGCTTTAGCTTCTTTTAAAGAAAAATCCTTAGGTTTGGATGTTACTAGCGAAAAAAGTCTTACCTATAAGCTTGCTGATGTGTATTTTATAAGTCATTTTGAGCAAAAGTTAAATTTAAATAATCTTGATTTGTTTTATAAGATAGGTTTAAATGTTATCGGTGCTAGCAAAGAAGAATTGCAAAAATTTTTACAAACTAAAGAAGCCAAAGAGCTTTTAGCTGCTTATGGTGTGGCTAATGAAATTTCAAGAAATTACGGCACACCTGCTTTTGTAGTAAATGGTAAATATCAAATCAATCCTGAATACATTACTTCTTTAGAAGAACTAATCCGTATAGTTAAAGAACTTTCAGTTAAATAATACCTTTATTTTAAAGGTGTTATTGATCTTATAAAGGATAAGCATGAAAATTAAAAAAATCATCAGCTTAAGCTTGCTAGCTAGCGTGGTTTTAGCGCCAAATTTAGCTTTAGCTGTAGGTGGAGCAAGTGGGGCTAAGATAGATTATCAGGTGCAAGGAAAAATTGGAGCTATAAAGCTCAATCCTTATGGTTTATCCCCGCTTAGTGCTGTGATTATGGATGGAGGGTATAAACTAAGCGATGTAAGCGTAACTATAGTTCCAAAACCAAATGGGCAAACTATATCTTATAAGGTTAGCCCTAGTAAAATCAAAACTTATGGAGGAATTCCTATTTTTGGACTTTATCCATCGTATTTAAACACAGTAAAAGTAAGCTATACTAAAAGTGCTTTTGGAAAAAGTGAAAAAGTAATAGATGAGGTATATAAAATAGCAACAGGTGGGGTAAATATAGAGCCAAGTGGAAGTCTTATGCAAAGAGGTGTACCTTTTGAAAAAGTGGAAGTGATTAAAGTAGATAAAGAATTTGAAGATAGATTATATCTAGTAAATAATACTCCAGGAAAATACAGCGCAAAAAGCTCTCAAGCTATATGGAATAACCCAAGTGGTGGTGCTTTAGAATGGGATGAGGCTTCCAATGCCTTCATTGTCGATACAAAGGGTGAAATTCGTTGGTATTTAGATAATGATAAACTAATGGATAAAAATAATATTTATAATCGTGGTATTATGATGGGCTTTAGACAAAATTCAGATGGGGCATTAAGCTTTGGGTTTGGTCAAAGATATGTAAAATATGATTTAATGGGTAGAGAAATTTTTAACCGCCTTTTACCTTCTTCTTATATAGATTTTTCTCATTCTATGAGCCAAATGCCAAATGATAATTATCTTTTAAGGGCGGCTTTGGCTAATGTTAAGCGTCCTGATGGCAAAAATGTGCGCTCAGTGCGTGATGTGATAGTAGAAGTTGATAAAAATGGCAATGTGGTAGATGAGTGGAGGCTTTTTGAAATTTTAGATCCATATAGAGCTAATATTATCAAAGTTTTAGATCAAGGTGCAGTTTGTTTAAATGTAGATGTTTCAAAAGCGGGTAAAACTCTAAGCAATGAAGAATTAGCTAAAATGGATACAAGTGAAATTTTTGGGGATATAGCAGGCACTGGAGTAGGGCGTAACTGGGCTCATGTAAATAGTGTAGATTATGATCCAAGTGATGATAGCATTATCATTTCAAGTCGTCATCAAAGCGCTATTATAAAAATCGGCCGTGATAAAAAAGTAAAATGGATATTAGGAGCGCATAAGGGCTGGGGAGAAAAGTATAAAAAAGCACTTTTGCAACCCATTGATAAAAATGGCAAAAATATAATTTGTGAAGATGATTATAGCAAATGTCCTGGTTATAAAAATAAGGAAGGTGGCTTTGATTTTACATGGACACAGCACACTGCTTTTAGAATAGATGAAAAATCTAATAAAAGATATATTTACATTACAGCTTTTGATAATGGCGATGCAAGAGCTATAACACAACCTGTTTTTGCTTTGATGAAATATTCAAGAGCGGTTGTATATAAAATAGATCAAAAAAATAAAACCGTAGAGCAAATTTGGGAATATGGCAAACAAAGAGGTAATAAATGGTTTTCGCCTATTACTTCTTTAGTTGAGTATTATAAAGATAAAAATTCTATTATGGTTTATAGTGCTAGTGCTGGTATGGCTTTTGATTTAAGCAAGGGTGTTGCTATAGGAGAACCAAAACCTGAAATAGATGAGTTTAAATGGGGAGCTAAAGAACCTTCAGTACAAATTCGCTTTAGTGGAGCAAGTACTGGTTATCAGGCTATGCCTATTGATTTAGAAAAAGCATTTAAATAAAAAAGGGCTTTAAAACAAGCCCTTTGATTTTATAAATATCCTGCACCTAAAGCTAAGAAATAACCCACTATACAAGAAACAATTACACCAATTAAACCTGGTAAGATAAAGCTGTGATTGATGACGAATTTACCTATTTTTGTAGTACCTGATCTATCAAATTGTATAGTTGCAAGATCGCTTGGATAGGTTGGTAAAATATAATATCCATAGCAAGCTGCTGCAAAAGCAATGATAATACCTGGTTCAACACCAATTCCTAATGCAAGTGGCACAAAAGCTGCAATTGCTGCTGCTTGAGAATTAACAAATTTAGAAATTAATAAAAGCATAACTGCATAAGTCCAAGGGTGTTCTATAACAATATTTCCTAAAGATTCTTTCATCATAGGAGTGTGTACTGCAAACATAGTATCTGCCATCCAAGAAATTCCAAAAACAGCTACTAAAGCTATCATACCTGATTTAAAAATTTCATTTTTTGCAATTTTGCTTGCATCAAGCTTAGTAAAGATGATAAGTGCTGCACCTGCTAAAAGCATAAACATTTGAATTACTGCAACCATATTCATAGGTTTAGTAACGCCTTTTGAGGTAAATTGTGGTCTAAGTTCTGGGAAGGCTCCAAGTATAGCCACTATTGCAATAGCACCTAAGAAAATCCACATAGCTACCCATTGAATAGTTGGAAGTTTTTGTCCAAGAAGAGTTTTGCTATCACCATAGATGTATTCTCTTTGTTCTGGATCTTTAATTCTAGCTTGAAATTCTTCATCTTTATCAAGATCTTTTCCTCTAAACCAAGAAAAAATTCCTATAGCTAAAACGCCCACTAAAGTAGAAGGTATAGTAATAGCAAGTAAATCTACATAGCCATCAAATCCTGCTAAAGGATGTTTATTAATTTCTGGATTTAAAAGTAATGCAGTTAAACTTACAACAGCAACTGAAACAGGACTTGCTATAACTCCAAGTTGAGAAGAAATGCTAGAAGCAGCCATTGGTCTTTCTGGACGAATGCCATTTTTAATAGCAATGTCATAAATAATAGGCATCATAGTATAAACAACATGTCCGGTTCCACAAAGCATGGTCAGAAAGCAAGTTACAAAAGGAGCTAAGATGGTTAAAAATTTAGGATTTTTTCTTAAAACTCTTTCTGCAATTTGCAACATTACATCTAAACCACCACTAGCTTGTAAAGTTGCACTAGCAACAACAACAGCTAAGATGGTAAGCATAACATCAATAGAAGGTTTTCCAGGTGCTACAGCAAAACCAAAACTTAAAACTAATAAACCTATACCGCCTAACAAACCTAGAGCGATACCACCTTTTTTTGCCCCATAAAAAAGACAAATGAGAACTACGGCTAGTTGGATACTAAATTGAGTGCCTTCGCTAAGGCTAGTTAGCATTTCCATACTCTCTCCTTGTTTTTAAAATATGCGAGAGTATAGTGTAAGTTTTATTAATAGTAAATAAAATTTTTTCTTATTTAAATAAATATTTACCAATATTTTGAATTTGTTTGTCAAAATATTGGTTTTTTGCTTATTGGTAATTTTTTAAGACAGCAAAAAGAATTTTGCTGATTTTTTCAATAGAAGCTATTTCACATTTTTCATCTGTTGAGTGAGGGCTATGGATATTTGGGCCTATGGAGCAACATTCTAGTGGTTGTTTTTCACTTATAATACCACATTCTAAACCAGCATGTATAGTATAAAGCTTGGCGTTTGGATTTTCTTTTTTGAAATAACTTAGAATTTCTTCTCCAAAATTAGTATCTTTGTTGGTCCAAGGCGGATAAAAATTTGCACTTGCAACTTCACAATTTTGCATTTTAAAATAAGTTAAGGTTTCAAATTCTATATTTTTAAGCTCTTGTAAATCATTCGACCTTGCAAAAAGTTCAAAATGAAATTTATCTTCTTTTTCATAAGCTAATGAAAGATTGATACTTGTTTGGACTAAATTTAATTGATGATTAAAAGTTCTAACACCTTGCGCAAAAGCATTGATAAGATTTAAAATGATTTGAGAATTTTTATAATATGTCCTTTTGATTTTACCTATATAATTCACTTTAAAATGATTATTTTCTTTTGGGGGATTTTTAAAAAATGCTATGATTTTAGCATGTTTTGGTATAGAGTTGATTCTCTCACCTGCGTTAAACTCACAAAGCTCACCTTGGTTTTGAGTGATAAAATAACTTGCTTCTTTAATAGAAGATTTAATATTTTTAACAATATCAATCCCTGAATGCCCACCTTTAAAATCAATTGCTTCTATTTCATAGCATTCACCTTCTTTTTCGCCTATTTCTAAGTTTAAACTAGCAAAAATATCCACACCGCCAGCGCAACCTATAACAACTTCATCATCACTCTCATGATCTAAATTTAATAGTTTGTTTGAAATCAAAGCATGTGTAAGATTATTTGCTCCACAAAGGCTAACTTCCTCATCATTGGTAAAAAGACATTCAATATTTTCAAAGTCTTTTAAAGCTTGCATCATTAATGATACTCCTATGCCATTATCTGCACCCAAGCTCGAGTTTTTGGCCTTTAAATATCCATTTTCTTCATACATTTGTATATTAGGAGCCTCTCCCATGCAAACCATATCATAATGACTTTGTAAACAAATTTTAGGTTTTCCTTTATATGCATGGATATTACCTGCTTTATCAACGTTTACTCGGCAATTTTGACTTTTGGCAAAATCAATAAGAAAATTTTTTAATTCTTCAGTATGGAAACTACAATGAGGTATTTGAGTAATTTGTTTAAAATTTTGTATAATTTCTTGCATAAAATCTCCTTTTTGTTGTAATTATGGCATATTTTTATATAGATGAGGTTTAAATGAAAATTTCTCAAAAGCAAATTAAACTACTAATAACTTTACTAAAAGATCCAAAGAAATTTTTAATTGCACTTTTTTTATTTGCTTTTGCTTATATTTTAAATTATGATAGTGGCTCATACATTAATGCTAAAGTAAGTCGTGTAGTAGATGGGGATACTATTGAGGCTAAATTTGAAGATGAAAAACTTAAAATTAGACTTTTTGGTATAGATGCACCTGAAAGTGATCAAGCTTATGGAAAGATGGCTGCGCAATTTTTAAATGCAATTGTCTTGAATAAAGAAGTGGTTTTGAATGTAAAAGATGAGGATAAATATGGTAGAATTTTAGCCATTGTGTATTTAAATGATAAAGATATCAATCAAGTTATGGTTAAAAATGGTTTTGCTTGGGCTTATGAACATTATAGTGATTTATATGTAAATGAGCAAAATTATGCCAAAGAAAATAAAAAAGGTTTATGGGTAGATGAAAATCCTATAGAGCCTTACAAATGGCGTAAACAAATAAGATTAAAATAGGAAAAGAGATGTTTAAAAAAATATTTTTCATTGGATTTTTAGCATTATTTTTTGGTGGTTGTTTTGTAAATGAAAGAGGAATTTCAAACCGCTTTTATGATGATTGTAAAGAATATTATGATGCAAGCGGGACTTACCATAAAGAATGCCCAAAGAATTGGGTGGATTTACCTTTAACCCCCGATTCCTTTTAAAACAGCATTTAATTCCTCTGGAGTAGCATCTTGCTTGGAGGTTTCTTGTTGGTTTTGACTGCTAGAGCTTGTGCTTTGACTTTGTTTTAATTTAAATATATGATCATCTGTGGTGATTACTTGAAAAGATGCATCGAAAATTTTAATATCATTTACAAAGCCAACTACTTTAACCTCTCTTTTTCTTGAATCATCGCTAAATAGAGCACTTGCTTCAAGATTTAAAACATCTCCAACTTTTAAAGGCGCATAAAAAAAGCTTCTTGAGCCTATTAAGACGCTAAATTCTTTATTGATTGCAGCTTGAGCTATATAATTTGCCGCGTTAAATACAAAACCACTATGTACTAATCCTAGCTCATCTACTGCCATATCATGGGTTGTGATTAAGATACCTTTAGCAAAGTTTTTTTCTATATGAGAAATGCTTCCTGCTAAAGCATTATTTATCCCTGGACAAGTGATAAGTTCTGATTTAATGCGATTTAATTCTTCAGGGTCTATTAGCTCTTCTATAGTAACAGCACTTACTGTTCTTGCCATTTTTACACCTTTAATTTAACATAAACTCTTTTTGGTGCTTCATAGCCTTCACAAGTTAAATTTGAGTCATTTTCGTCTAAAAATTGATCTAAAGAATAAGAATCAATCCATTGCGTTTTTCTTTGTTCTTCAAAATCAGTTTGTTTAGTTGCTATAACTTCAAATTCACTAAATCCAGCTCTATAACACCAATTTCTTAAACCCAATATCGACGGAATAAAAAAAATATTTGATATTTTTGAATAAGTTTTTTGAGGGATAAGTGCAATTTCTCTTTCATCTTCTATGTACATAGTATCTAAAAAGACTACACCATCTTTATTTAAAGATTGCTTGAGTTGTTTTAGCATGGCTATAGGATCACTGCGATGATAAATTACGCCAAGACAAAAAATTACATCAAATTTTATGCCATAATTTGGTACATCAGCCACGCCTAAAAGCTCATATTGTATAGGAGTTTTTGCAATAGAGTTTAAAAGTAAAAATTGCAAATAATACTTAATAGAAGGATCAAAACCTATGAGTTTTGAAGGATTAAATTCAAGCATTTTAAACATATAATAACCATTATTACAACCAATATCTGCAACCACTTTGCCTTTGATTTCTTGCATATAAGGCTTTAATATGTTAAATTTAATAAAACTTTGCCACTCTGTATCTATGAACAAATCATTGATTTTAAAAGGTCCTTTGCGCCAAGGTTTTAATTCTAAGGCAATGTCTTTAATCTCATTATCTAAGCGTTTATCACAAAAAATATCAAAACTTTCGTTTATTAGATAATTTGAGTTTTTAACTTTTGTACTAAGTTTTTGAATTTTTTCATATAAAGGATGTTTTAAAACTTGCTTTAACAAAGCATTATCTTGCATATTTTTCCTTAAAAAACTCCCTTATTTGGGAGTTTTATTATTGAAGTAGGCTTGCTAGTTTAGTTTGTAGCATTACATTTGAGTGAGCATTTGCAAATAAAAATGCATTTTCTTTTAGGTAATTTGCATTAAAATCATTGATATTTTGCGCTAAGTCATTATTTTGCAATTTACTTTCAGCTTCTTTAGTGTTAATGCTAGTTTGCAAAGATGAGTTGATATTAGAATGGATAGCATTAATCCCAGCACCAATATCTGCGCGTAAAGAACCTACTTGATCTTGAAAATCGCGAATTCCATCTTGGTTTTCAAGGCTTAAGTTTGCCGTGCTTGGTTGATTTAAATTGATACTTTCAACCCCAGATCCAACAACAAAATCCATACTTTGGAAAACATTTTTTCCATTAAAAGTCGCGTTTGAAAATGCATCATTGATCGAGCTGATGAGCTTATTTGCTTCAGCATTTAGCATGCTTTTTTGTCTATCATTTAATGCAACACTATTTGAGCGTACAGAAAGCTCATTAAGTCTATCTGCAGTAGCTGAGATATTATTTAGCGCTGAGTCTGCAATTTGCAAAACACCTACTGAATCATAAGCATTTAAAATGCCTTGATCTATGGTGCTATACTGACTTCTTAAAGAATCAGCTATGGCTAAATTTGCCCCATCGCTCCCATCTATAGCACGCATTGCGGCTATATTTTCTAAAGCTTTTTCTTGGCTTTTTTGCGCTTGATTTAAGTAATGGTTTTGTTGAGTTGTCCCTATATCGCCTATTTTCATCTTTGACTCCTTTTAAAGACTTATTTTATTATATCATTTTTTTTGTTTTAAAATTTAAAAAAAATAAAATTACTTGTGATAACATGATAATTTTCATCACAACTTCACTTGCACCATGAATTTTTATAAATTCTTGAGTCTTAGTTGCTTCTTCTCCTAAGCTTTGTGCTTCTAAAACATAAGCAGTGAAGTAAAATACAAAAAGCAAACTTAGTGCCAAAATGATTAAAGAAAGCATGAATTTTGAAAAATTTATTTTAAAAGTTAAATTTTTATCCTTAAATGAGAAAATTTCCATTAAAACAGATAAAACACTCACACCTAGTAAAACATAACCAAATTGTACAAAAATGTGTGTCATTAAAAGTCCACTTTGAAAATGAGTTAAAACTCCTTCGCCTATGAATTTAGCAGGATAAAATATAGTCGGAGCTAAAAGTACGCCTATGCTAATTTCAATCCCAATTAAACTTGCTAGTAAAAATAAATATATTGATTTCATTATTTTCTCCTATAAAAAGATAATTATAGTCTAATTTTTTAAATTCCACGCAACAAAGGCTCTATCAAATCCATTATAATCTTGATAAAAAGTAGCTTTAAAATCATTTTCTTCTAAAATTTTATTTAAAATTGCTTTTTGATCATAACCAAATTCACATGCTAAGACTTTTGTGTTATGATTTTTGGCAAAAAGGATAATTTCGTGTAAAATTTCCCAACCTTTATCCCCGCCAAATAAAGCATTATGCGGTTCATTTTGCACCCATTTATCTAAAGGATAGTCATTTTTAATATAAGGTGGATTAGAAAAAATAAAGTCAAAATTTCCTTGCATATTTTTAAAATCACAAAGTTGAAAATCAATTAAATTTGAAACATTATGAAAATCTGCATTTTTTTTAGCAAGTTCCAATGCTTTTGGATTGATATCGCAAGCTTGTATAAAAATTTGCTTTAATTTTGCTAGAGAGATGCTTAAAATTCCACTCCCAAAGCCAATTTCAAGTATATTTTTAAAAGAGTTATGATCTAAAATTTCTAAGCATCTTTCAAGTAATATTTCACTATCAAAACGCGGTATTAAAACCCCTTTTTCAATAAAAAAATCTAAACCATAAAACTGTGTTTTTTGAAATAAATACTCAAAAGGCTCGCCATTTAAAAATTTATCTACGTATTCTAAAAAAACTTTTTCATCGATTTGAAATTCAGGATTTAAAAAAATCCAAGCCTTATCTTTTTGTAAAAGCTCACAAAGAATAAAAAGTATATATTCTTTGTGAGTAGGATCTTTTGCGTAAGCTTGCTTTAAGGCCTGTTTGATTGAAATCATTGCAAAGCTTTGATTCTATCGTAAATACAAGGATGGCTTAGATGAAAGAAGGTATAAATTTTACTTGTTTTAACAAAGGCTTTATTTTCTTTTGCTAAGGCTATGAGGGCATTTTTCATATCTTCTTTAGAACTTAGTTTTGCTCCATGTAAGTCAGCATTAAATTCATTTTTTTGACTCATTTTATTAAGTAGCGGGGAGATAATAAAAGTAAAAATATTTCCAAAAATCAATAAAAGCGCAAAAACTCCAGCATTTACTCCATCTAAATGACTTTCAATATAAAAAAAGCTTGGTAAATGTGCAAAGATAAAAAATAAAGCAAAAAGCATCAAAGCACTAGAAAATAACATTTTTAGTAAATCTTTATGCACAAAATGTCCTAGCTCATGACCTAAAACAGCAATGAGTTCTTTTTCTTTTAAAGCATTTAAAAGTGTATCAAAAAGCACCACTCTTTTGCTTTTAAATAAACCGCCAAAATAAGCATTTAATCTTTTATCCCTTTTACTTGCATCAATAACATAAACACCATTTGCACTAAAGCCACATTTTTGCATTAAATTGGTGATTTTTTCTAATAAATTTTCATCTTCGAGTTTTTTCATTTTATTAAACATAGGTGCAATAAGTGTAGGGTAGATGAGATTTATAATAAGTATGATTATAAAGCTTAAAGCAAAAGCAACGATCCACCAGTATGTGTTAAAAAATTCAAAGCAAAATACTAAAGCATAGATAATTAAAAAGCCAAAAATAAGCATTAGGGCTAAAGATTTGATACTATCTTTAATAAAAAGTACTAAAGTCATATTTGAAAATCCGTGTTTTTTGTCTTTTACAAAGCTTTCATAATAACTAAGTGGTAAATTTAAAATACTAATAATAAATAAAAATGCAAGTAAAAATAAAGTATTTTCCAAGGTAGAATTTTCTTTTATAAAAATTTCTTTTAAATACAAAAAGCCAAAGCCAATCCAAGAAATATTAATTATCAGATTATAAAGATTAGAAAAGATTTTGTATTTTTCATTTTCTATAGCGATATTTGCAGCATTTTTATAATCATGCTCATTTAAAATAATTGCTTGCTTTTCTCTTTCTTTTTTTAAAAAAGAAATTTGCATATAAGATATAAAAACCAAAAAGGCCGTATAAATACATAAAATAGTTATCAAAGTCATAGTTTTTCCTTAAATAAATTTGAGTAATTTTATCTTATTTAAAATATATAAAGTTAATCAGCACTTTCACTTTTTTCTAAAACCTCAAAATAAGCTTCTTCTAAAATACTAAGTTTACTTTCTAAGGAATTTAGCTTTTCATAAAGGGTGTTTATACCTAGCTCTTGATAGATTGTAGGATTACTTAGAGCATTTTTTATTTCTTTGATTTCTTCTTCTAATTTATGAATTTTATCAGGATATGAGTTTAAAATTTCATTTTCTTTATAGCTTAGTTTTTTACTCGATTTTTCTTTTGTTTTTACGCTTGCGGTGGTGTTTGTTTCTAAACTTTTAGAAAATTCTTCAAAGTCTTTGTATTCTTTTTCATTTTCTAAATATTCACTATAAGAAAGAACTTCTATATTAATATTTGCATTATCTTCAAAAGCATAAAGTTTAGTTGCTATTTTATCAACAAAATATCTATCATGCGAGACAAGCAAAATCGCACCTTCAAAAGAAAGTAAGTATTCTTCTAAGATATTAATCGTAGCTATGTCTAAATCATTTGTTGGTTCATCTAAGATTAATACATCATATTCTTTAGTAAAAAGCAAGGCTAGGGCAACTCTGTTTTTCTCGCCCCCGCTTAGCACACTCACGCTTTGTTCTAAAAATTCTTTTGGAAATAAAAATTGTTTTAAATACCCATAAACATGCATATTTTTACCACGCACTTGAATATGATCACCACCATTTGGGCAAAAAATTTCTAAAAGTTTTTTATCGGTATTGAGTAAGCTCCTACTTTGATCAAAATATCCTATCTTAACTTCACCTCTTTTAATTTCCCCGCTATCAAGTGGAATTTGATCAAGTAAAATCTTTAAAAAAGTAGATTTCCCACAGCCATTTTTACCTACTATGGCTATGCGTTCACCTTGTAAAATTCGTGCATTAAAGTCCTTAAAAAGTGTCTTGTTAGCGATAGATTTTGAGATATTTTTAAGTTCAAAAAGCATTTTTTTACGATTTTGACTTTGGGTTTGGTTGAAATTTTTACTTGCTCTTTTAATCTCAAGTTGTAAGCGTTTGATAGCTCCTGGGTTTTTCTTGGCTTCTTCACGCATTTTAAAAATGCGTTCTTTACGCCCTTCATTACGTTTAAGTCTAGCTTTAACTCCTCTTCTTAACCATTCTTCTTCACTTTTTAATTGCTTAAGTAAGGTTTCATGACTTTTAGCTAAGGAAGCTAAAATAGCTGCTTTTTTTTCTAGATATTGTGTGTATCCGCCTTCAAAAACGCTTAATTTTCCTGCTTCTATTTCTACACATTTTTGAGCTATTGCATCGATAAAATATCTATCATGAGAGATGAAAATAACACACATTTTAGAAGCTTTCAATCTTTCTTCTAAAAAGCTACTCATATATACATCTAGATGATTAGTTGGCTCATCAAGCAATAATATATCAGGATTTTTCAGCAAAAGCGTGCAAAGTCCTACACGTCTTATCTCTCCTCCGCTTAAAGAGCAAAGTGCTCTGTCTTTATACTCTAATAGTTTAAACTCTTCTAGTATTCTTTGTATTTTTTGGTCTAAATTCCATGCATCTTTTGAATCTATAAATAAACTTAATTCATCTACTTTCTTTAAATATTCTTTATTTTCAGGATCAAGAGCTAGTTTTTCATTATAGTTTTCAAATTCTTTTAAGGCTTGATAAATTTCTTCAAGTTCTTTTTTGATAGCCTCACTCACGCTTAAGGTGCTTTCAAAGCTTACTTGTTGGCTTAGCATACCTATGCTAACGTTATTTTGTTTAATCACTCTACCGCTATCTAGTTTTAAAGTTCCCATAAGGGCTTTTAAAAAACTTGATTTTCCTTCGCCATTTTTGCCTATAATGGCGATTTTTTCTCCTAAATTTGCACTAAAATTTGCATTTTCTAAAACTATTTTTGTATTAAATTTCTTATTTGCATCGATTAAATCTATTAAAGCCAAATTTCTTTCCCAAATGTTTTTTTGCGATTTTACTTTAAAAAGTATTAATTTTGCTTAAATAAAATTACGCTATGAGAGTGTTTGTTTTTTTTACTTTATTAGTTTTATTTTTTGCTTTGGCAAATTGGTATATTTATAAAAGATTTTTAAGTAAGGTTGATTTTTTAAAACCTTATAAGAAGTTTGTATTAGCTCTTGTTTTAATGGTTTTTGCATGTGAATTAATCTTTTTTGTAAATATGCGCGGGGATTTTTTGCATGAAAAGCTTTATTATATTTTAGCTATTTTTCCTACTATTACTTGCTTTTTCTTGCTTTTTGGAGTGGTTTTTGAAATTGGTTCTTGGATTTTCTTTAACGAAAATAAAAAAGAGCAAATTTTTAGCCTTCAAAGAAGAAAGTTTTTGAAATTAATTTTTGATTCTTGGCTTATTATACTTAGTGTTAGTATGGTGTTTAAAGGCTTTGTAAATGCTATCAGCACACCTAAGGTTAATGAGGTAGATATTAAAATTAAAAATTTAAAAGAAGATTTAAACATAGCTTTGCTTTCTGATGTGCATTTAGGGAAAAATTTAGGTGAAGATTTTTTAAAAACCTTAATTGATGAGGTTAATGCTTTAAATGTTGATATAATCATCATAGCTGGGGATTTAATCGATGCAGATATTGCTAGTATGTCTTATATTGATCTATTAGAAAATTTTAAATCAAAATATGGTACTTATTTTGTTTATGGAAATCATGAGTATTATAATGATATAAATGCAATAAGCAAAAAGCTTAAAACGCTTAAAAATTTCAAAGTTTTAGAAGATGAAAGTATTGATTTTGGAGATTTTACTTTAAGTGGGACTTTGGATTTGGCTGCTAAACGTTTGGGTTTTAAAGAAAGCAATATAGAAAAAATTAAAACTCAAATCAATCAAGAAAAAGTTAATATTTTAATCACGCATCAGCCAAAATATGTAAAAACTTATGATGTGAGTGGGTTTGATTTGATTTTATCAGGACATACACACGCAGGACAAATTTTCCCTTTTTCTTTGTTAGTATATTTAGAGCAAGGCTTTGTGTATGGGCTTTATAAATTAAGCAAAGATAGTTTGCTTTATGTAAGCAGTGGGGCTGGATTTTGGGGGCCTGCTGTGAGATTTTTAGCTCCTAGTGAGATAGCTTTGATTAGATTAAAAGGAGAATGAGTGGGATTTAGTAATAGTGCTTCAAAAATATTTGGAATCATAGCAAAATATAAATTTCCAAAAATCATACAAAAAAACATTAATAAAGCTTATGTGAATGCTTTTAATATCAATATGAGTGAATTTAAACCTTTAGAAGAATATGAGAGCTTAAATGCTTTATTTACAAGAACTTTGTTAAATGAGCGAGAATTAGAAGATGGCTTTGTAAGTCCAAGTGATGGTAAAATCTTAGAACTTGGAAGTAGTTTTCAAAATGATTTAAAAGAAAATTTAGCCTTTAGCATTAAAGGTTCAAGTTATAGCATAGAAGAGCTTTTAAAAAACTCAGCTAGCAAAGAAGAGTTAGAAAATGGCATAGATTATGCAAATATTTATCTATCTCCAAAAGATTATCATCATTATCACGCACCTTGTAATATGCAAATTTTAAGTGCTACTTATATGAGTGGGGCTTTATTTAGCGTGAGTGAGGCAAAGTTAGCTAAGATTATAAACCTTTATACTAAAAATGAAAGAGTAGTTTTAAAGTGCTTAGTGGAGGGAAAATTTATACTTTGGATGGTATTTGTGGGTGCGCTAAATGTTGGTAAAATGCATTTTAGCTTTGATGCTAGCATACAAACTAATGCCGCAAATTTTGATTTTACTCATACTTATGATGGGCTTTTTGCAAAAAAAGGTCAAAGGCTTGGAAATTTTGAGCTAGGTTCAACTATAGTTTTAATTGCCCAAAAAGGGTTTTTAAAATTTAGTAAAAACGCTTATGAGCAAGTTGAATTTTCTAAGAAGATTGCGGATTTTGCTTAGTCTCATCTTCATTGGCAACTTTATATAAAAAGGCAAAAATTTCAGCCACTGCTTTATACATATTAGGTGGGATTTCATCGCCTAGATCAAGCTTACTAAGAACTTCTACTAAGTCTTTGTCTTCTTTTATGGGTATGCCATTTTCTTTAGCTAAAGAGATGATTTTAGCGGCGTTTTCACCCTTAGCATTAGCTAGAATTTTTGGTGCATTTTGATCTTCTTTGTTATAGCCTAGCGCAACGGCTTTTTTTGTTTTTTTAGCCATTTTTAAGCCCTTGTATCAAAACCCATATTAAAGTCATTGTATTCTTCTTGATTGTGAAATTTGCTTTTAACTATATCACTGATGAAAAAATTAGAGCTTAGAAGTCCTACTTTAACTAAGGCTTTTTTTAGCTCATGTGCTCTTTCGTAAAGTTTTTTTCTAAAATTAGCATTTTCTATCATCATATTTATATCGATGTATTTATCATTGCTTAGAGATAGAAATACATTGATTTTTCCTAATTTTTCAAATTCAAGATTAATTTGTGCATAAAATTTATCTTTTTTACCGCGTTTGAAAACTACATTAGATTTTTCTAAATCATCCCAAAAGAAAGGTAAAAAAGTATGAATGCTATTATTAGCTAAAGATAAAAGCTGATTAAACTCAAGTTGAGCTATAAGACGATTTGCTTGATTTAGTATGCTTTCATTGTCTAAATTTTTAGCCAGATTAGAAACTTGCAAAAGAGTGGATTTGATATCTTTTTGTAATTCTGAAGAAATTTCTGTGCTATCTTTTGGAGTAATTTTTCCAAGATCTTTTATAGAAAGTTCTAATTTTTTTTCTATGTTTTTTATATCATCTAAAGAATTTTTTGCTTCATAATTTTTAGGATCTAAAGCCTTTAAAACCTCATTGAGTTTTCTTCCTATTAAACCTAGTTCTTTGTTTAGATTATTTAAAAGCTCTTCTTGTAAATTTTGACTAAAATTAAGATTTTTACTTACATTTTGTTTGAAAATATCTTCTAGTAAAATTTTGCCCGAAGTGCTTTTAAATATATCTTCTAATTTAGTATTATTTGTTTGTAAATTTTGACTTTTGTTATCATTTTTGCTTGGTTCTTCAGTATTTTTTTGTGGCGTTTTTTCTTCTTTTGTGTTTTGAATTTCTTTATCTTTTGTCATGCTTTCTTGTTTTTGTTGAGTTTCTTTTTTGTCCTCTGTGTTTTTTTGCGGAGTTTTTATTTCCTCTTTTAACTCTTCTTTGATGTCTTTAGTATGTGGAGTTTTATTTAAATTTTCTTGTGTTATTTCAGTTTTGTTTTTATGATTTTTTATGTCTTTTAAAAGTGTTATAAGATCTTTAATGCTTTGACTAAGCTCTTTTAATATATGTGTATTTTGAATTTTTATATTTTCAGGTTTGGCTAATTCTTTGTTGATAAGTGCTAAATTTTTATTAAGATTTTTAATGAAATTATTAGCAATATTTTGTAGCTTTTCTTGGCTAATAGAGTTTGGGTTTTTATTGATATAGTTTTTAAAATTTTCTATTTTATCAAATAGCTTAAAAAGTGTCTTGTAGTTTGTATTTTCCAAAGAAATTTTATTATCTTTTTTGTGATTTTGTAAGATATGAATAAGTTCTTTTAAGGTACTTGTGGTATCAAGATTTTTAAGATCTAAATTACTTATATCGCGTTTTAGACTTTCACTAGTAGCTCCTTTTATGGTGTTTAAAAGATTAAAAAAGCTTTGTGGTAAATTTTGCTCTTTTAAAGAATGATTGAGTTTTGCTTCTAAAAATACACCTGAATTTTTTACCAAAGATGAAAGATTTTTATTGTTGATATCTTTAGCGGGTTTAACTAGATCTTCTAAAACTTTAAGTAGTTTTTCAAATTCAGGATTTTTAGAAAGCTCTGCTTGAAGTTTTTTAACTTCATTAGCAAAATTAGGTGCAAAATTTAAATCTTTGTGATTTTTTAATACTGCTAAATCAGGATCTTTGTTGGTTTTGATTTGATCTAAAAGTTTATTTAATAATTCTTGTAATTTTTGATCGATTTTGCTTACATAATCTTTAGGTAATTTGACTTCAGGATTATTTTTAGAAAATAAAGGATTTTTTAAAGCATCATTAAGTGAGGTTTTTTTGTCTGATTTCTCGCTTTTGTTGTCTTTACTTGTTTCGTTTTTTGCAAATTGATTTTGATTGTTAGAAATATTAGTTATCATCTAGCATTACCATATTACCTGGTTTTCTTTTAAATTTGGTTAGATTTTTAAATTTTGGTTTATCTATAGCAAAGGCAATTAAAACAGTTAATAAAACGATGTAAAAATACATAAAACCATTGCCTTCAAAATAATACATCAAAGTTCCAAGCACAGCAGGCGCAAATAAAGCACCAAAAGAATAAGTAAAAAGAACGGCTCTACCTAGCTCAACTCTTTTGCTAGAATCATCAAGCATATCATTTGCTCTAGCTAAAGAAAGAGCATATAAACAACACATTCCCATACCTAGTAAAAAGCCAAAAAAGTATTTTAAATAAATATTAAAGCTTAATAATAAAATACAAAGCATAGCACTTAAAGCTGTAAAAGCGCATAAAATAATAGCAAATTTACGACTAATTTTATCAGAAAGGGTTCCGATGAAAAGTTGAGATATAAATCCTCCTAACATGGTACAAAATATAAAAATCGAAGCTTCTTTTGCGCCAAATCCTTGTATGAGTATAAATAAAGAAGCCATAGAGAAAAATCCATTTAAAAGCATACCTGCTATAAAGCTTGTCACTAAAGCTAAAGGCACTATGTCAAAAACTTTAGGGATGGAAATTTTGGTTTTTTGTGGTAAAACCGGCTCTTTAATACGGATTAAAAATAAAGGAATAGAAGCAAACATAATAAAACTAGCGCTTAAAATAAATACTGTATTACTTGGGAAGTCAAATGACATAAGTAAAATTCCAAAGCCTGATGATGAATAAAATACTACTTCATAAAAGGCTATTACTCTTGAGCGAATAGCATTTTTTGCTTTTTCATTAAGCCATGATTCTATGACCATTAAAAGTGCATAGTAGCAAAAACCAAGCAAAAATCTCAAAACCATCCAAAAATAAAGATTAGAATTTAAACTATGAAGCATAGTGGCTATACCAAAAATGATGGCAAAAATTCCAAAAGATCTTATATGTCCTACTTTAGAGACTATCCTATGAGCACTAATAGTGCTTACCATAGCACCAAGAAAATAACAACTTCCTATTATCCCTATATAAAAATTACTAACATCGTTATGTTTTAAAATAATTGCTATAGAATTTACCGTTAAAGCACTTCCTATAAAAACAAAAATCATACCAAAAAACAATGCAGTTAATGATCTAATCGTTCTCTTTGAGCTCAACATTTTCTTATTAAAAAATTATATATTAATACCGCTATGGGTGTGACAAACATTGCACAAAACAAGGCAAAAATACTCATTAAGCCTTGAAACTCTAAAAATAAAAATCCTGCTATTAAAAACACATAAGCAAAAATTTTAAACAAAGAAAAAAAAGCTAATGCGTTTTTAAAAATACTTTTAAATTTTGGTTTTAAATCGTCATCTATATGGATAAATTTTATAATTTTTGGCAAAGAATATTGTTTTTTAGCAAAAATTTGCAAGGGTCTTTGCGTAAAATCATAATTTTTAGCAGCCTTATAAATAAAATTTTTGTAATTTAAAAAAGAAAATAAAATGATCAAATTTTGAGCTAAAAATCCAAATTCAAAACTGATGAATAATTCAAAGCTTATTCCTTTATAGAAAAAAACTCCTGCTAAGAAAAGTAAATTTAATCCTAGCAAGAGTTTTAGTAAAATTTTAGGCTTTAGGATCATTTTTTAAATCTTTATAGCGATTTTCTTCTTTAAATTCCTCATAGCTTTTTACTTGTGCTTTGTAAGCTTTGTAAACATTTAAAATCGCCGCAGCTACTCCTATAAACACTCCTACCCAAAAAAGCCAAGATATACCGGTTAAATTTTTTAAAAAATAGCCTATACCAACCCCGATTAAAACAGCTACAACCATGGATATACCAAGGCTTAATCCATCTGCAGCTTCTATACCTTTACGAATGATTTTTTGTCTTTTATTCATAGGGTTTTAAAACTTTCTTGTGCTGCTTGTATAGTTTTATCAATGATTTTTTTATCCATACATTCACATATAAAACCTGTTTCAAATTGAGATGGTGCCAAATACACGCCTTTGCTTAGCATTTGTGCATGAAATTTAGCAAATAATTTAGTATCTGATTTTAAAGCATCTTGATAATTATTAACAGGGTTTTCACAAAAGAAAAATCCAAACATAGAACCAACGCAATTAACTTGCAAAGGAATTTTACAATCATTTGCAGCTTCTTTAAAGCCTTGAGTAAGTCTTTTGCCTAGTTTTTCTAATTTTTCATATAAACCTTCATAATTTCTTGCTTTTTTTAAGCTCGCATAACCTGCAGCCATAGCAAGAGGATTGCCACTTAGTGTTCCTGCTTGATATACCCCGCCCAAAGGACTTAATAAATCCATAATTTCAGCTCTTGCAGCAAAAGCAGCCGCAGGCATACCTCCGCCTATAACCTTACCAAAAGTTACTATATCAGCTTTTATATTATTAATTCCAAAAGAGCCTAGGTATGAAGCTCTAAAACCACTCATAACTTCATCAAAAATTAAAAGAATTTGATGCTCATCACATAGTTTTCTTAGCTCTTGTAAAAATTCTATTTTAGCAGGTACTAAGCCCATGTTTCCTGCAATTGGCTCTATAATGATACAAGCTATATTATCATCGTTATTGATTAAGTTTTTAACACTATCAATGTCATTATAAATAGCTACTAGAGTATTTTTAGCTACATCGGTTAAAACACCTAAAGAACTTGGGGTGTTAAAAGTAGCTGCACCACTTCCAGCACTTACTAGTAAAGAATCAGAATGCCCATGATAACACCCTTCAAATTTGATGATTTTATCTTTTTTGCTAAATCCTCTTGCAAGACGAATAGCACTCATAGTAGCTTCTGTGCCACTACTTACAAAGCGTATTTTGTCTAAATGCGGCCAATCTTTTAGGATAAATTTAGCTAATTTAGTTTCAGCTAGGGTTGGTGCGCCAAAGCTTGAACCATGTTCTAAAGCTTTTTTACAAGCTTTTTCAATATCCTCATCACAATGTCCAAAAAGCAAAGGTCCCCAGCTTTGTACATAATCTATATAAGTATTATCTTCTATATCGCTAATATAAGCACCTTTTCCTTGTTTGATAAATAAAGGATTACTACCTACACTTGCAAAAGCACGCACAGGAGAATCAACCCCACCTGCTATATATTCACAAGCTTCTTCAAAGGCCTTTTTATTATTTTTCATTTTTTACTCCTTTTGTTGTTAGTAATATAATCATAAAGCGATTTCATCTCATCTTCTGTTAATGAGTAAGTTGGCATAATGCTTTTTGCCTCTTGAGGTTGACTTAGAATTTCTCTAAAACGTGTATAAGGAGTGTTTTTAATACTTGGCACTATAAAAGGAATTTTTTCTCCATTTTTAGTATAATATCCTAGTATTTGTTGACCTCCATCACCATGACATTTAGCACAACTTATGCCTCTTGGATTTTTGTAAAGGGATTCTTGGTATTCTTTAGGTGAGATAAAATCTTCAGCCCAAATACCATAAACTATAAAAAACAAAAATAAAATAATTTTCATTTATCACCTTTAACAAAAAAAGAAGTTTTATTATGATACAATTTTTTAAGTTAAAGAAAGCTATAAATTTAAGGAAAGAAATGACACTTTTAGATGGTAAAAAGCTAAGTGATGAGATAAAAAATAATCTAAAACAAGAAGTATTAGAACTTAAAACCCAAAGTATAGAGCCTTGTTTGGCCGTGATTTTAGTAGGTGAAGATCCTGCTAGTGCTACTTATGTGGGCTCTAAAGCAAAGGCTTGTGAGCAATGTGGGATTAAGTCTTTGGTTTATAGGCTTGATGTAAACACAACTCAAAATGAACTTTTGGCTTTGATTAATACTTTAAATCATGATGATAGTGTTGATGGAATTTTAGTTCAGCTTCCATTACCAGCACATATTAATAAAGATATCATCCTAGAAAGTATTAATTTTAATAAAGATGTAGATGGTTTTCATCCTTTTAATGTCGGGAATTTAAATTTAAATTTAAAAGGTGGTTTTTTGCCATGTACACCTTTGGGTGTTATGAAAATTTTAGAGCATTATGATATAAAATTACAAGGTGCTGATGTAGCTGTAATAGGAGCTTCTAATATAGTAGGTCGTCCCATGGCTACACTTTTATTAAATGCTAATGCTAGTGTGAGTATTTGTCATATTTATACAAAAGATTTAAAAGCTTATACAAAAAATGCTGATATTATCATCGTAGCAGCAGGTTGTCCAAATCTTTTAAAAGAAGATATGGTTAAAGAGGATGTGGTAGTAGTTGATGTGGGGATTAATAGGGTTGATGGGAAAATAGTGGGTGATGTTGATTTTGAAAATGTAAGTAAAAAAGCTAGTTATATCACTCCTGTGCCAGGTGGGGTAGGGCCTATGACTATAGCAATGCTTTTAGAAAATACTATAAAATCAGCTAAAAATAGGATTAAAAAATGAATTTTTTCAAAAAAATCTATAAATTCACACAATCTTGGACAGGAACTTTAATAGTTGTTTTATTGATTATATTTTTCTTTATACAAGCTTTTACCATACCAAGTGGTTCTATGAAAAATACTTTATTAGTGGGGGATTTTTTATTTGTAAAAAAATTTTCTTATGGTATTCCAACCCCGCATATTCCTTGGATAGAAGTGCCTGTTTTACCTGATTTTAATAAAAATGGACATTTAGTAAGTGCTGAGGGTCCTAAAAGAGGAGATATTGTAGTATTTAGATATCCACATGAGCCAAAAATCCACTATGTAAAAAGATGTGTGGCTAAGGGCGGAGATGAGGTTGTTTTTGCAAATAAAACCTTATATGTGCGTATGGTTGAGGGTGATGAATATATGAAAGATTATTATCCTAATAAAACAAAAATCATAGGCGGAAGGCTTTTTGTAAA
This sequence comes from Campylobacter sp. RKI_CA19_01128, assembly GCF_025771175.1. NCBI lineage: Bacteria > Pseudomonadati > Campylobacterota > Epsilonproteobacteria > Campylobacterales > Campylobacteraceae > Campylobacter > Campylobacter sp. RKI_CA19_01128. Next base: position 66,222 of record NZ_JAKMPU010000007.1, read on the forward strand.
AGAACCTTTTGTAGAAAAAGGAATACATTATGATTCTAGAGTGGATATAGAAAGTGTGTTTTTTCGCTATTTAAATTTAGGTCAATTTGCTATGAAGCCTGCTTCTTTTGATGAATTAGGTGCTAATAATATTTATGGTTTTAATGCTTATTATTATAAAGTGCCTGAAAATGAGTATTTTATGATGGGTGATAATCGTGATCACTCTAGTGATAGTAGATTTTGGGGGAGTGTAGATTATAAATACATAGTTGGTCAACCTTGGTTTATTTATTTTTCATGGGATGAAAATAAAAAAGTTAGATGGGAAAGAGTAGGGCGTTTGGTTGAAACTATAGAAAAAGATGAGCGTTTTATCCATCATAATGAAAGCGATATAGAAGCTTTGGAATAATTACTCAAAGAAACAATGTAAAATTTTTATGTGTAGAAAATGTATAGTTTCTACACAAATTTATAAAAATATACACTCTTAATTTTATTCGTAGATTTTTTTAAGCTCCAAGTTGTAACAATTAACACAAATAAAAATCAAAGCAAAAAATAAAGGATAAAAAATGCTAAGTCAAAGATCTCAAAATTTAGGAGAATCCTTAACTTTAGTAATGACTGATATAGCCAAAACTTTAAAAGCAAATGGTGAAAAAGTTATTAGTTTTTCAGCGGGTGAACCTGATTTTGATACTCCAGAAATCATTAAAAAAGCAGCAATTGAAGCCATTGAAAAAGGTTGTGGAGCTTATACGCCAGTTGTGGGTATAAAAGAAGTTATAGAGGCTATACAATATAAATTTAAAAATGATAATAATTTAGAATATAAAGCAAGCGAAATCATTACCAATGTTGGTGCTAAACATTCTTTGTTTATGGCAATTGAGTGTTTGGTTGAAGAAGGTGATGAGGTTATCATACCAAGTCCTTATTGGGTAAGTTATCCTGAAATGGTGAAATTTGCAGGCGCAACTCCTGTATTTATAGAAGGTGAAGCAAAAAATGGCTTTAAAATCACTCCTGAGCAATTAAAACAAGCTATTACTCCAAAAACAAAGGTTTTGATGTTTAATTCCCCATCAAATCCTACAGGTGCTATATATTCTAAAGAAGAAATTACTGCTTTAGCTAAGGTTTTAGAGGGAACTAAAATCGTAGTTTTAAGTGATGAAATTTATGAAAAATTAGTTTATGATGGAGAATTTTGTGCTTTTGCACAAGTGAGCGAAGATGCTTTAAATAGAACTGTAAGTATTAACGGTCTTAGTAAATGCGGTGCTATGCCAGGATGGCGTTTTGGTTATATGGCAAGCAAAATGAGTGAGTTTAATAATGCTGTTAAAAAATTACAAGGACAAAGCACTTCAAATATCTGCTCAATCATTCAGCATGCAGCTTTACCAGCCTTGCTTGGAAAAGCAGATCGTGATATTGAAATGATGAGACAAGCCTTTTTAAAGCGTAGAGAATTAGCGTGTGAAATTTTAGCTAAAAGCGATAAGTTAAAATTAGAACAAATTCCGCAAGGAGCTTTTTATTTATTTATCTCTTGCAAGGAAGTTGATAGTGATTCTATGAGATTTTGTAAAAGACTGCTAGAAGAGCAAAAAGTAGCTTTGGTGCCAGGCATAGGTTTTGGTATGGAAGGGTATTTTAGACTTTCTTATGCAACTAATGAAAAAGATATCATTGAAGGTTGTGAAAAAATCGTTGAATTTGTAAAAAACTACTAATTTTTTAAGCCTGTTAAAAACAGGCTTTCTTTCAAAAAAACTTATAAGCAAGTCTTTGGTATGATTATGCAAAAAATATAGGAAAATCAATGGAATTTGAAGTTCAATATAAAAGTGCAAATGCTAGAGCTTGTCGTATAAAAACTACACATAGTGAAATTTTAACTCCCATCTTTATGCCAGTTGGAACTTTGGCTGCGATTAAAAGTTTAGATGCTGTTGATATGAGTGAAATTTTAAACGCAAAAATCATTTTAGCAAATACTTATCATTTGTATTTAAGACCAGGATCTAAGGTGATTAAACAAATGGGTGGCTTGCATGGTTTTAGTAAGTTTAATGGATCTTTTTTAACAGATAGTGGAGGCTTTCAAGCTTTTTCTTTAAGTAAAAATTCCAAACCTGATGAAAAAGGAATTCAATTTAAAAGTCATATTGATGGAAGTTTGCATTATTTTACCCCGCAAAGTGTTTTGGATGCTCAGTATGATTTTAACTCAGACATTATGATGATTTTAGATGATTTAGTGGCTTTGCCTGCAAGTAAAGAAAGGATAGAGCTTTCTTTAAAACGTACTATAAAATGGGCAAAAGAAGCTATTGATTATCATAAATTAAAGCAAAACCAAGGTGTAGGAATAGGGCAAAATATCTTTGGTATTATCCAAGGTGGAACGGATTTTGAAGCTAGAAAAATTTGTTCTCAAGCACTTTGTGAGATGGACTTTGATGGACTTGCTATAGGTGGATTAAGCGTAGGAGAAGAAAATGAGGCTATGTATGATACGGTTGAAGCTATGATGCCTTATGTAGATAATAATCGTCCTAGATATTTAATGGGAGTTGGCACACCTGAAGATTTAGTAGAAAATGTAGCAAGAGGTGTTGATATGTTTGATTGTGTGATGCCAACAAGAAATGCAAGAAATGGAACTTTATTTACTAGCTTTGGAAAATTTAATATCAAAAAAGCAGAATTTATCACTGATCATGCTCCTATAGACAGCAAATGTTCTTGCTATACATGTAAAAACTTTTCAAGGGCTTATTTGAATCATTTATTTAAAGCTAAAGAATTAACTTTTTTTAGACTTGCAAGTATTCATAATTTACATTATTATCTAAATTTGGTAAAGCAAATGCGTGAAGCTATTATCAAAGATGAATTTGAAAATTTTAGAAAGGAATTTTATAGACAAAGAATGTAAATAAAGTGGTACGCCCAAGAGGATTCGAACCTCTGACCTTTTGAACCGCAATCAAATGCTCTATCCAGCTGAGCTATGGGCGCAAAATAAAAGAGTAATTTTATCAAAAAATTCTTAAAATTAGCAAAAATAAGTAATTTTATAGAATTTTTATATTTTTATGCTAATCTTCTTTGAATAATATTTTAGCTTAAGGCAAAGTAATGATACATAAGATTTTAATAGCTAATAGGGGTGAGATTGCAGTAAGGGTAATCCGTGCTTGTAGGGATTTACATATAAAAAGCGTTGCTGTTTATACTGAACCTGATCATGAGTGTTTGCATGTAAAAGTTGCTGATGAAGCATATAGAATAGGAACTGATGCCATAAGAGGATATTTAGATGGTAAAAGAATAGTTGAAATTGCTAAAGCTTGCGGGGCTGATGCTATACATCCTGGATATGGCTTTTTAAGTGAAAATTATGAGTTTGCTAAAGAATGTGAAGAAGCAGGGATTATCTTTATAGGGCCAAAATCAGATGTTATCCGTAAAATGGGAAATAAAAATATAGCAAGATATTTAATGAAAAAAAATGGAATTCCTGTGGTTCCAGGTACTGAAAAATTAAATCATTGTACATTAGAAGAAATCAAACTTCAAGCTTTAAAAATAGGTTATCCAGTGATTTTAAAAGCCAGTGGTGGCGGTGGTGGTAGAGGTATACGCGTAGTACATAAAGAAGAAGATTTAGAAAAATCTTTTGAAGCTTGTAAGAGAGAGGCATTAAGCTTTTTTAAAAATGATGAAGTTTTTATGGAAAAATATGTTATTAATCCAAGGCATATTGAGTTTCAAATTTTAGCAGATAATTATGGTAATATCATTCATCTTTGTGAAAGAGATTGCTCAATACAAAGAAGACATCAAAAAATCATTGAAATAGCACCTTGTCCAAGTATCTCAGAAAAACTAAGAAAAACCATAGGAGTTACCGCAGTAGCTGCTGCAAAAGCTGTGGGTTATACCAATGTTGGGACGGTTGAGTTTTTACTTGATGATTATAATAGATTTTATTTTATGGAAATGAATACAAGAATTCAAGTAGAACACCCAATCACAGAAGAAATCACAGGAATTGATCTTATCACAAGACAAATTCGTATAGCAAATGGGGAAATTTTAGATCTTGAACAAAGTGATATAAAACCAAGAGGCTTTGCGATAGAAGCTAGGATTACAGCAGAAAATGTATGGAAAAATTTCATTCCAAGTCCGGGTAAAATCACAGAATATTTTCCAGCTTTAGGGCCATCTGTGAGAGTAGATAGTCATTTATATAAAGACTATACCGTGCCACCTTATTATGATTCTTTGCTTGCAAAATTAATCGTTAAAGGTTCAAGTTATGATAGTGCGGTTAATAGACTCGAGAGGGCTTTGAAAGAATTTGTGATTGATGATATTAGAACAACTGTGCCATTTTTGATTGCAATTACCAAAATAAGAGAATTTAGAAGAGGGTATTTTGATACTTCTTTTATAGAAACACATATGGAAGAGCTTTTAGAAAAAACAGAAGATAGACACCAAGAAAACAAAGAAGAAGTAATTGCTGCTATAGCTGCGACTTTACAAAAGATAAAAGAAAGTAGACAATCATGAGTTTTTTAGATGAATTAAAAGATATAAAAAAAGCACTCCAAAAAGAACAAGGTCAAACAAAAAAAGAAAAGGTTAAAGCGAGTAAAAGTGGAGTTAGTATGAAAAATACTGACTTAGATGCTATACAAAAAGATTTAGCTAAACAGAATGAAGATAAAAAACAAGAGCAAGAATTTGAAGATATGTTTTTAAAAGAAGAGCGTTTGGCTAATGAATTTATGGAATTTGTAAAAAATAGTGATATTAAAAAGATCTAATGAATAATATTATTGGTTTTTGTACTTTAGAAGAAGAATGTCCTTATCTTGAAAATAGATACTGTAGAAATGAGTATAATTATATATCTTTTATCACAAAAACACAAAATCAAGAACTAGTTTCAAGAGGTTGGCGTCGCTTTGGTTCGTATTTTTCAAGACCAATATGTAATGATTGCAATGAGTGTCAAAATTTACGTATTTTAGTAGAAAATTTTCATTTTAGCAAAAGTTATCGCAGGGTTTTGAAAAAAAATACAGCCACTAAAATAATCTTACAAAAACCTTCTTTAAGTGATGAGCATTTATTACTTTATGAAAAATATCATCATTATCAAAAAGATAAGAGAAATTGGAAAATTTATGATTTAAATTTTAGAAAATATTACAATCTTTATGTAGATAATGCAGGTACTTTTGGATATGAGCTTGATTTTTATATAGACAATAAGTTAGTTTGTGTTGATTTGATTGATATTTTAGAAGATGGAATTTCTAGTATATATTGTTTTTATGATCCAGATTTTTCCCATCTAAGTCTTGGTAAATACTCACTTTTAACAGAAATTAAACTTGCACAATTAAAAAAATTAAAATATATTTATTTGGGATATTTTGTAAAAGGGTGTCAATCTTTAGCATATAAAGCCGATTATAGTCCAAATGAAATTTTAAAACACACTAGTGCTTTAAATGAGCAAGCATTTTTGTGGAGTTAGGTTTATAGAGAGGATTTTATGCAAGTAGTGCAAACTTTAGAATCAGTTAGTGTTAATACTGATGATTTTTTAATGTTTAAATATTTTCAAGATCTTATCCATAAAAATTTTTCCAAAGTTATAGGTAATAAAAATAAAACCTTGTCTTTTTTTGTAGAAAATGAAATTCCTCAAAGAAGATATTTTTTAAAACTTGTTAATCACAAATATAAAAAAAACACTGGAAATCAAATTGATAATCTTGCTTTTGCACATTATAAAACCTTTAAATTAAATCTTGCTCAAGCAAATACTTTAAAGCCTGTAATCTTTGCTAAAATAGGCTTTGCACAAAAGAATATTTTAATCACACTAAGTTCGAATGAAAAATTATTTGCTGTGTATTTAGAGCAGTATTTTAAAGATCATAAAAGCTTGTATGATGAAAAAAATTATATTTTTTCAGTAGAATACAAAGATGATAATACTTTAAATCTTTTAGAAATTTTAGCTAGTGTAAATGAGCATTTGAAATATTGTGTTGATTTTACGATTAATGAAACTCAGCTTTTAGAATTTAGAAATAAAATGAAAAACAAAGCTAGTACTAATTGGAAATTTAATGCTCTGGCAAAGCTTTTTGAAAATTATTTTCAAACACTAGGATGTAATTCTAGTGATGATTTTGCTACTATTAGACAAAATTATCTTAATTTGGTTAAAATTTATCATCCTGATCGCCATCAAGGTAAAAGTAAGATCGAACAAGCTTATTGCCGTGAAGAATTTGAGAAAATTCAGCTTGCTTATGAGAGCTTAAAATCTTTATATAAAAATAATACTTGATGCTAAAATAACATCATTTTAAGTTGCAATTTATTAAAATTAATTTTTTATAAAAATTTAGGGAATAACATTGGTTGCTGATAGAAAGTTATTTTTTTTAAGTTGCATTCTTATAACTATAGGAATACTTTTTTCATATTCTTTAAGTGCTTTTACTGTTCTTTATTTAGAATATAATGAATTTCACTTTTTTATCAGACAGCTTTTTTTTGGGCTTAGTGGTATAGCTATTATTTATTTTGTTTCAAGATTAAATCCTGATAGTAAAATAGCGCATTATTTGATGATAAGCGTTTTACTCATCTCTTTTTTATTTATACTTATTTTACCTTTTCTGCCTACCTTTCTTGCTACTGCAGCAGGTGGTGCTAAAAGGTGGATTAGGCTTGGTCCTTTATCTATCTCTCCAGTTGAATTTTTTAAAATAGGTTTGATTTATTTCCTTGCTTGGTCTTATACAAGAAGAATTGATGATAGCAAAAAAGCAATCAAACATGAAGTTTTAATTTTAATTCCTTATTTTATTTTAGCTGCTTTTGTTATTGGTTATATTTATATGACACAAAATGATTTAGGGCAAAGCGTTATTTCTTTTTTCTTGGTTTTTGCTTTAGCTTTTTTTGCAGGAGCTAGTAAAAGACTTTTTGCTTTTGGCGTGGTTATTGTTGGAATGATTGGGGTTTTGGTAATCTTAAGTAATCAAAGAAGAATTCAGCGTATTTCTGCTTGGTGGGGAAATATCCAAGATGCGTTTTTACCTTTCTTTCCTGATTGGTTAGCAAGTGTTTTAAGAGTAAGTCACAACTCAGAGCCTTATCAAATTTCACATAGTTTAAATGCTATAGCTCATGGTGGATTTTTTGGAGAGGGTTTAGGGCTTGGAACTTTTAAACTAGGATTTTTAAGTGAGGTCCATACGGACTTTGTCTTATCAGGGATTACTGAAGAGATAGGATTATTGGGATTAAGTATTATTTGTTTTATATATTTGATGGTAATACTTCGAATTTTTAGAATAGCAGGGCGTTGTGAAAATAAAGTTCATTTTTTGTTTTGTTCGGGTGTAGCTTTGCTTTTATTATTTTCATTTTTTATGAATGCTTTTGGAATTATTTCCTTGACTCCATTAAAAGGTGTTGCTGTGCCACTTTTGAGCTATGGAGGTAGTTCAATGTGGTCTATTTGTCTTGGAATAGGCTATGTTTTAATGATTAGCAAAAAGGTAAAAATATAAATTTGTTAATTAAAATATATAAAAAATAACTTAAATAAAAAATATTTGCTATCAAGTCTTTACAAAAAACTTTTTTCTGCTATAATTATGATATATTTATTATACAAGGAGGCGGATATGAAGAAATATAGGCGTTTAAACACATTATAATCATTTATCAATTTTATTTTTAATTTTTAACAAAGGAAAGAAATGAAAAAAATATTATATGTTGTTTTGGCGTTATTTGGTATATTGGCTTTAGGTGCTTGCTCAAGCGATAAAAATCAAGCTAGTGCTTCTAGTGAAAAAGTTTATAAAGTAGGTATAGCTGCAAATTATCCTCCTTTTGATTTTGTTAAAGATGCAAAAATTACCGGATTTGATGTTGATTTACTAGAAGAGATTGCAAAAAGAGAAAATTTAAAACTTGAGTGGGTAAACATGAGTTTTGATGGTTTGATTCCTGCTTTAAAAGCTGGAAAGATTGATATGATAGCTTCTGCTATGAGTTCAACACCACAAAGACTTACTAGTATGGATTTTAGTGATACTTATTTTAATACTAAAAATTTATATTTAAAACTAAAAACAGATTCTAGTATCAGCGATAAACAAAGTTTGGAAGGTAAAAAAATAGGTGTTCAACTTGGAACCATCCAAGAAAGTGCTGCTAAGGCTATTCCAAATGCTCAAGTGGTGGCTAGCGAAGAAATGTTAGCTGCAATTTTGTCTTTAAAAGCTGGTAAAGTCGATGCAGTTTTAACAGATAAAGATATCGGTAAAGGTTATTTAAAAACTAATGAAGAGTTAGAAGCATTTTTAGAAGAAAATGATGGAAGTTCAGGGTTTTGTATAGCTTTTGATAAAGGAAAACAAACTGAGCTTGTTCAAAAAATTAATGCAGGTTTAGAAAAAGTTAAAGCCGATGGTACTTACCAAAAAATCGTAGAAAAATACGATTTGCAATAATCAACTTAAAGCCTTGATACTTGCTTTCAAGGCTTTAAAAAAATACTCTATATCTTCTTTTGTGTGTGTATAATGAAAACCCACTCTTAGCCAACCTGGTTTAAAATTTAATTCTTGATTATCTTTTAATTTTAGTAAATCATGCCCATAAGGTCCTGCGCAAGCACAGCCTGCTCTTGTTTCTATCTTATAAGTTTTGCTTAGTTTGTAAGCTAAATCAAAAGGAGAAATTCCTTCTATGTTAAAAGCAAAAATAGGCAATCTATGAGTGATATTTTTTGCATATAAGATCATTTTTGGAAAATTTGTACATTGTTTTAAAAAATACTCACAAAGCTCTTTTTCTTTTTTTTCTATATTTTTTAAACCTATTTCATTGCGTACTTTAAAAGCTAAACTTGCTCTAATAAGTTGAATAATTCCAGGTGTGCCACCTTCTTCTAAATTTTCAACCTCGCATAAGTATTGCTGAGAAGTTCTTGAAACATAGCCTACGGTTCCACCTGCAGCAAAGCTAGGAGTATTACCACATAGATTTTTTTTAATAGCAAGTAAGCCACAAGATCCTACACCACCAAGTAATTTATGAGAACTGATAAACACTGCATCGTAAAATTTAGGATTTAAGTTAGCATAAGGAGCTAAGGTGGAAATATCAAAGGCGACTACGCCATCATATTGTTTGATTAGAGTGTAGATTTTTTTATAATCACTTAAAATTCCTGTGACATTTGAAGCAGCGTTAAAGCTTGCTATGATTTGTCTGTTTTTGGATTTTTTTAACAATTTTTCCAAAAAAGCATAATCTAGCTCACCATTTTTATCTAAGGGTATGCGAACGCATTCACACAAAGCTTCTCTGAATGAAAGTTCGTTAGAGTGATGTTCATAAGGTCCTACTATAACTAAAGGTAAGGTGCTTTTATCTGTATTTTTAAAGTATTTTTCTTTAATAAGTGGGGGTATATATAGACCTAAAAGTTCTTGAAATTTTTTAATAGCAGCTGAAGATCCACTCCCGCAAGCTATAAGAGCAAAGCTATTATCTAATTCAAGGTATTTTTTTAAATTTGTTCTTGCATTTTCATAATGTTGCTGTGTGATGAAAGAATTTAAAGAGCTATCTGAATGTGTATTTGCATAAGTTGTAAGAATTTTTTTTATTTCTTTTTCTATACTTTTTAATGCTAAAGCGCTAGCTGTAAAATCAAAATAATATATGCCTTTTTTTAAAATAATATCTTGTTTTAATGTTTCAATATTCAAAAAAATCCCCCAAAAATTTGTTAAAATTATATCATACAAAATATTTAAAATAAGGATGTGGTTATAAATTTTAGTGATTTTTCAAAACGCTGTGAAACTTTGGAGCTTAAAAATATTTTTGATTTTTATAGTATTTTTGATGAGTTTGAATTTGATTTGAAATTAAGTTTATACGATAATATTTCAAATGTTTTTATTTTAAAAGCTTTTGATATTTTATCTTATTTAAATTTAGATGATAATGCTTTGAAGGCTTTGAGCGTTTTAAGTAAAAATGATAGAAAACGTTATTCTATCAATAAATCTATTCCGCATTTTCAAGCTCTAGGACTTGTTAATAAACTTTTAGAAAAAAATATTTTGACTTTGGAAAAAAGTCAAGAAAAGCCTATTGTGAAAAATAAAAGACAAAAGATTAAAAAAGAATTACGCTCATATAGCATTCAAGATAAGGTTGTTTTTAAAAATCAAGGATTGAGATTTTTCTTTTATTTTATATATCCTAATTTAAACTTAATTACGATGAAAAGATACAACGAGCTAATGGAAGTAATCCAAGAAAATTTAGAAAAATATCAAAGCTTTACTTTTGAGCTTTTGTGTAAAGAATTTTTAGCTAAAAAGCTTAAGGTAAAGCAGGTGTATAGTTTTTGGAATTATTACTGTGAGATAGATCTTTATTATAAAAAAGAAAATTTTTGTGTTTTAGGTGAGGTTAAATTTAAAGAAAGAAAAATATGTAAAAATATTTTAAATACTTTAAAAAATAAAGCAAAACAGTTGCAAATTCAACCTAATTTATATGTGCTTTTTTCAAAGAGTGGCTTTAGTAAAGAGCTTATTCTAAATAAGGAGCGTAATTTGCTTTTATATACTTTAGAAGATTTTCAATTTTTAATTAAGGATTAAGTGTGGATGAGAATATTTTAAAAAGTTTAGATTCTAGTGAAAAAGAAAATTTACAACAAGGGCTAAAAGCCTTAATAGAGCAAACCTATGTTATAGAAAATGAATATAAGCAACTTAATGAAAACTACACTGCGTTAAGACAAATGGTAAGTGATATTATAGAAGTTTTACCAATGGCTTTGTGGGTTTTAGATACTAATAAAAAGATAACACTTCAAAATAACTTAGCTAATCAACAACCAAAACTTTTAGAAAAAATTGATCTTGAAAAAACTCATTATGAGCTTGAGTTTGATCATAAATTTTATTTAATAAAAGTCACCTCTCATGCGGATAAACTTATAGTTAGCGCCACTGATATTAGCGATGAAAAAAGGAATGAAAGATTAGCCAGTATGGGTACAGTAGCAGCACACCTAGCACATGAAATACGCAATCCTATCGGTTCTATTTCTTTGTTAAGTTCTACTTTGTTTGAAAGAAGTGAGTTAAAAAATAAGCATATAGTATTAGAAATTCAAAAGGCTATTTCTAGGGTGGAGCGTATTGTAAATTCTACTTTGCTTTTTACAAAAGGAGTGCATGTTAATTTAAATGAATTTAATTTAAAAGAATTACAAGATGAATGCGAACAAGCTATTGGAGCTTATAATTATCTAGCTAATATTGATTTTACATTTGAATTTTTAGATTTAAAAATCAACGCAGATAAATCTTTGCTTGCTTTAGTTTTGCAAAATTTGCTTTATAATGCCATAGATGCTATTGAAGAAAGTGAAAATGATGATGGTTGTATAAAAGTTAAATGTGAGCAAAAAGAAGATAAAATCTTTATCAAAGTTTATGATAACGGGGTAAGTATCAAAGATAAAAAAATGGTTTTTGAAGCTTTTAAAACAACTAAGTTAAAAGGCAATGGTCTAGGACTTTCTTTGTCAAAACAAATTATTGATGCACATAATGGAATTTTAGGTTTTGATGAAAATCCAAAATGTTTTTTTATAGAGCTTAAAATTTAAGCTCTATAAAATAAATTTTTTCTTAAAATAATAAAAAATATTTGTCCTCATAGCTCAGCTGGATAGAGCGCAGAATTCCTAATTCTGAGGCCGCAAGTTCAAACCTTGCTGGGGACACCACTTTAAGGAAAAAGATGTTTCATATAGTCTTGGTTGAGCCTCGTATACCACAAAATACAGGAAGTATAGGCAGAATGTGTTTTAATGCGGGATTTACTTTACATATTATCAATCCACTTTTTAGTATCGATGAAAAGGCAGTTAAAAGAGCGGGGCTTGATTATTGGAAAAAATTAAATCCTTTATTATGGAATAATTTAGAAGATTTTTTAAAAGAATATGAAAAATTTCAAGATAGATTTTTCTTTGCGACAACTAAAACTACTCAAGCTTATTTTGACGTAAATTATCAAAAAGGTGATTTTTTGTTTTTTGGAAGTGAAAGTTTTGGCTTACCTATGGATTTAATGCAAAAAAAATGGGAAAATGCCATTACTATACCGATGAAAGATTGTGGTAGAAGTTTAAATTTAGCTACAAGTGTAGGTATAGTGAGTTATGAGGCTTTGAGGCAAAATTTTGCCTCTTTTGAAAAATTTTAATGATTTAAAACTTGATTTAAAAATTCTTTCAATCTTTCATTTTTTGGGTTTTCAAAAGCTATTTTAGGACATTCATCTACTGCTATAATGCCTTTATCCATAAAGAAAATTCGATTAGCTACATTTCTTGCAAATCCCATTTCATGTGTAACTACAAGCATGGTTAGACCTTCTTTAGCTACTTCTTTCATGATGTTTAAAACTTCACCTATCATTTCAGGATCTAAAGCTGAAGTTGGTTCATCAAATAAAATCACATCAGGATTCATCATTAATGACCTTGCTATGGCAATACGCTGTTTTTGTCCGCCTGAGAGTTTGTGAGGAAAATAGCTTTCTTTATCACTTAAGCCAACTTTTTTGAGTAGTTCTCGTGCTTTTTTTACTGCTTCGTCTTTACTCATGATTTTTGTTTGTACTGGTGCTAAGCATAAATTTTCTAAAACATTTTTATTATTAAAAAGATTAAAATGTTGAAATACCATGCTTACTTTTTGACGAATTTTATTGATATCTGCTTTTTTATTAAGTATATTAACATTATTGATATAAATATTACCACTATCTGGTGTTTCAAGTTTATTTAAACAGCGTAAAAAAGTACTTTTTCCACCTCCACTAGGCCCTATAATAGCAATAATATCACCTTTATGTACTTCAACACTAATATCTTTTAAGACTTCTAAATCTCCGTATTTTTTAATTAAATTTTCTATTTTAATCATGTTTATTTAATCTCACTTCTATAATTCTTGCGATAAGTGTTAAAATTTTAACACTTATATAATATACAAGTCCTGTAAAAATAATAGGTTTAGGGTTGTAATAGATTGCTTGTAAGCTTTTACTTTGCATGGTAATATCCATAACACTAATATAACCTACTATTGAAGTTTCTTTAAATAAAGAAATAAATTCATTCATTAAAGAAGGTAAAATGTTTTTAATTGCCTGCGGGAAGATGATTAGTCTCATAGAAGCAGAATAATTAAGTCCCATTGCTCTTGCTGCTTCCATTTGTCCTTTGTCTACACTTTGAATTCCACTTCTTACGATTTCAGCTACATAAGCAGAGCTATTAAGTCCAAGTGCGATAATAGCCACATAAAAATTATCACTCCAAGTAGCAAAAATCACTACTGAAAAAATCAAAAGTTGTAAAAGTAAAGGGGTTCCGCGTATGATGTCTATGTATTCATCTATAATAAAATTTAAACTTTGGATTTCTAAAAATCTTAAAAATGCTAGGAAAAAACCAAACACTATTCCTATTAAAATCCCACCCACTGTTAAACCAAGTGTTGTGAAATAACTATGAACATAAGCTTTAGCTTCTATGGTATAAGCATATTCACTTGTGGCTAAACCATTTTGATCTTTGACTTGTAAAATTTCAATAGGAAATGAGAAATAAGCCCAAAAAATAATAATGGCAAAAAATACAAAAAGTTTCATCGTATTTTGTTTCAACTTGCACACCTTGATAAATTTTTAAAAATCTAAGTGTATAAAAATTAAGTTTTCTTTTTACTTAAAGGTGTTTTATGTGATGTTGTTGTTAATATTTTGAGTTAAAATTTCACATAGCTATAAAAAATAAAATAAAATTAACCTAAAATTATATTTTTTTATAACAAATTCATTTTTTTATGATAAATTTGTATTTGAAAATTTATAAAAAAGGAGATAAATATGGATTTAATATCCCAATTTGTTGCCTTTGTGAATAATCAGTATTATTCTATTTTAGTAATTTTACTTATTGTCACGGGGTTTTATTATAGTTATTTGACTGGTTTTGTGCAATTTCGAATGCTTCCTTATGTGTTTGATATCTTAACAGAAAAGCAAGAAAAGCATGAAAAACACCATATTACTCCTTTTCAAGCTTTGATGATTTCAACAGCTTCAAGAGTTGGTATAGGAAATATCGCAGGTATCGCAGTAGCAGTTGTTTTGGGTGGACCAGGTGCTTTATTTTGGATGTGGGCTATGGCGTTTTTTGGTGGCGCCTCAGCTTTTGCAGAAAGTACTTTAGCACAAGTTTACAAAAGCCGTGATGGTAAAAGTTTTAAAGGTGGTCCTGCTTATTATATTAGTAAAGCTTTAAATTTAAAATGGCTTGGAGCTGTTTTTGCGGTGATTTTAATCATTACTTATGCTTATGGATTTAATGGTCTTCAAAGCCAAACTATGACTTCAGCATTTGAGTTTTACTATAAAGGCATGGTTGATGCTAGCGAAGTGAGTTTTGCTCAAAGTTGGTGGCCTATTGTAATAGGAGCAATTTTAGCTGTTTTTGCTGCTTATATGTTTTTTGGCGATCATACTAAAATAGGTAAAGTAAGCTCAGTTATCGTTCCTATTATGGCAATGATTTATGTTGGTTTATCTATCATAGCAATGTTTATGAATTTTGATAAAATTCCTGAAGTGTTTTCTATGATTTTTAAAAGTGCTTTTGATTTTGAAGCTATTTTTGGTGGATTTGCAGGTTCTGCTTTGGTTATAGGTATAAAAAGAGGATTATTTTCTAATGAAGCAGGCATGGGTTCAGCGCCAAATGCAGCAGCTTCAGCTCTTACAACTCATCCTGCAAAACAAGGGGTTATTCAGGCATTTTCTGTATTAATTGATGTGATTATTTGTACAAGTTCAGGATTTTTAGTGTTATTTTCACTTGCTTATGCAAATAATATCGGCGTAGATGGTAAGCCTATTTTAACAGCACTGCCTTTGGTGCAAGAATCTATGAAAGAATATTATGGAAATTTAGGTGTGCATTTTACTACTGTTAGTATAGTTTTATTTGCTATTACTTCTTTGATAGGAAATTATTATTATGCTCAAGCAAATATTAAATACCTTACTCAAAATCCTATTATTATCAATCTTTTTAAAGCAAGCGCTGTGCTTATGATTTTTATTGGTGCAAATATGGATTTAAAATTTGCGTGGGATTTAGCTGATACTACCATGGCATTTATGGCTACGATTAATATCATTTCTATTTTATTACTTGGTGGTATAGTGAAAAAGGTATTAAAAGACTTTAGCGAGCAAAAAAGACAAGGTAGAGATCCGGTATTTAGTGCTTCAAAGCTTGGTATTAAAAATGCAGAGTGTTGGGACTAATGATAGATTATATTATTATTGCTTTGTTTATAGCTTTTATGGTTTTTCTTGTGTTTGGCTTTAACCGCCAAATGCAAGAAAAAGCTAAACAAAGAGAAGAAAAACTAAAAACAAAGAAAGATTTTAAAAAAAATAGGTAAAATACACTAAAAATTTTTAAAAAAGAGTGTAAAATGAAATTGTTAATAGAAATAGGCACAGAAGAACTTCCTGCTATTCCTTTATTAAAAGAGCTTCCAAATATTACTAAAAAATGGGAAAAGATTTTACAAGAGTATCATTTAGAATCTGAATTTAAATTTTTCTATACTCCTAGAAGATTGGTTTTTATTCATGAAAATTTTAAAGAAAAACAAGATGATTCTTTTGTGGAATTTATAGGTGCACCTAGGGCGATAGCTTATAAAGATGGAAAGCTTACTCAAGCAGGGCTTAGTTTTTTAGAAAAAAGTGGCTTAAAAGAAGAAGAGCTTGAATTTAAAGAAATTAAAGGCAAAGAAGTCTTGTATTGTCAAAAACAAGTGCAAGGCTTACAAAGTAAAGCAGTTTTAGCTCAAATGATTGAAACTTTCTTAAAAAGCTTGAGCTTTGGTAAAACTATGAGATGGGGCGATGGTAGTTTTGAATTTATTAGAGCTATTCGCTCGCTTTGTTGTGTATTAAATGATGAGTTGATTGAGTTTGAAAGCTATGGTGTTAAAAGTGCAAAAAGTACTTTTGTACATAGAAGTGTTAGTTATGATTTGATAGCTTTTGCGAATATTGATGAGTATTTTAAAACTTTAGAGCAAAATTATATTATTTTAGATCAAGAACAAAGAAAAAAGCTTATCATTGAACAGTTAAAGATGCTTGAAAAAGAAAATGATATTACTATTGCAGAAGATGATGAGCTTTTAGCTGAAGTTGTAGCTATCACAGAGTATCCAAAAGCATTATTAGGGCATTTTGAAAAAGAGTATTTAGAAATCCCAAGTGAGGTAATTATCACTTCCATGAGAGAAAATCAACGCTATTTTGCAGTATTTAAAAACAATACTTTAAGCAATCATTTTATCGTAGTTTCTAATGCAGTTTGTAAAGATTATTCTAAAATCATTAATGGAAATGAAAGAGTTTTAAGAGCAAGATTAAGTGATGCGATGTTTTTTTGGAAAAATGACTTAGCGCAGGGCTTAAATAATGATAAAATAAGCCAAATGGTCTATCTTGAAGGACTTGGAACCTTAAAAGATAAAATCATTAGAGAACAAAAAATCGCTGTTAAGCTTTGTGAGATTTTTGCTAATACCCAAAAAGATGAAATTTTAAAAGCTATAGAATACTCAAAAGCTGATCTAAGTACTCAAATGGTGTATGAATTTACTGATCTTCAAGGTATTATGGGATCTTATTATGCTAAGGCTATGGGTATGAGCGATGAGCTTGCTTTGGCGATTAAAGAGCAATACCTTCCAAATGGCGATAATTCAGCTATGCCAAGTAATGAATTTAGCTCTATTGTAGCTTTAGCTTATAAGTTTGATACACTTATGGGGCTTTTTTCAATGGGGAAAATCCCAAGTGGCGCAAAAGATCCTTATGCTTTAAGAAGAGCAGCAAATGGTGTTTTAAAAATTATCCTAGCTTTAAATAAAAATTTTGATCTTAAGATGTTTTTAGAAGCAATAGCTGGTGAGTATAAAAGTTTTGATTTGAAAATTTTATTAGATTTTATCTTAGAGCGTTTATATACTTTTTATGAAGTAAATGCTTCTTTTGTTAAAGCTGTGCTTAGCTCTAAAACTTATGATGTTATTTATATTGATTCTTGTATGAAAGCTTTGATTCAAAGCGCAAATAAGGAAGATTTTAGTCAAAATTTTGCTACTTTTAAGCGTTTAGCAAATATTGCAATATTGAGTGAAGCTCAAGTTAATGAAAATTTGTTTAACACTCAAGAGGAAAAAGATTTATACCAAGTTTTTATGCAGTGCAAAATAAAAGAAAACAACACCCAAGAGCTTCTAGAAAGCCTTTTTGCACTCAAACCGCAAATTGATGCTTTTTTTGATAAAGTAATGATTAATGACAAAGATGAAAATATCAAAAATAATCGTCAAGCTTTGGTGTGTGCAATCTATCGTGAGTTTTTAAAAATAGCTGATATTAAAGAGCTTAGTGTATGAGAAGAATTCTTTCTTTTCTATGTTTTTTGATTTTTACTTTAGAAGCTAGAGAGATTGAGCTTGTAAAAGGTCAAGTAGTTTTTTTAGAATTTGATAAAAGTAATTTTTTACAAATTAGCTCAAATTCTAAAAAACTTCCTTTTTTTGAGTATAAAAATAAAGTTATTGTTAGTGTAGCTATGCCTTATAAAAACCCCAAAGATAGAAAATTAATAGCTGATTTTAAAGATAATTCCAAAGAGGAAATTAATATAAAATTGAGCGAAGGAAATTATAAAAAAGAATTTTTAAAAGTTAGTGCTTCTAAGGTCAATCCACCTAAAGAAACACTTGATCGCATTAGCAAAGAATATCAAGAAGCTATTAAGGTTTATAATGCTTATACTAATATGGCTTTATTTGAAGGCAATTTTACATACCCTTTAGAAAGTAAAATTACAAGTGCTTTTGGAAAAGCAAGATTGTTTAATGATACTCTTAAAAGTTATCATAGCGGAACTGATTTTAGAGCAGCAAGTGGGACAAAAATTTATGCAAGTAATGATGGTATTGTAAGGATTGCTTCAAATCGTTACTATGCGGGAAATTCAGTGGTGATTGACCATGGATATGGGATTTATTCTCAGTATTATCATCTATCAAAACTAAATGTAAAAGTAGGACAAAAGGTAAAAAAAGGCGAGCTTATAGGTTTGAGTGGAGCTAGCGGTAGGGTTACAGGGCCACATTTGCATTTTGGAATTTTAGTTAATGGTGTGCAAGTTGACCCACTTGATTTTATAGCTAAATTTAATGCTTTATAATGATAGTTTTTAGTGAGTTTTTTCAAAATTGGATTGATAAATATTACTCCCAAGCTGTGAGTGTTGGCAAAAACGGAGATTTTTATACCGCAGTTAGTGTGGGAAATCTTTTTGGTGTGCTCTTAGCTAAGCATTTTTTAAAACTTATAGATGATAAAAAGCTAACTTTACCGGTTGAAGTTGTAGAAATAGGAGCAAATGAAGGGCATTTAATGCTTGATTTCATACAAGCTTTATACACTCTTAGAGCTGATGTTTTAGAGCAGATTGAATGTTTTATTATAGAGCCGCATGAAAAGTTAAGATGTGTTCAAAAAAAACTTTTTGATGAGTATGATTTAGACGTGAAAATTTATAATTCTTTAGAAGAATATCATTTTAAAAATGCCTTTTTTTATGCTAATGAATTATTTGATTGTTTTACATGTGAACTTATAAAAGACAAAACAATGGCATATGTTGGTGATGATTTAAACATTGTTTTTAAGCCTATGAGTGAAGATCTTTTAAAAGAATGTGAAAAATATGCTATCACTAATAGTGAGCTTTGTATCTCTTATAAACCTTTTTTATCCAAATTAAAACAAACTTGTGAAAAACTAACTTTTGCATGTTTTGATTATGCAAAAAAAGAAGAAAAAATTAGTATTAGAATGTATAAAAATCACCAAGTGTATAATCTTTTTGAAGAGAATTTAAAAGATTTTTTTGCTAAAAGTGATATTACATATAATGTAAATTTTGATCATTTTTTACAAGTTTTAAAAGAAGAGGGGTTTGAGGTGTTAGAATATAAAAATCAAAATCAAGCCTTAATTGACTTTGGTTTGGAAGAAATTATCGAACACGCTAAAAATACTAACCCTCAAATTTATAAAAACTTTATCAATCAAAGTAAAAATTTGATGTTTAACTTTGGCGATAAGTTTAAGTTTTTAGAATTTAAGATTTAAAATCACTGCTTGTAATATCAAGCCCAAAACCTTTTAAACCTATAAATTCTTTATCGGTATTTTGACTTAGAAGTTTGATTTTTGAAATTTTTAAATACCTTAAAATTTGCGCTCCTATGCCGTAATTTTTATATTGTGTGTTTTCTTGTTTTTCATTTTTCATGAAAATGATTACACCACCTTTTTGGCTTAAAAACTCAACTTGCTTTAATAATTCATTGAATTTATTAGAAGTTAGAAGTTCAAAGTCGCTTCCACTAAGATAAAATTTAACATTCTCACATTCTTTTAAAGCACCAAAACTAAAAGCTATATGTTCGTTTTTATTATGATCTTTAAAAGTCATTTTTTTAGCTTTAAAACCCGCTAAAATACTGTCTTCTTCTTTGATTAAAGAAATCAAACTTTCATTTTTTAAACGATACTCGATTAAATCTGAAATAGTAATCATATTAATATCGTGTTTTTTGCAAAACTCAAGCAAATCACTTCTTCTGGCCATATCTCCATTATCTTTAACAATCTCACATATCACACATGCTTCTTTTAATCCTGCCAAGCGACATAAATCCACCGTGCCTTCTGTGTGACCTGTTCTTTCTAAAACCCCACCTTTTTTTGCTATCAAAGGATTAATATGGCCAGGACGCACAAAATCACTTGCCTTTGCATTATCATCAGCAAAAATTTGTATAGTCATATCCCTTTCACAAGCACTTACTCCTGTTGTTGCATTTTTTGCATCGACAGTGATGGTAAAAGCTGTTTCGTGATTTGATGTATTTTTAGGCACCATTAAAGGTAGTTCAAATTTTTTAGCCAAATTCTCACTCAATGCTACACACACCACACCTCTTGCATGAGTAATGGCAAAATTTACTTTTTCTTGTGAGCTAAATTGTGCAGGGAAAATCAAATCTCCCTCATTTTCTCTATCTTCTGCATCTACCATAACTAGCATTTTGCCATCTTGAAGTTCTTTTATAGCTTGTTCTACACTAACATATCCCACTATCAATCTCCTTTTTTCTATTTTTTAAGAAATTATATAATATTTTTCTTGACATTATGTAAAAAATAATATATAATACCACTTTTAATTTAAAAATTACTTCATTTATTGGGGTATCGCCAAGCGGTAAGGCAACAGGTTTTGGTCCTGTCATTCAGGGGTTCGAATCCCTTTACCCCATCCACTTTATATGATGCCGCGAAGTAGAGCAGTGGTTAGCTCGTCGGGCTCATAACCCGAAGGTCGGGAGTTCAAATCTCCCCTTCGCAACCAATTTCCTAATAAAATTTTTCAAAGAATTTAAATTAATTATAGAGTTAAATAAAAACTTGTTAATCTTGCTTTTAATGATTTTCATTAGTCTCTTGGGTATTTTTAATACTTTAATTAAACATATAAGAAATTTGAAATTATGTGCTTTTTGGTTTTAACGCAAAACACATAAAAAATAATCAAAATAAGAATGTAATTTAAAAAGAGTTTTAACCAAAATAAAAATATGAGATTAAATAAAATGGTGGATTTAGCAGGCGTGTAATTTACCAACCAAATCCCTAAATATCCATACTTTAATGAAATATTTTTCATTTGCACATACTTTTGCACATACTTTGTATTTTATTGTAAAAATGTGTAAAAAAGTGATATTGTTTTGCTAAATAGGTGATGTATTAAAATTTTTAGAGTGTGAATTTCAAGGAAAGAATATTGTGAATTTAAATTCTAACAAAGAAAAATACTACCTGACTAATGAAAAGCAAGTGTTTAAATATATTCAAGAAACAATTTCAAAAATAGAATATTTGCTATTATATGAATTGCTAAAGTAGATTAAATCTTATTTTAAAGATTTAACCCCTAGTATAATTTAGCTATTTTTTCAAAGCTATAAACATTTTTTAAAATCATTACCATTTAAATTTTTTCTAATATCTATAATTCTACATTATACTATATTAAATATTTTATTTTATGTCCTGTTTATACTGTAAAATAAAATATAAATGCTATGCTTTAGATAGTTTTAGAAGTTAGTAAAGATATTGTATGTTTAAAACGATAACTATTTTAAATGTAATAGTTGTGTTTTAAAAAAGCACTAGCCATATCGAAGATGAAGATACTCAAGTTGGTATTAATGATGAAAATAATAATGGTTGGGAAGATGATGGT
>NZ_JAKMPU010000008.1:0-72517 GCF_025771175.1 Campylobacter sp. RKI_CA19_01128
ACTCGAACCTGCGACCAACCGGTTATGAGCCGGTTGCTCTAACCAACTGAGCTATAAATCCGCCAGAAGTTAAAATAAAAATGTTATTATATCTTTATTTCCTTAATTTAAATTTAGAATTTTATTTTTACTGCTTTTTCTATTGCTAAATATCTAAAGGTTATTAAATTTTGTAAAATTCCAAAGAAAATCATAAAAGTAGCAAAAGAACTTCCCCCATGACTAAAGAATGGCATAGGTATACCAACAACAGGAGCAAAACCTATGGTCATTGATATATTTACTGCTACATATATGAAAATAAATAAAGCAATGCAATTTGTTACTACTCTTGTAAAATAATCATCTTTGAGCTTATAATTTAAACTCAATAAATGAAAAATGAGTAAGGTGTAAAGTAATATGATTACAACCGCACCGATAAAACCAAATCTTTCAGACAAATATGCAAAGATAAAATCACTCGTAGAAATAGGTAAAAATTTAAAATGTGTTTGTGTGGCTTCATCAGCCTTTTTTCCGCTCAAACCACCACTTCCTATTGCAATGATGGATTGTTTTACATGGTAACTTGGCTCTTCAGCTAAGAAATCATGAATTCTTTGTTTTTGATAAGGTTTTAAAAAATCACTATAAATAATAGGCGAAGCTATAGCTATAGCTAAAAAAATACTAAGCCAAATTTTATAATTTACTCCTATGATAAAAAGCGTTCCAAAGCCCACTATTAAAAGTACTAAAGCTGTTCCTAAATCAGGTTCTCCTGCTATAAGTAAAAATGGAAGTAAAATATAAAAACTTAGCTTTAAAAATTGTTTTAAACCATAGCCATTATGAGGTGGCGGGTTTTGATAAATCAAATAAGCTAGCATTAAAATAAAAGAGGGTTTGAAAATTTCAGAAGGTTGTATGGTAAAATGCGTAAAAGGTATCTCAAGCCATCTTCTAGCTCCAAGTTTTTCAACACCAAAAATATCTACGCTCAAAAGTAAAGCTATATTGATCCAATATAACACAGGTATAAGCCACATTAATCTTCTTAAAGGTAAAAAGAAAAAAAATGCAAATCCTGCAAAACCCACTAAAGTATAGATAAATTGTTTTTCGGCTAAGCGTGTGTTTGCTTCATAAATTAAAAGAAAAGATATAGCTATGATAGGCAACACTAAAAGAGGTTGAACAAAATCAAAATGCGTTAGAATTCTTCTATCAAGTTTTATCAAAGCTAACCTTTTTTACAAAATATTGTGTAATTATATGCTAAAATTGCAAATTTTATCACAAGGAAATATAATATGCTAAAAATTTCATCGCTTTGTGAAGAAAGATTGGATATTTTTTTATCAGATATACTTAAACAAAGTCGTTCGCAAGTTACTAAACTTATCAAAGAAAACTGCATATATATTAATGAAAAATTAGAAAATAAAAGTTCTAAAAAAATAAAACAAAAAGATGAAATAAGCATTTTTTTACCTTTAGTAAAAGAAGCTAAAGAAAGTTACACGCCTGAGTTTGACATAGAAATTTTATATGAAGATGATGATGTTTTAGTTTTAAACAAAGCTCCTAATGTTGTCGTGCATGGTGCAAGTAGTGTTAAAGAAGCGACTTTGGTGGATTGGCTTTTACATAAGGGTTATGCTTTATCAAATTTAAATGGAGAGCATAGAGCGGGACTTGTGCATAGACTTGATAAAGGCACAAGCGGAGCTATCATCATAGCTAAAAACAATCAAGCACATCAATTTTTAGCAAATCAGCTTTTAGATAAAAGTATGGGAAGATTTTATCTTGCTTTGAGTGACTTGCCTTTGAAAAATGATAAAATGAGTAATGAAAAAGCCATTATGCGTTGTCCTAATAATAGGCTTAAAAAAATTACTACAAATACTAAAAATTATTTAGCAAAAAATGCAAAAACAGATTTTATAAATTTATTAAGTGCTAAAAACTGCTCTTTAATAGCTGCTAAATTATATACAGGAAGAACCCATCAAATCAGGGTGCATTTGGCAGATTTTAATCGCTATATTTTAGGAGATGAATTATACGGATATAAAGGAAAAATAAAGTATAATAGAGTAATGCTTCATGCGTATTTGATTTATTTTATTCATCCTAGGACTAAAGAGTTAATGTTTATAAAAGCTCCTATGTTTGATGATTTTTATCAAATTTTAAAAGAAAATTTTACACAAGGAGAGATAGATGAAAAAACTTCACTGGATTATCTTAAGTTCTGCTTTGGCTTTTAGTGCTTGTAGTACAACTATGAGTTCGCCTCAAATTGCTCAAGTAAATGATACTTTACCAAAAATTTCAAATATTAAAAGTATAAGTGATATTACAAGCATAGCTTTTGAATGGGAACCTTTGTATGATCAAAATATAGCAGGCTATTACATTTATAGAGCAAATGCAGCTGGTGCACCTATGGAGCTTATAGCAAAAATTAAAAATAAATTTCAAACTCATTATACTGATACAAATTTAGAGCCAAATACAAGATATTATTATTCTATGAAAACTTTTAATGAGCTTGGACAAGTTTCTCAAGATGGTGTAAGCATAGAAGCTTTTACCAATAGAGTGATTGATCCAGTGCCTTTTGTGCAAGCTATTGTGGGTTTGCCAAATCGTGTAAAAATAGTTTGGAGACCACACCCTGATGTAAGAGTAAATTCATACATCATTGAGCGTGCAAATATGAAAGATATGAAATTTAAAGAATTAACTAGAGTTAAAAATCGCTTAAGTGCTGAATATATAGATGATTCACTAAAGCCTGATGAGAGTTTTCAATATAGAATCATAGCTTTAACTTATGATGGTATTAAAAGTACTCCAAGTAAGATAGTTGAATCAACTACCAAAGCGCTTCCTCCTATGGTAAGTAATTTGCAAGCAAGTAAAGACGCGCCAAGAAAAATCATTTTAACTTGGGATAAAATTGACTATGCTGATTTTGCTTATTATAAAATTTATTCTAGTTCAACTACCTTTTTACCTTTTAGCGTGGTAGCTAAAACTTCTGAAAATACTTATGAAGATGTGGTTAAAGGTGTGGCTGAAAAAAGATATTATAAAGTGAGTATGGTCGATAAAGATGGCTTGGAAAGTCCTATAGCAAGTGAGCCTGTAGAAGGTATTACCTTAGGGGCACCATTAGCACCAAGTATTATTTTATGTGCTGTTGAAGATGATGGTATTAGAGTTGAATGGGTTGATAATGACGATAGAGCTAAAGAATACATAGTTAAACGAAGTGGAGGTGGAAGTAATGCTGTGTTTAAAGAGATTAAATCTAAACAATTAAAAGACATCACAGCTGTTCCTGGAAAAGTATATAGTTATGAAGTTATAGCTATTGATGCAAATGGTATAGAATCAAAAGCTTCTGATAAATTTACAGCGGTGAAATAATGCCAAATTTTAAGTGTAAAATTCTAAAAGAAATTCAACTTCCTTTTGAAAAAGATGGGGTTGAATTTTTATGGCTTGCTAAAGGTGAAAATGTAGACTTGCTTTTTACGCGCATAAAGCAAGAAAACTTTTTTTTGCAGATTAAAAAAGATAAAAAAAAACAAGAATGGCTTATTAAAGGTGAAAAACACACTAAGCCTTCGCAAATTGGATATTTGCAAAAAGCTTTACTTGTGTTTAAAGAAAATTTCACTCAAGATGTAGTTTGTGAAGCTGTAGCATTAAAACATACAAGGTTAATCCAAAAAACCCCTTTAATCGCTAATGATTTAAAAGAATTACTAGAGCAAATAAAAAACAAAAAGCAAATTTTTATTGAAATAGGTTTTGGAAGTGGTAGGCATTTGCTTTATCAAGCAAGATCAAATCCTGATGTTTTGATTATAGGTATAGAAATTTACACCCCTGCGTTGGAGCAAGTAGCTAAACTTGCCTTAAGCGAAAACTTAAATAATGTTTTATTAATAGAAACTGATGCAAGATTATTATTAAGCGTACTTGAGTCTAACTTGATAGATAAAATCTTTTTGCATTTTCCTGTTCCTTGGGATAAAAAGCCTCATCGTAGGGTAGTCGGGTTAAATTTTGCAAATGAATGCGCTAGGGTTTTAAAAGAAAATGGGCAATTTGAACTTAGAACAGATAGTTTTTCGTATTTTGATTTTACTTTAGAAACTTTTTTAACTTTTTCGCATTTAAAAGCTTTAATCAAAAAAAATGAAAATTTAGAAATTTCAAGCAAATACGAAGATCGCTGGAAAAGACAAAATAAAGATATATATGATTTAATCATTAGTGGTTTTAGCAAGAGTGAAAGTTTAAGCAAGGATCAAAAATTTGTCATTGAAGATTTAAGATTAAACGCAGAAGAATTAGCTTGTATAAAAAAGAATTTTAAAAATGAAGTTTTTAAAGGTGAGGATTTTTTCTTGCATTTTGAAAAAATGTACATTAAAGATGATGAGCTTATCATTAAAATAGCTTTTGGTGCTTTTTATAAGCCCGAGCATGTTTATATAGCTTTAAACACACAAAAGATAGAATTTATTTTTGAACAGCCTTTTAGAACTAAAGAAAATTTAAAAGCTATAGAAAAATTAAGAGAAATATTGTATTCTTATATCAAATAATCATTTATAAAATAAATAAGGAAAAGCAGTGATGATAGAAGCTAAAAAGCTTTGTCTTGGTTATGATGAACTTGTTATAGAAAATGCCAGTTTTTCGCTAAAAGATAATGATTTTGTTTTTATTACAGGAAAAAGCGGTAGTGGAAAGTCAACTTTGTTAAAATCTTTTTATGGAGATTTAGAGCCAATAAGTGGGAATTTAAAAGTTTGTAATAATGATTTAGTGGATATTTCTAATGCTGAGCTTTTACAGCTTAGGCAAAAAATAGGAATTATTTTTCAAGATTATCGTTTAGTTCAAGAATTTAGCGTAGAGAAAAATGTAATGCTACCTTTGATGATTAAAGGTTATAGTAAGAATGTATGCAAAGAACAAGCCGCAAAGCTTTTAAAGCATGTAAATTTAACTTTCAAAGCTGATAAGAAGCCAGCTCAGCTTTCAGGTGGAGAGCAACAACGCGTGGCTATGGCAAGAGCTTTAGCACATAATCCAAAATTACTCTTATGTGATGAACCAACGGGAAATTTGGATGAGTATTCTTCAGATATTATATGGACTTTATTAAAATCAGCTAGAGAAATACTTGGAACTTGTGTAGTTGTTGTTACGCATAGAATTCCTACTAATTTAAGACTTGATTATCGTCGTTTTAATATAGAAAATGGGAGAATGAATGAAATCATTTAAAAATCATCTTTCTTTGATATTTGCTTTAATGGTAATGATGTTTGCTTTTGAGTTTTTAATCATTACAAACAAAACTATAGAGCATTATGAAAAACTTTTAAATAAAGATTATAATATTATTTTAGTAGGTAAAACTCATTTGGATAAAAAAAGCATAGAGGATCAAGTAAATCATTTTCAGTCTTTAGAAATTTTAAATCCAAATGAAATGATAGATAGACTTAAAAATGATATATCAGCTAAAAATATAGAAGTTTTAAAGG
Source organism: Campylobacter sp. RKI_CA19_01128 (assembly GCF_025771175.1). Classification (NCBI taxonomy): domain Bacteria; kingdom Pseudomonadati; phylum Campylobacterota; class Epsilonproteobacteria; order Campylobacterales; family Campylobacteraceae; genus Campylobacter; species Campylobacter sp. RKI_CA19_01128. Next base: position 5,568 of record NZ_JAKMPU010000008.1, read on the forward strand.
CTACATTGCCAAAATTTTATACTTTAAAACTCAATAAACTTTTATCAGAAGATGAGCTAAATACTTTAAAAGATAAGCTTTTAAAAAATCCTAATATTACTAGAGTGGAGACTTTTGCAAAAACGCATACAAAAATTTACAAACTTTTGGTTTTGGTGAAATTTTTATTATGGTTTTTCTTGTTTATTATAATATTGCTTAGTTTTGTATTATTGCTTAAGCAAATGAAAATTTGGCTTTTTGAGCATACTCAAAGAGTTGAAATCATGTGTTTGCTTGGGGCGCCGTTTTGGTTTAGATCTTTTATGCTTTATAAGATTGTTTTTATTGATTGTTTTATAGCATTTTTGTTGCTTGTATTATTTTTTACCCAAGTTTATGATCTTGAATCCATTAAACTAGCCTTACAAAGTGTGGACATTAGCTTACCTAAAATAAGTATTTTCACACATTTGTTTTTGATTTTTTTAGCAATGCTTTGTGTTTGTTTTGCTTGTGTGAATTTTGTAATGTTTAAGGTTAGAAAATGAAAAAATGCTTTTTGCTTTTTTTGTTTTCTTTTTCTGTTTTATTTGCAAATGAAATTGCACAAAAACAAAAAGATATTAAAGAAAATGAACGTATAGTAAAGCAACTTTCTAAAAAGTTAGAGGATTTAGCAAGTGAAATTTTAGATAATGAAAAAAATCTAAAAAAAATCGCTTCAGAAATTAGCACTTTAACTTCGAAAACTTCTAAACTTGAAAGTTCAGTAAAAACTCAAATAAAAGCGCTAGAGCAACTCAATGCGCAAAATAAAGATCTTTTGCAAAATAAAAACAAAATCGAAGGAAAGATTATTGATTTAATTGCTAAAGATTTTGCTTATGATTTGGCAATTCCTAAAAATTATATTGAAAGTGAAGATAGTATCATAGCTTTAGAATTAGTTGGGGTTTTGGATAAAATTTTCAAAGAAGAATTTTATCAAATTTCAAAAGATTATGAAAATATAAGTAAAAAAATAGAAGAAAAGCAAACTCAAATTACTACAATTAATAATAATTTAAAAGCCTATAAAGATCAAATCGATGAGCTTAAAAATCTTAGAAAAAAGCAAGAACAAGAAATAGCTAAGCAAAAAACAGATAAAGAAATTTATACTAGAAAACTTTCTAATTTACAAGCCCAACAACAAGAATTAAGAAAAACACTTAATAAATTAAAAATTATCAAAGAAAAAGAAGAAGAAAAATTAGCACAAAAAAAAGAAGACAAAAAACCAAGCTCAAATGTTAAACAAGTAGGCTCAAGTTATCAAACAAGCAGTGTTAAGCGCTATAGCGGTCCTAAGACAATCGCTCCTTTAGAATCTTACACGGTAAAGCAAAAATTTGGAAATTATATTGATCCTATTTATAATATTAAAATTTATAATGAAAATGTGGTTTTAAAAAGCGACAGTGCTAATGCTGCAGTAAGAAATGTCTTAGATGGTAAAGTAGTTTTTGCAAAAGCAACTCCAACTTTAAAACAAGTTGTGATTGTTGAAAATAAAGATGGTATACATACTATTTATGCGCATTTAGATAAAATTGCACCTGGTGTTAAAGTGGGTAGAAATATCAAAAAAGGTTATATTATAGGTAGGGTTGAAAGTGATTTAACTTTTGAAGTAACGCAAAAGAATTTTCATATCAATCCTTTAGAGATGATTAAATAAATTAGTTTTTTTTAATGCGAATTTTGATATAGTTTCAAATCAAAGGAGAAATTTAATGAACAATAAAAGAAAAAGAGTATTGGTTAAATTTTCTGGAGAAGCTTTGGCTGGAGAAAATGGGTTTGGTATAGAAAATTCTATTTTAAAATACATAGCTTCTGAAATAAAAAGCTTGATTAATGAAAATGTTGAAGTAGGTATAGTAATAGGCGGTGGAAATATCATTAGAGGGGTATCTGCTGCAAGAGATGGACTTATAAAAAGAACAAGTGGTGATCATATGGGTATGCTTGCTACTGTGATTAATTCTATAGCTATGCAAGAAGCATTAGAAAGTGCTGGGCTTGATGTAAGGGTTCAAAGCGCTATTCAAATGGAAGCGTTTTGTGAAACTTATATCATGAGAAGAGCACATAGACACTTAGAAAAAGGACGTATAGTTATTTTTGCTTGTGGTACGGGTAATCCTTATTTTACTACAGATACTGCTGCGACTTTAAGAGCAGTGGAAATTCAAGCAGATATGATCATTAAAGCAACTAAGGTAGATGGAATTTATGATAAAGATCCTAAAAAATATGATGATGCAATTATGCTTAATGAGCTAAGTTATGAAAGAGCTTTGCATGATAATATTAAAGTTATGGATGATACTGCAATAGCCTTAGCTAAAGATAATGCTTTACCTATTGTGGTATGTAATATGTTTAAAGAAGGAAATTTATTAAAAATCATCCAAGGCGATATGAGTTTATGCTCTATTGTTAAAAATCAAGATTAAGGATAAAAATGAGAGTAGAACAAATAGCTGCAAAAGCATTAAAAAAACTAAAAGATGATAGATATAAACTAGCTCTTGTAGTAGCTAAAAGAGCTGAAGAGCTTGCAAATGGTGCAGAACCTTTAGTAAATTTAGATAAGAATAAATACAAATATACCGACATTGCTTTACATGAAATAGCAGAAGATAAAATCGTTTTAGAGGGATTTATTGAAGCTAGTAAATGATGAGTTATTGTTAGATAAACTTGTTGATGATGTTAAAAATTGTAAGGATTTACAAAGAGCAAAAGAAATCCTTTTTATGGTCTTTCCACAATCTGCTGTTTTAGAAAAAGCGGTAGATTTTTGTATTCAAAAACACGAAGGACAATTTAGAAAAAGTGGAGAACCATATGCGGTTCACCCTATATTAGTGGCTTCTTTTGTGGCATTTTTAAGCCCTGTACAGTCTATGATTATCGCTGCATTATTGCATGATGTGTTAGAAGATACAAATTGCAATGAAGAAGAATTGAGTTTAAATTTTGGTGAAGAAGTCACCAAATTAGTTCAAGGCTTAACCAAAATAGTCAGTATTAGAGAAGATCATCTTACACGCTCTAATTCTAATGAAAAACTTGCAAAATCTGCTTTGACTTTTAGAAATATGCTTTTAGCTGGTGTTGAAGATGTGAGCGTGCTTGTAATAAAGCTTTGTGATAGATTGCACAATATGCTTACTTTAAATTTTTTAAGAGAAGATAAACAAAAAAGAATCAGCGAAGAAACCTTGGTGGTATATGCGCCTATAGCTCATAGACTTGGAATTTCAAGTATAAAAAATTTGCTTGAGGATTTAAGTTTTAAGTTTTTATTGCCTGATGAATATGCACAAATTGATAATTATATAAATGCAAAAGATCAACAAATTCAACTTGGATTTAATGAATTTATCTCAAAAATAGAAATGTTATTTTTGGAAAATGGGTTTAGACAAGGTAGTTTTGTTATACACAAAAGAATTAAACATAATTATTCTATTTATTTAAAAATGCAAAGAAAAGGTGTAGGACTTGATGAAGTTTTAGACCTTTTGGGTGTAAGAATTTTGGTTGAAAAAGTTTATGATTGTTATTTGGCTTTAGGAATTTTACATACACATTTTAATCCTTTAATTTCAAGATTTAAAGATTATATAGCCTTGCCAAAACAAAATGGTTACCAAACCTTACATACAACACTTTTTGATGCAAAAAATATCATAGAAGCTCAAATTCGCACCTTTGATATGCATAAGACTGCTGAATTTGGTGTGGCAGCGCATTGGAAATATAAAGAAGGAAATATAACAACACCAAATTTAGATTGGCTTGCAGATATTTCTATGCATGGTAAAGAAGATGGCAATGCTGTGCAAGATTGTGATGCTATCGAACTTTATGAATATGCAAAAGATAGTTTATATATAGAAGATATAGCAGTATATTCTCCAAAGGGTGAAATTTTTACTTTGCCGCGCGGGGCTACGGCTTTGGACTTTGCTTATGAAGTTCACACCAAAGTAGGACTTCATGCAAAAACTGCGTTTGTTAACCGCATGAGAGTACCACTTTTAACCGTGCTTAAAAATGGAGATATAGTTAGCATTGAAACTTCCGAAGAAGAATTTTTTAGATGTTCATGGATAGATAGCGTTAAAACAGGAAAGGCTAGAGCTAGTATAAGAGATTTTTGCAAGCAAAAGAAAAAAGAATTAAATAACAAAATTGCTGTTAATCTTTTATCTACTGTTTTTAATAAAGATTCTAAACTTATAGAAGAATGGCTTGAAAAAGAAAATTTTAATAAAAAGCTAAGACAAATTGCTTTGGATTTTAATTATTTTAAAGATGTAATTATTGCTCTAAGAAAATATATGGGGCAAAATCAAGCAGCTAAATTTGAACAAAATGAGCAAAAATTTGAAAGCATAGTGATTGGTTCTAATTATAAAATAACCACGATTAATTTTGATTATTGTTGTAGGCCTAAAAGAGGAGATGAAATCATTGCTTTTAGACATTCAACTGGAGCAACGATACACCATAAGCTTTGTGAACAAGCAATGAAAATGATAGAAGATAACAAAGAAATGGTTTTTGTTTTTTGGAATGATAGTTCGATAAAAAGTTACAAAATCATCGTTTCTATAGAAAATAAAAAAGGTTCTTTAGCAGATTTTCTAACTACTTTAGCTAAAATGCAGATTAATGTTTTAAGTATTAACTCAGCTGATTCAGAGCCAGTCGTTGCAAATTATTTTGAAGTACAAGTTGAGTTACCTAATAATATAGATCTTGAGAATGCAAAAGAAAGATTAAAATCTAGATATAAAATTTTAGATTTTACATCTTTAAATGATGCATATAATAATCACTAAAAAAGGTTTTTTATGGATATTAATGAAATTATTAAAGAAATTAAACGAGGAATAGCAGAAATTATTGATGAAGAAAGATTAGTTTCTTTAGTAAAAAATTACTATGAAAAAGGTGAAAATTTTTTTGTAAAGGCTGGTTTTGATCCTACGGCTGCTGATTTGCATTTGGGTCATACTGTGGTTTTGAGCAAAATGGCTTTGCTTCAAAAGCATGGAGCTATAGTACAATTTTTAATAGGTGATTTTACTGCTCAAATAGGTGATCCAACAGGAAAAAGTGCTACAAGAAAAAAACTTGACAAAGAAGAAGTACTTAAAAATGCTAAAACTTATGAAGAACAAGTTTTTAAGATTTTAGATCCAAATAAAACTCAAATTCATTTTAATTCTAAATGGTTAAATGAGCTTGGTGCTGCTGGTATAGTAGAGCTTACTTCGACTTTTAGTGTTGCTAGAATGCTTGAGAGAGATGATTTTACTAAGCGCTTCAAAGAACAAAGCCCTATATCAATTTGTGAGTTTTTATATCCGCTTTTGCAAGGTTATGACAGTGTTGCATTAAAAAGTGATATAGAAATGGGTGGAACGGATCAAAAGTTTAATCTTTTAATGGGTAGACAGCTTCAAAGAGTATATAATTGTCAAAAAGAACAAGCGGTAATGATGATGCCATTGCTTGAAGGCCTTGATGGTGTAAATAAAATGAGTAAAAGCTTGGGAAATTATATTGGTGTAACTGAAAATGCCAAAGATATGTATGCTAAAGTTTTGAGTATTAGTGATGAATTGATGTTTAGATATTATGAACTTTTAAGTGAAAAAAGCTTAAATGAAATTTCACAAATAAAAGATGATATTAAAAATGGCTCATTGCATCCTAAAAAAGCTAAAGAAAATTTAGCTTTAGAAATTACTGCGCGTTTTCACTCAAGCGAGTGTGCTTTAAAAGCTAAGGAAGAATTTGACAAAGTCCATAGCGCAAAAGAACTTCCTAGTGATATGCCAAGTTTTACTTTAGAAGGTAGTATTTGGCTTGCAAAAGCTATAGTAGAGTGCAAAATGGAAAGTTCTACTTCAGCTGCTAGAAGATTGATTAATTCAAATGCAGTAAGTGTTAATGGAGAAAAAGTTCAAGATGAACAATTCCAACTAGAAAGCGGTGAATATATTTTACAAGTTGGAAAAAGAAAATTTGCAAAATTAAAGGTAATATGATGAGTTTTAAAGCTTTAAAAATTGGAAAGCATGAGATAAAATATCCTATTTTTCAAGGTGGCATGGGACTTGGTATAAGTTGGGACAAACTTGCTTCTGCAGTTTCTTTAAATGGTGGATTAGGGATTATTTCTTCGGTAGGAACTGGATATTATGAAAATAGAACGCATATAGATAAAGAGTTCAATGCGAAGCCTTATGGTAGTGATAATTTTTACTCAAAAGCAGGTTTAAAAGCTTTGATAGATAATGCTAGAAAGGTTTGTAAAGATGCACCTTTAGGCTGTAATATTTTATATGCAAGTAATAATTATGCGCAAATTGCTCGTAATGCTTGTGAGGTTGGTTTTAATGTGATAGTTTCAGGAGCAGGGCTTCCTACAAATTTGCCTGAATTTACACAAGATTATCCTGATGTTGCTTTGGTGCCTATTGTATCATCGGCTAAGGCTTTAAAAATTATCTGCAAAAGATGGCAAAGCAGATACAATCGCTTGCCTGATGCAGTTATAGTTGAAGGGCCAAAAAGTGGTGGACATCAGGGTTTTACTTATGAGCAATGTTTAATGGATGAATATCAGTTAGAAAATGTAGTACCACAAGTTGCACAAGAAATTAAAAACTGGGGAGATATACCATTAATCGCTGCGGGTGGAATTTGGGATAAGCAAGATATAGAAAAAATGATGTCTTTAGGAGCAAGTGGCGTTCAAATGGGAACTCGATTTATAGGAACTTTTGAATGCGATGCTAGTGATGATTTTAAGCAAGTATTGCTAGATTGTAAAAAAGAAGATATTGAGCTTTTAAAATCTCCAGTTGGTTATCCTGCAAGAGGAGTAAGAACTAATCTTTTAAATTTAGTCGATAAAAAAATGGGACCAAAAATTTCTTGTGTGAGCAATTGTGTTGCACCATGCGGTAGAGGCAAGGAAGCTACTAAGGTGGGTTATTGTATAGCAGATAGATTATATGATGCTTGGAGCGGTAAAAAAGAAACAGGCTTATTTTTTACAGGGGCTAATGGATATAGACTAGATAAGCTTATTAGTGTAGAAGAGCTAATGAAAAAATTAGTTAATGGCGAAGATGCTTAGAATATTTTTTATTTTTTTATTATTTTGTTTTAGTGTTTTTGCTAATGCAGAAGTTAAGAAATTTGATCAAAATTTCTTAACTTCTAATTCAGAAGAAAAACTACAATTACACCAGCAGTTAAAATCTTTGTATATACAAAGTGTGATTAATGATAATAATGAAGAAAAAAATGAGATTTTAAAAAGATTAATCATAAGTTCAAATTCTTTAGGCTTTGATGATAAAGCTTATGTGCAAGAGCTTAAAGAAAGCGGAGTAAGCGAAGAAGAAATTTCGCGTTTAAAAAATGCTTTAAAAGTTATACAAGATCAAAAAATAAAAAAAGAACAAACAAAAATTGAAACCAATACCACATCACCTATTAATAAAAAAGAAGATAAAAAAGCTCCGGTGCAAAAAGAGCTTTTTGTGCTTGATGTAAAGAAATCAGATAATGGCATCTTACTTGATTTAAGTGAAAAAATCAGCCAAAAAGACATTAAAAACTTTACTCTCAAAGGCGATAAGAATTTTCGTTATGTTGCAGATTTTGATGGGATTTTAAAAGGACCTAAGAGAACTTTTGAATTTAAAGATTTTGATATTATCGTATCGCAATTTAACCCAACAAGTATGCGTTTGGTCTTAAGTTCAAAAAAAGAATTAAAGATCAAAATAGAGCTTAAAGATCAAAGTCTTTTTATGGGGCTTGAAAAAGTAGAAAAAAAAGAAGAACCCAAACCTATAGTTAAAAAACAAAATGAAATTAAAAAAACAGAAGTAAAAAAAGAAGTTGTTAAAAATGAGCCTTTATATATTTTAAAATCAAGTAAAGATAAAAATGGTGTTAATTTAAAATTAAACAATGATATTGATATTGAAGATATTAAAATCAATTCTTTTAAAGATGGTAAAACATATCGTTCTATTGTAAGCTTTGAAGCTATTTTAGAAGGCGATAGAAAAAAAATCGATATCAATAAAAATCAATCCATCACAATAGTGCAATTTAATAAAACTACAGTAAGAGTTGTTTTAAATTCTACTAGTGATTTTAAAACTAATCTTGATTTAGATGATGAGGAATTATTTATAGGCTTTGAAAAAAAGGTTAAGAAAGCACCGACAAAAACTACTTCAAAAACCGCAAAAGCTACCATTAAAAAATCAGGTAAAATCATAGTAATTGACCCAGGTCATGGAGGTAAAGATCCAGGTACTTTGGGTGATAAGGGTGTTAGAGAAAAAGATGTAGTTTTAAGTGTGGCTTTAAAACTTGGTAATGAGCTTAAAAAACGTGGATATAGAATTTATTATACTAGAAGTACAGATAAATTTATAAACTTAAGAGATAGAACCTCTATGGCTAATGAAAAAATGGCGGATTTATTTATTTCTATCCATGCAAATGCAGCTCCAAATAAACAAAGAGCTAAAACTTTACAAGGTATTGAAACCTTCTTTTTATCGCCTGCAAGAAGCGAAAGAAGTAAAAAAGCTGCTGAGTTGGAAAATCAATCCGATTTTGAAGAGATGAATTTCTTTTCAAAACAAACCTTTTTAAATTTTTTAAACCGTGAAAAAATCGTTGCTTCAAATAAATTAGCTATTGATGTTCAAAAAAAGATTTTAAGTAATGTAAGAAAAAAATATAAAGTTGTGGATGGTGGAGTTAGAGAAGCTCCATTTTGGGTTTTAGTGGGTGCGCAAATGCCTGCTATATTGATTGAGACAGGTTATATTAGTCATCCTAGTGAAAGGAATAGATTAACAAATAAAAATTTCCAAGAATTATTAGCTATTGGTATTGCTAATGGCATAGAGAGTTATTTTTATAAAAATCAATGAAAAAAGCAAATATTATCATTAAAAACAATGCGCCTTTTTCTTTAGATTTTGATGATTATTATTTTAATTCTAGCGATGGTTTAAGCGAGAGTGAATTTATCTACACTAATGCTTTTGAATTTCAAACAAAACAAACTATCATTGCAGAGCTTGGTTTTGGTATAGGTTTAAATTTTTTCCTTACTTTAAAGCGTTTTATAAAAGAAAAAAAAGAAAATCAAAGACTATTTTATCTTAGTTTTGAAAATTTTTATATAGAAAAAGAAACATTAAGAGAAATTTATAAAAATCTTGGTTTTTATGGGGAATTTAAAGAGCTTTTAGAGCAGTTTTTAAAATTTTATCCCCCATGTAAAGATGGAGTTTATAGATTTTATTTTCAAGATTGTTTTTTAGATTTGGTATTTGGCGATGCTAAAGAAAAGTTGCAAAATTTAGACTTTAAAGCTGATGTTTGGTATTTAGATGGTTTTGCTCCTGCTAAAAATCAAGAGATGTTTGATGAGGATATTATAAACAAAGTTGCCAAAAATTCAAAAATAAATGCCAAGGTTTTAACCTTTTCCTCTGCAAGCATTTTAAAAAAAGCTTTAATTAATAATAATTTTCAAGTACAAAAAATCAAAGGTTTTAGAAAAAGGGAAATGATACAGGCTATTTTTAATGGCCTTGAGTTTGAAGATAAATTTGCTTATTTTAACACTCCAAGTTTAAAAAAAGAGATACAAAAAATAGCCATCATCGGAGCAGGTATAACTGGAGCTAGTATAGCTTATGAGCTTTCTTTAAGAAATGTTCAAGTAGATGTTTTTGAAAAAGAAAATTCATTAGGAAAAGGTGCTTCTGGAAATATCAATGGAATTTTAAGCTCTTTGATTTTAAAACCTGATGTTTTATTGGGTGAGTTTTCACAATATGCTTTTTTAGAAGCAAGTAGATTTTATAGACAAATTTTAGATTTAATTCCACAAGGGGTTTATGAATTTGCTCATAATGAACTTATGCAAGAGCGTTTTGATAGTCAAAAAGATAATGTTTTATTTGAAATTATTAACAATCAAGCCTTTTTAAAAGATGGAGCATGTATAAAGCCCCAAGAGCTTGTTAAAATGCTTTTACAAAAAAGCAAGGCTAGGGTATTTTTTGAGCATGAATTTAAAGATTATTCTTATGAAAATGAAAAGTTTTCTTTGCAATTTAATAATCAAAAAACATTAAAAGATTATGATGTGTTAATTTATGCTCAAGGTGCTGATGTTAAGAATTTTTTAGAGTATAAACATATGAAATTAAGCAGTGTTAGAGGGCAATGCACTCATTTAAAACCATTTTTAAAAAATTCTCATGCTTTATCTTCAAAAGGCTATATTTGTCCTATCAATGAAGAATTAAATTTGCAACTTATTGGTGCAAGTTATGATAGATTTAATCAAGATACAACGCTTTCTAAAAAAGATGATTTGCAAAATATTGAGAATATAAAAGATTTTTTGCATGTTGAAAATTTAGAAATTATGGGTGGAAAAGTAGGATTTAGATCATATTCTAGTGATAGATTTGCCATAATAGGTCAAGCCTATGATGAAAATTTTTATATGCAAAGTTATAAGGCGCTTTTATGGCATAAAAATAAAAGTCAAGTAGTACCAAATGATTTCATTCCTTTATATTTTTCTATTGCTCATGGATCTAGGGCTTTTGCTAGTGCTATTATTGGAGCTAGAATGCTTAGTGCATTAATTTTTGATGAACCAAAAATAGAAAAAGATTTTTTACATGCTACTCATCCTGCAAGATTTTTAATCAGAATGTTAAAAAAGGGAAAAATTTTATAATAAGTAGTTTTTTGTCTGAAATGCTATTAGCTATATTGTAAAAATATAATGCTATTATAAATATAGAGTTAGCAATATTTCATAATAAATGTGAAATTTTGTATCTTTATAAAATAATACATTAGAGGTTGAGTGAAAAAATACATTTTTTTAAGCTGTATATGCATAAATGCATTTGCTTTAAATTTAGAAGAAAGCTTAGGTGAGGGTGAGGCTAATATTAGCAAATATCAAAAGTCAAACACTGTTTCTAAGCAAGTATTTTTTCAAAAACCACAAGAGTACCAAACTCAAAGTACAGATCTTAGTTCTTTTGCTAGTAATTCTTTAGGTCAAGTTTTAAATTTAAGCTCTAAAGATAAGACAGAGGCTAATTTAGACTATGATGCTTTAAATGTAAATATAAAAAATATTAATTCAATACTAGATTATGAAAATGCTACTTTACTTTTAGAAAAACAAGCAAGAATAGGGCAATTAGAACAAGCTTATTCTTTAGGACTTATTAATCGTTATGAATTTGATGAGTTTAATTTAGGTTTTAATTATTTTAATGATCAGTATAAAGAAGCTTATGAAAAAAATAGTTTTGGTGCTGAATTTCAATTTAGTCATTATTTTAAAGCTTATGCTAATCACTATAATATAAAAGAAAATGATAGTGAAGATAGCACAGAGCTTGGTTTGATGTTTGATTTGCCTTATTTGAATGTTTTAAATGTAAATTCTAATATAAAAGAATTACAAAATCAATATAACATTACTTATTCTCCAATTTCTATTTTAGATTTATCACTTAATTATCAAGATGAAAAAACTAGCGCCAAAGATCAAACAGCAATGTGGGTAAGATTTAGACTAAATTATGAGCAAAGTTTAAGTAAGCAATTTTATAATAGTTTTTACCGTAAAAACAATATAGGTGAATTTAATCGCTATGATTTTGCTACTAGGACTTATTAATTACTCATAAAACGAGCAATATCATTATAAGTTACAAACACCATTAAACTTAAAAGTAAAGCCATGCCAAAATAACTAAGATATTCAAAACATACTTTTGGTACCTCTTTTTTAAAGATTAACTCATAAAGATTAAAAAGTATATGTCCTCCATCTAGCGCTGGAATGGGAAGTAAATTTAATACTCCAAGGTTGATAGAAATTAAAGCGGTGATTAAAAATAAAACCACTATGCTAGTATTTGCTGCTTTGGAAGTTATATCCACCATAGTGATGATTCCACCCATATTTTTAGCGTCTAACTCCCCGCTGATGATTTTAGCAAGACCTTTAAAAATGAGCAAAGAAGCCTCTATGCTTTCTTCATAAGCATATTTTAAACTATTAATCCATGGATGATAAATAGTAACAAACTCACCTTTAGGTGCTATGCCAATTAGTGGTTTTTGAACTTTTTGATAAAACTCATTATAACCTTGATCAATTTGTGGGGTTAGGGTGATGTTGATGAGTTTACCATCGCGTTCTATACTAAGTAAGGTTGGTTTTATATATACAAGTTTGCCAATTTCTTCAAAGCTTTGAATTTTAATTCCATCTATAGCTAGGATTTTATCTCCAATTTGTAAATTTGCTTTTTGTGCAGCTGAGTTTGGTGCTATATTGCCAATAACAGGTGCAAGTTTTTGCACACCTAAAAAACCTATGGCTATATAAAGTAAAAATGCTAAAAAGAAATTAAAAAATGGTCCTGCGAAAAGTATGTAAATTCTAGCTAAAGGACTTAAAGTGTTATAGCTATTTGGTTCGTAATTTTTTTCGCTAGGATTTAAATCATCTTGTCCTTTGAGTTTAACATAACCACCAAAAGGTAGAGCAGATAAGCGATATTCTGTGTTTTTGTAAGTTTTTTTAAAAATAGCTCTTCCAAAGCCTATACTAAAAATTTCTACATCTACTTTCATATGTTTTGCGGCTAGAAAATGTCCTAACTCGTGAAAAAAAATTAAAAAAGATATAACCAAAAGCGTTATTAAAAAGCTAAAAGAATAAAATTTAAAGCCAATGGCTAAGATAATAAATAAAAATAAATATGATTTCAAATGATACCTTTTTTTAAATGTTTTATATAAGCTAGTATGTATTCAAAAGCTGAATAAAGCGTAAGTACTAAGGCAATAAATAACAATGTATTAGCAAAAGGCCATTGCATGATTAAAAATATAATGGCTATCATTTGAAAGGTTGTTTTTATTTTACCCGCAAAAGATGCACTCACATCAAATTTTTCACTTACCATAACTACTCGAAAACCGGTTATAAAAAACTCTCTTACTAAAATAATATAAATCATCCAAGGATCAGCTTTTTGGATGAGTAATAATCCTAAAAAAGCAGCCAAAACAAGCATTTTATCCGCTAGTGGATCTATAATAGCTCCAAGTTTTGTAGTTTGATTCCAAGTTCTTGCAATATAACCATCAAAAAAATCAGTCAAGGCAGCTATACCAAAAACAACACAAGCAAAATAATTTACCCAACTAGGATGAATATTTTCAAAATCATTAATAAGCAAAAAAAACAAAAGTGGAGCTAATAATATCCTTATAAATGCTAAGATATTAGGTAAATTCATTGTTTATTAATCCTTGTGTTTAAAGAAAATACCCCAAAATGGGGTAATGAATCATTTAAAAGTTGTACCACCATCTACGATTAAGGTGTGTCCTGTGATCCAATTTGCTTTATCAGAACATAAAAATAAACATGCTCCTGCTAAATCTTGAGGCTGTCCAATACGGTTTAATGGACTAAGATTAATAGTTGCATTTTTAACTTCTTCATAATTTGTGAATGCTTTAAGCGCGTCAGTGTCAATTGGTCCACCACTTACTACATTTACACGGATGTTTTTAGAACCAAGTTCAGTTGCAGCATATCTTGCCATAGCTTCTACTGCTGCTTTAGCTGTACCGTGTCCTGCATAGTTTTCAATATGTACTAAATTTCCTGTTGAAGAAATAGATAATATACTACCCCCGCCGACTTTTTCCATTCTTTTTGCTGCTTCTTGTGCTCCAACAACAAAAGCATTTACAGTTGCTGTGAATATATTATTAATACCTTTTGGCTTTAATTTCATAAATTTAGTATATCCACCTACAACAGCACGACCTGAGATAATAGCATTAGAGATGAAAAAATCTATTCTGTCAAAATCTTGATCGATTTTTTCAAATAATTCTTTATAAGTTTCTGGTTCAAGTATGTTAAACTCATAAGCCTTTGCTTTGATTTTATAGTTATTTTCTAAATCTTTTACAATTTCTTGAGCTAAATCTGCATTAGAATTATAAGTAAAAGCTACATTGGCTCCTGCTTTTGCAAACTCATATACAATAGCTTTACCAATCCCTCTTGTTCCACCGCTAATTACTAAAGTTTTATTTTGAAAAAAAGTATCCATTAAAATCCTTTGATATTATAGTTTTTCATAATCGCTTCTATTTTTGCTAAATTGCAATCACTAGGTTTACAAAGTGGCAAACGATATTCTAAAGTAGGAGTTAAACCTGCTATATACATTGCTGCTTTAATAGGTATAGGATTGCTTTCGCAAAATAAAATTTTATTGATATTATACAACTCATCATTAATTTTTTTAGCTTCGATGTATTTTTCTTCTAAAGCTAGATGAGTTAATTTTGAAATCATATCAGGAAGTAAATTTGAAGTAACTGAAATCACACCTTTACCGCCATTTGAAAGTATAGGATAATTAATCGCATCTTCTCCGCTTAAAAGCATCATTCTAGGCTCATGTGCCAGCAAATCAACGCATTTATCAATGCTCCCGCTAGCTTCTTTTACCCCATAAATATTTTCACAATCTCTAAACAATCTTATAATGGTTTCTGTTTGAAGCTCACAACCTGTTCTTCCTGGGACATTATATAAAAGTACAGGTATATCTATGCTTTTTGCTATTTCTTTATAATGTAAATACAAACCTTCTTGTGTGGGTTTGTTATAGTATGGAGTAACGCTTAAAATACCATCAGCTCCATGCTCTTGTGCAAATTTAGCCAAACTTACAGCTTCATGGGTAGCATTGCTTCCTGCTCCTGCTAAAACCTTACAAGAACTTCCCTTGCAAGCATCTAATGCTATTTCTATACAAATTCTATGTTCTTCATGGGTTAAGGTGGCACTTTCTCCGGTTGTTCCAACAGGCACTACCGCATCAATCCCATTTGCTATTTGTCTTTTGATGAGTTTGTGGTAAGTTTGTTCATCTAATTTTCCATTTTTAAATGGAGTTATTAAAGCTGTCATTGCTCCTATGATGATTTTATTGTCCATTTTCACCCCTTTTTAAGATTATTGTAGTAGATTTGTTTTCATTGAAATATTTTTTAGCACAATGAATTAAATCATCTTTGCTTAAATTTTCTATATTTTTTTCATAATCAAGTAAAGGTTTTAAATCACCTTTGGCAAGATAAGATCCATAAATATTTGCAACGCTACTTGCATTGCTTAGTGAAAAAATAAAATCACTTTTTACGGTGTTTTTGATTTTTTCCATGATAGTATCATCAAATTTAGCATTTTTTACATCTTCAAGAATTTTTAAAAGCTCTTTTTCAACATCTTCTGCTTTTATGCCTTCATTGCAAACACAAATAAATATAAATAAATTCTCATCTATATTTTCACTTGCATAAGCATAAAATTCATTGATAAGTTCTAATTTATCAATTAAAATTTCACTTATTAAAGAACTTTTTCCATTTCCCAAAAGTTCGCTTAATGCACAAAGTTTTGGCATATCTTCATGATTAAATGCAGGAATTTTATATGCAAGTGCTAGTAATTGTGTATCGCTTTCTTTATGCAAGATCACGCGTTTAGCACCATCTTGCTCAGGTTCTTTTTCATGAACTATAGGGATTTCTTTGGTATTTTTTATATCTTGAAAATGCTTTTTAGCTAAAGTAAATACTTCATCTTCGTTAATATCGCCACTTACAAGCAAAATAGCATTTTTAGGTTGATAAAAAGTTTGATGAAAATCTTGTATATCTTCTATTTTCCAATTTTGTATATCTTTAAAAAAGCCTATCGGGGTCCAGTGATATGGATGGTGTAAAAAGGCATGATTGTATAATCTAAAATACAAATATCCCAAAGGATTATTATCAGTTCTCCAACGCCTTTCTTCTAAAACTACATTTCTTTCAGGCTGAAACTCATCATCTTTTAAATTTAAATTACGCATTAATTCAGCAAAAAGCCATAAAGACTTATCTATATTTTCGCTAGAGCATTTTATAAAATAATGCGTATAGTCAAAGCCCGTGCTTGCATTATCCACTCCGCCAAAACCCTTGACTATCTCATCAAATTCACCTGCTTTTAAATTTTTTGTACTTTTAAAATTTAAATGTTCAAGCATATGAGCTATGCCACTTTTTCCCATTTTTTCATTTCTTGAGCCAACTTTATAAAAAATATCTACACTTATAACTCCGCTTTTTTTATTTACAGGTAAAGTATAGACTTCAAGTTCATTTTCAAGGGTGATTTTTTTATAATTAATCATTTAAAATTAACTCCTATAGCTTGACTAATATGATTAAAACCATCTTGTTTTAAAAGTTCAATTAAACCTTGATTGATATTTTTAACAATGCTTGGTCCTTTAAAAATCATAGCTGTATAAATTTGAACCAAACTAGCCCCATTTTTAATGCGCTCATAAGCAAGTTCAGCACTATCTATGCCTCCACTTGCTATTAAAATAGTATCTTGATAAATTTCTTTAGCTACTTCTTTAAAAAATGTCGCACTTTTTTGGGTGATTAATTTACCACTAATCCCACCAAAAGTTCTTGCATTATCAATCAAAGAATAATCTATACTAGTATTTGCCATGATAATACCATCAGCTTTTGTACTAATAGCGCTTTTGCAAAGTGAAATTGCGCTGTCTATATTCATATCTGGAGCAATTTTTAAAATCACAGGTTTATTTGTGATTTCTTTTGCTTGGTTAAATAAAGTACTTATAAATTCCTCACTTTGTAAATCTCTTAAATTTTTGGTATTTGGAGAGGATATATTAATCACAAATAAATCACATAAATCTTTAAATTCTTTTAATAAAATAATATAATCATTAATAGCTTCTTCATTTGGGGTGATTTTGTTTTTACCTATATTTGCCACTAAAGGTATGCTAAAAGGATAGACTTTTTTTACTTCTTTTGCAATGGCGTCTTTACCTTTATTATTAAAACCCATAGCATTTTGAATACTTTCTTGTTCAACAAGTCTAAAAAGTCTAGGTTTTTCATTACCATTTTGAGGTTTTGGAGTAAAAGTTCCATACTCTAAAAAACCAAAACCTAAAGCACTTAGCGGTCTTATCATGGTTGCATTTTTATCAAAACCACCTGCTAAACCCACAGGATTATAAAAATTTAAATTAAAAATTTCTTGATTTAAAATTTCATCATTTATTACACAATCTTTTGCAAAAAAACTAAGCCCTCCAGGAAATATACAATCTAGCGTCCGCATACTAAATTCAGCCAGAGCATGAGCATTTTCTGGATCTAATTTATATATTAAAGGTTTTAAGCTTTCATAAGTCATATTTTTCCTTTATTTGCAAAATAGCATATTGTACTAAAAAAATGATAATTTTTAGTTTTCATTTTCTTTGACTTTATCAGTTTTTTGTGCTTTTTGTTTTAATTTTTGATAAATTTCACAATGTTGCATTAAATAAGCATCATTTCCTATAGAAGCTATTTTTCCTTTATCAAGCACAGCAATTTTATCAGCATTTTCTATAGTGCTAAGTCTATGAGCGATGATGAGTATCAAACGATCTTTTTTTAAGCTTTCTATAGTTCTTACTATGGCTTTTTCGCTTTCATTATCAAGTGCTGAGGTTGCTTCATCAAAAATTAAAATTTGAGGATTTTTATATAAAGCCCTTGCTATAGCAATGCGTTGTTTTTGTCCGCCGGAGAGATTTTTTCCATGTTCTTTTAATTCAGTATGTATACCACCAAGTTCTTGAACAAAATCATAAGCATTAGCTTGTTTTAAAACCTCTACTACACGTGCTTCATTATATTCTTTAGCATAAGCTATATTTTGAGCTATAGTGTCATTAAATATATAAATATTTTGAGTTACCAAAGAGATATTTTCTCTTAAATTAACAATATCAAAAGAACTAATATCTTTTTGATTGATTAAAATTTCACCGCTATCTTTTTCAAAAAAATACATCAAAAGATTGATAATAGAAGATTTTCCTCCACCGCTTGATCCAACTAAGGCTAGAATTTCTCCTTTGTTAAAAGAAAAATTTACATCTTTTAATACCATTTTATCTTTTTGATAGCTTAAAGAGACATTTTTAAAATGGATATTTTGGATATTTTCTGTAAGTTTTTCTTCACCGCCTTTAATTTGTGGTTCTAAATCAGTCAGATAAAAAGTTCTCTCACTTGCTGCTACTGCATTTTGTAATCTTGTATAAAGTGAAGAAAGTCTTTTAATAGGAGTATAAGCCATAAATAAAGCTGTAGTAAAACTAAAAAAAGAACCTATGCTTAAACTTCCATCGATTACTTCTTTACCGCCTATTATAATTACTATTGCAAAGCCAATTGAACCCATAGATTCCATTAAAGGGCTACTCAAAGCTTCGATTCTAATGCCTTTTAAAGAAAGTTTGCAAACTTCGCTATTTGTTTGGCTGAATTTTTGTATTTCATTTTTACCTGCATTAGAAGCTTTAATAAGTTCTATATTAGAAAAGATTTCGCTTAATCTTGAAGTAAGATCAGAATTTTTTTCTTGGGTATTGCGTCCTATTTTTTTGATTTTTTTAGCAAAAATAGCAAGAGGGTAAATTGCTAAAGGTAAAATTACTAAAGCAAAAAAAGCAAGTTTTGGGCTTTGATAAATCACCACACTTAAAAGTCCAATCGCGGTTAAACTTTCTCTTAAAATTTCAGGTATGATAGTAGAAACTATATTTTGCAAAGCTCCAATATCAGAAGTACAACGACTAATTAATTCCCCACTTCTGTATTTATGAAAAAAGCTCATATCTAAGCGCAAAAGATTACCAAGAACTAATTCTCTTAATCTTCTTAAAATATCTGTTCCAACATAAGATATATAATAAACTTGCATATAAGCACCAAGATTTTTTAAAGCATAAATTAAAATTACCAATAAAGGCATATAATAAAGCAATTGAGCATTTTTTTCTATAAAAATTTTATTTAAAATAGGCTCTATGATGTATGCACTAGCAGCTGTTCCACCACTAGTTAAAAGCATACCAATAATAGCTAAAACAAAATAAAACCAATAATCTTTATAATAAGGCTTAAAGCGAGTAAATACCTCTCTAAGCTTCATTTCTTTGTAATTTTTATCCATTTTTCTCCCATATTACACCATTTGGTGTATCCATTAAAAGAATATTCTCTTTAGCCAAATCATCACGAATTTGATCTGCTAAGGCATAGTTTTTTTCTTGTTTTGCCTTGTTGCGTAGAGCAATTTTTTCTTCTATTTCTTGACATTTTTCTTCACTAATGCCAAATTGAAAATATTTTATAGTATCTATAAAACCTATACCAAAAATAAAAGAAAGTTCTTTTAAGGTTTTTTCTAATTGTATTTTATAAGTTTTGTCTTTTGGGTTTTGATCTAAGTAAATATTACTTTCATTGATAAACTCATCAAGTAAAGCTAAGGCTTTAGAGGCATTTAAATCATCATTTAAAACTTCTAAGATACTTTTAGCTACTTCACTTTCTATGGTAGTTTTTTCATCTATAAAAGCATTTAAATTTAAGCGTTTTTTTAAACGGTAAAATTTATCAAGTCTTTTTTTAGCAGCTTGTAAGTCTTCTAAAGCATAGTTAAAATGCGCTCTATAATGCACACTTAAAAGATAAAATCTCAAAACCTCTCCACTAAAAAGTTTTAAAGAATCTTTTAGAAAAAAGCTATTTCCCAAGCTTTTACTCATTTTTTCACCATTAATTTGTACAAAGCCATTATGCAACCAAAAATTAGCTAATTCATGATTGTTTTTACAACGACACTGACAAGCTTCGTTTTCATGATGAGGAAAAAGTAAGTCTATGCCCCCTGCATGAATGTCAAGTTTATCTTTAAAAATACTTTCTATCATCACAACACATTCTGTGTGCCAACCTGGTCTTCCTTTGCCAAAACTTGCAGGATAAAATTTTTCATCAAATTT
This sequence comes from Campylobacter sp. RKI_CA19_01128, assembly GCF_025771175.1. Lineage (NCBI taxonomy): Bacteria > Pseudomonadati > Campylobacterota > Epsilonproteobacteria > Campylobacterales > Campylobacteraceae > Campylobacter > Campylobacter sp. RKI_CA19_01128. The sequence goes on from NZ_JAKMPU010000008.1 coordinate 25,700, forward strand.
CCATAAAACAAAATCGCTATCATTTTTTTTAGCCACGCTTTCTTCTAGGCGTGATTGATTATCTTCTAAATTTCTTTTAGAGATATAAAAGTATTTATCATCTTTGCTAGTATCAAAATAAATCCCATCTTCAAGTTTATAAGCTAGGTTTAATTCTAAAAGTTTTTCTATATATATAATCATTTGCTCAATATAAGCTGTAGCCTTTGGTTTAAAATCAGGTTCTAAGATATTAAGTGCTTGCATATCCTCTTCATATCTTTTAATATAAAAATTTGTAATTTCTTCTAAACTTTTGCCACTTTCTTGCATTTTTTTTAAGATTTTATCATCAATATCAGTGTAATTTCTAGCAAAAACTACTTTATAATCATTTGCTAGCAAAACTCTTCTTAAAAAATCAAAACATACACTACTTCTTGCATGCCCTAAATGTGCATCATCATATACAGTAGGCCCGCATAAATAAATATTTGCTTTTTTTGCCTCATGTGGGATAAATTCACATTTTTTCTTTAAAACACTATCAAAAAAAACCATTAAAACAAACCTTTAAAAAAATGATAAATTTCAATTAAAAATTGTATTAAAATATCTTTAATTTCAAATAAGCTTAAAGCAAATAAACTTAAAAATACTATACTAATAAGCCAAAATTTAACCCTAAAAATACCCCAAAGATTTTTAAAGCCAAATTCTTTTATATTAGCATATAATAAATAAAAAGCACTAATAGATGAAGCTAGTGCAATGCCTAAGCTCTTATAAGCTTCTTCTTTGATAAGTAAAATAATCACTATACTAAAAAATGCTGATATAAAAAGTGTTTTAAAGGCTATTATAGCGGCTATTTTTTGTTTAAATTTAGCATAAAGCCATAAAGAAAAAAGTTTTTGTAAGCCAAAAGGTAAAAGTCCTAAAAGATAAGCTTGTAATAAAAATGCAGTGATTTTTGTATCTTCTTGATTAAAATTTCCTCTTTGAAATAAAAACTCCACAATTTCTTTAGCTAAAATAACCCCAACTATACTAGCTAAGATTAAAAGCACACTTAAATATTCAAAAGCTTTTTGCATAAAAGCTAAGGCTTTTTGTTCTTCATTTGCTTTTAAATGCCTTAGTATTTTTGGAAAACTTACTTGACTTAGTGCGATTGCAAAAAGAGCTAAAGGAAGCTGAAAAACCCTATTAGAATAATATAAATACGAAATACTTCCAGCCATTAAAAAACTAGCTATAGTAGTATCTAATAATGAACTAATTTGATTTGCTGAAGAGCCTAAAAGTCCATGGGTAAAAGTAGAGTGAAATTTATCTAAATTAGTTTTTGTTTTTTTAAGTTTTATGCTTAAATACATACTTTTTAAAATTCTAGTGTTTTTTAAAGCAAAAATATGCCATATAAGTTGAGCTAGACCACTTAAAACAGTCGCATACGAAAAATAATACAAAGCTTCTAAAGGTTTATCTTGAGTGACAAAAAATCCTGCAATCACAACAAAAAGATTAAAAAATGAAGCAGAAAAAGAAGTGATGAAAAAATTTTGTTTATAATTTAACAAAGAGCCTAAAAAAGTTACTAAAAAGATAAAAAATAAATACCAAAAATTAATAGAAACTAAAGGCGCAGCTAGAATGATCGTTTCTTTGTTAAAACCAAAGGCAAAAATCTTTGTAAAAAATTCAGCAAAAAAACTCACTAAAACACAGGTTAAAAACACTATAATACTAAATTGTAATAAGACATTTATACAAAAAGCACCTTTTTTGCTTGCTTTTAAAAAACTTGGTAAAAAAGCTTGTCCAAAGGCTCCTTCTGCAAAAATTCTTCTAAAAAAAGCAGGCATTTTTAAAGCTACAAAAAAAATATCACTATAAATTCCAGCTCCTAAATATAAAGCTAAAACAATATCTCTTAAAACGCCCATAATCCTAGAAAATAAAATTCCTAAGGCATTGATGATGAAATTTTTAAAAACAATATTTTTTCTCATTAATTTTCATTCTTTAAACATTAGTTTGAGTATTATAAAATTTTTTAATAGCAATAATTTTAACTAAATTTTGATTTTATTTTTGCTAAAATCAAAATTTTTATATACAATAAGGAAGCTTAAGCTATGGAAGAAAAGAAAATTTTATATACTAAAGACCCTTATAAAGAGCTTTTGATATTTGCTTCTGAAAATAAATGCGAAGTTGATGAACTTGATTTTAGATTGTTAAGTTTTAGCACTTCTTATACTTATGATAATCAAGAATGGATAAAAGTTAATGAAAAAGAATTAAAAATTTTTGAAGAAGATGAAAAATTTTTGATTCATGATTTAAATATAGAGCAAGAGTATAAAATAGAAATTTATTTTAAAAAATTTGCACATATGGCAGCTTTTGAGGTTAATTTGCATGCTAATGAGTTTTGTACTTTATTAAAAGCTAGTGTTAGGGCTAGTGAAGCTATTGCTTTTCATGATAAATTGGCACTAGAACTTTTAGAAGCTATTTACAAAGCGATGATAAAAGAAAAATATTTGCTCGGATTTAGAATTTTTGATTTCAAAAAGCAAATTATTGATTTTAATACCAAAGTTAAAGAAAGACAAAAATTTGATTTTGAAGTTGAATTTGAGGTATGTAAGGGAGTTAATCCACAAGAGCCTACAAATGAAGAAATTAAATATCATTATCTAGAAAATCTAAAAAAACACAATGATGTGATGAATAGAAACTATGTAGCACCTATAGGAAAAGATGAGGTGGCTATTGAGAGGATTAAACCAAAAGAGGGTAGTGATGGCAAGGATTTAAGATTTAAAATTTTAAAAGCACTTCCGCCAAAAACAAATAAAGAAAAAGTTGTTTGTTCGGATAATTTTGAAGTTAAAGAAGATGATGAAAGCATAAAATATATTGCCAAAAAAGATGGCTTTATTATCCAAAAAAAATCTATTTATGAGATAGAAAATTATTTAGAATTTAATAAGGTTGATTTTAAAAGTACGGGTTCTATTTGGGCGGGTTTTGATAAACAAGTTATCATTGTGATTAAAAATACAAATAGTTTAGAAGATGCAATAGGTCCTAGGATTACTGTTGAGGCTCAAGAATTAGAAGTTACTGGTAATATGGCTCAAGATTCTGTTTTAAGAGGTAAAAAAGTAATTCTTAAAGGTAATATGCATCATAAAAGCACTATTATAGGGCAAAAGGTTGAGGTTAATATCTTAAGAGGATATTGTGAGGCCGAGGAAGTTTTTGCTGAAACTTTAGAAAATGGTTCTATCAAGGCTAAAAAAGTAAATATTAAAAAGGCTGTGGGTGGAGAGATTATTGCGGATGAAATTTACATACAAGAGCTTGGTGGTAATTGTTTGTGTATTGCTAAAAGCTTGATTCATGTTGAAAAAGTTCAAGGAAGTGGTAATAAACTTGTAATTCAAGATCTCAAAGCTTTTGATAAAGAAAAAAGTGGAGAAGAGATACTTTTGCATATTGAAGAGTTAAAAAAAGAACAAGAAAATTTAGTCAAAGAAATTGAAGAAACCAAGCATACTATCCATGTGAGTAAAGATTCTGTGAGAATTTTACAGCAAAAGGCAAAAGAATTAATGAGTGCAAAAAGAGCTATACCACAAGCTTATAAGATTACTATTAAAGATTTTAATCAAAAGATTGAAAATTTAAATATTTTAGCTAATAAAATAGAAACCTTAAAAGAAGAAGAAAAAGCAAATATAGAAAAGCTTAAAAAAATTCAAGATGAACTTTTAAAATCAAAAATTATTAATAAAAGTGGAAAATGGATGGATTTAAACGAGGTTAAATTTGTTTTATTAAATCCTAGGAAAGAATTAAGCTATCATCCTCATAGTGAAGAAAAAATTCAATGTTTTGAGCTTGAAAAAATAGATACTGAAAATGGGATGAGTGTTTATGAAATTCGCTCTATTAGTAATTACAAGGAATAAGCTAAATGATAGTGGCAATTGAAGGAATAGTGAGTAAAAAAGAACCTACTTTTGTTGTTTTAAAAACTTCAAGTGGGGTAAGTTATGGTGTTTATGTGTCGCTTTTTTGCTCAAGTAATTTTGAAAAAGATCAAAAGGTTGAGTTTTTAATCACACAAATTATCAAAGAAGACTCTCATAAATTATATGGATTTTTAGATATTAATGAGCAAAGAATGTTTGAATTATTAATTAAAATTAGTGGTATTGGAGCAACTACTGCTATGGCGCTTTGCTCAAGCTTAGATACTAATACTTTTTATGCGGCTTTGCAAAGTGGTGATGAGAGTGTATTTAAAAAGGTTCCTGGTATTGGTCCAAAGAGTGCAAAAAGAATTATAGCTGAGTTAAGTGATGCAAAAATCAATATAGAAAATTCCAATCAAGACCAAGCACAAGCTTTGGCAGCTTTACTTTCGCTTGGTTTTAAACAAGAAAATATTTTAAAGGTTTTAAGAACTTGTGAGAGTAAAAATACTAGTGAGCTTATTAAAGAGGCTTTGAAAAAATTAGCATAATAAAAGGAAAAATATAATGATATATGGTGTAATTTTTGGTGCAAATTCTTATGAGCATGAAATTAGCATTGTGAGTGCTGTAGTATTAAAAAAAGTACTCAAAGCGCAAAAAAAATTTATATTTTGTGATAAAAATAAAGAATTTTTTCTTATAGATGAAGAAAAAATGAATGCAAAAACTTTTAGCAGTGGTGCTTATAAAAAAGAAAAAGCCTTGGTGCTAAAGCAGGGTGGGTTTTTTATAAAAACTATGTTAGGTGAGAAAAAACTTGACATGGATGTAGCGGTAAATATCGTACATGGAAAAGATGGTGAAGATGGCAAAATAGCTGCTTTGCTTGATTTTTATGGTATAAAATACATAGGACCGCGTATAGAAGCTAGTGTTTTATCTTTTAATAAGGTTTTAACTAAACTTTATGCACAAAGTGTAGGGGTAAAAACACTTGATTATAAGGTTTTAAATTCGCATAAAGAGCAAAATGTTTCTTTAGACTTTCCTTGTATTTTAAAGCCTGCAAGATTAGGTAGTAGCATAGGTATAAGTATAGTTAAAGATGAAAGCGAGCTTAAATATGCTAAAGATGTTGCCTTTGAATTTGATGAGGATGTTGTGGTTGAAAAATTTGTAAGCAATATTAAAGAATATAACTTAGCAGGTTGTATGATAGGTGAAAAAATGAAATTTTCTATCATTGAAGAGCCTAGAAAAAATGAAATTTTAGATTTTGAACAAAAATATTTAGGTTTTTCAGAAAGTTCTAAGGTCATTGAAGCGGATATTAGTGAAGAATTAAAGCAAAAACTAAGGGATAATTTTACGAGAATTTACAATCCTTTATTTAAAGGAGCTTTGATTCGCTGTGATTTTTTTGTGATAGGTGATGAGGTTTATTTAAATGAGATCAATCCAAATCCAGGATCATTGGCAAATTATTTATTTGAAGATTTTACCAATACAGTTGATAATTTAGCTAAAAATATAGAGCTAGAAAAGCAAATTAAGATCGATTACGCTTTTATTCACAGCATTAATGGACAAAAAGGTAAATTATAATCATGGCTACTTTTAGCAAAGATGAAATTTATACTGCAACTGAAGTAGTAAGAAATTTCAGTACTATGCTTGAAAAAACAAAAAAGAGCGAAAACGGTAGAGTGGTGATAGTAAAAAATAATAAATTTGAAGCTGTGCTTTTAAGTTTTGAAGAATATGAGCGTTTAAATGAAGCTGTAATGCTTTTAAAAAAGATTTATAAAGATAAAAAAGGCTAGAAATGGCAAAAACTAGAGTATATTCTAATGGATATTTTTATAATTTAAGTTATGAAATCATCAATTCAAAATGCAAAAAAACAATTCTTATTTTACACGGTTGGGGGGCTAATAAAGAGCTTATGAAACAAGCTTTTGAAAAGCCTTTGAATGATTTTAAACAAATTTATTTAGATTTGCCTGGTTTTGGAAATTCAAGCATAGATGCACCTATGGATTCTTATGCTTATGCTAAGGTTGTGGAAGACTTTTTAACTACAATTGAGCAAAAGGCAGATTATTTAATGGGGCATTCTTTTGGCGGAAAAGTTGCGACTATTATGTGTCAAAATGCTAATTTTCAAGGTTTAATTTTACTCTCTAGCGCAGGTGTGGTTTTACCAAAAAGCTTTAAAGTGAGGTTTAAAATAGCCTTGTTTAAAATTTTAAAAAATCTTCCTTATGGGGATTTTTGGAGGAAATTTTTTATTAGCAAAGACGCTCAAGGTATGAGTGAAGTGATGTATGAAACCTTTAAGAAGGTTGTTAATGAAAATTTAGAAAATGAATTTCAAAAGCTTAAAAACCCTATTTTGATTTTTTGGGGTAATGAAGATAAAGCTACGCCTTTAAAAAGTGGAGCGATTATCCATTCTTTAGCACAAAAAGGAAATTTTTTTGCATTAGATGGGGATCATTTTTTCTTTTTAAAACATGCTGATTTTATAAATGAAAAAATACATGAGGAATTTTTAAAAAATGATTAGTATGATAGCTTTTTTAAGTTTGAATTTTTTACTTGGATTTTACCTGATTTTAGCTTTGCAATGGTACTCTTATAAATTCTCACGCATAATTTTACATTTTGCTAAGCCTTTGTGGCATTTATATTTTTTAATAATTCCTTATTTTGCTTTTGTGTTTTCTTTGTATAGCGGAAATTTTTATTTATATTTTATAGTTTTTGCTTTATCTTTGTTATATGGTGGGTACTTATATAAAAATTTAGATAAAAAGCTGGTTTTTACTGCTAGGATTAAGCGTTATTTTTTATTTTTGTCGCTTTTTACTTTAGTATTTATGCCATTTTTTTGGATAGGTTTAGAAGCTTTAGTAGTTGCATTTTTATTAAGCTTTTTAGTAGAAAAAATAAACCAAAATATATTTATAAAAAAGGCAAATAAAAAGATTTGTGATAATCCAAATTTAAAAATTATTCTAATTACTGCTAGTTTTGGAAAAACAAGTATAAAAAATTTTTTATACGAACTTTTAAAAGATGAGTTTAAGTGCTATAAAACTCCAAGAAGTGTTAATACTTTCATGGGTATAGTAAAAGATATCAATGAAAATTTAGAAAATAATACTGAAATTTATATCGTAGAAGCTGGCGCAAGAGAGCAAAATGATATTTTAGAAATTACAGAGTTTTTAAATCCTCAAATTTGTATAGTAGGTGAGATCGGCTTGGCGCATTTGGAGTATTTTAAAACTCAAGATAACATCCGTGGTGCTAAGTTGCAAGCTTTAAAATCCAAGCGTTTAGAAAAATACTTTTTACACTCAAGCACCTTATATGAAAATGAATTTTATGATGATTGTTTAAGTGATGTTAGGGCAAGTTTAGAAGGTTTAGATTTTAAAATAAGATTAGATGGTAATATTTATGATTTTCATGCAAATTTACTAGGCGCTTTTAATGCTTATAATATTAGTGTGTGTATTTTACTTGCTCATTATTTAGGAATTAAAATAGAAAATATTATAAAAAGTGTATTAAATTTAAAAGCAGTAGAACATCGTTTGCAAGTGATTTCTAAAGAGCCTAAATTTATCATAGATGATGGTTTTAATGGAAATTTTAAAGGTATGAGTCAAAGCTATGAGCTTTGTAAAAGCTATCAAGGAAGAAAAGTTTTGGTAACTCCTGGTATAGTTGAAGTTAATGAAGAAGAAAATATAAAATTATGCAAGATAATCAATGAATGTTTTGATTTTGTAATTATTACTTCAGAGGCTAATAGCACGATTTTGCAAAAACATATTACATTAGATTTTTATGTATTAAAAGAAAAATCTCAACTTGTGCAAACTTTATCAAAATTAACCCAAAATGGAGATTTGATTTTATTTTCTAATGATGCACCAAGTTTTATGTAAAACCATTTAGCTTAAAAAGGCCAAATGGTTTCCATGAATTTTGTCCCCCAAGGCTTGCGTGTAGATTTATCTATATCACCTTCTGTTTTATAAAGAATTTTTGCATCAGCTATGTATTTACTATCTATCATATTATCTTGAGAAATATCATAAGGTCTTATAACCCCACTTAGCTGAATGATTTGTTTTTCACCATTAATTAAAAGCTCACGACTTCCTTCTATAAAATAATTTCCATTAGATAAAACTTTAATCACTCTAGCAGAAATGGTGGTTTGGAAATTTTCACTTCTAGTTTGGCTTCCTGTGCCTTGATATTGTGAAGTACTTGCTGTAGTATAGCCTATATTTGTATAATCATTGATAAAATCTCTAGCTTTACTAAGTCCAGCACCAGTGGTTACTTGTCCTCCGCCTAAATTAACATTATTGTTTTTACTTGTAGCTTTAGAGCCTTGCGAGTTTTGTGTAGCATTTTCTCTAATGACTACGGTTACTAAATCATTTACATTCATTGCTTTTTTATCAGAAAATAAAGGATTATCTCCTTTACCAAATAGCGATCCAGGATTGCTTTGGGTGTTATGATTTTGTTTTGGAGCCAATTCTTCTACATAAGTTGGAGGTTTCATGTTAATATGTGGATCGACTGTGGCGCTACAACCAAACATTACAAAAGGTAACAAGTAAAAATTAACATTTTTAAATTTCATAGCTTTATAACCTTATATTATTGTGATGAATTTTAAAATTATTATATTACAAAAAAACAATTATTTTGTTAAAAAAGAGGAAAAAATGAAATCCATGTTTTTATTAAATTGTGTTGATGAGAAATTTTTAACACAGTCTTTAGAAAAAGTTCAAGGTAAAATAGCCTTTTACTTTCCTGTTTTTTGTGAAAAAAATAAAGAAAAAATTGCTTTAATATGTTCAAAAACCAATTTTAAGCTAGATTTTTTTAGTAGTTTTGAAAAAAATAATTATCAAAGCAAATTTGCTCAAAATTCAAATGATTTTTTAAAAAAAATAATTCAAGATTTTGAAAAAATAAAAAATAAAAATGATTTTGTTATAGTGGTTGGAGTAGATGATTTTGGTTTGATGGGAGATTTGAGTTTAAATATAGCTTTAGCTAAAGAGCTAAATGCTCCACTATATGCAAAAAGTCAAGATGAAAATCATACTATGTTAAATTTTTTACTAAGTCAAAAGCTTAGCGACTTTGTTTTGTTAAAAGAAAATGAAGATTTTACTCAAGATTTATTACAAGAATATACCTATAAAACTCAGGCAAGATTTTCTTATGAGCTTTTTGAAAAAGCAAAAGCAGATAAAAAAGTAGTGGTTTTGCCTGAAAGTTTTGATGAAAGAGTATTAAAAGCTAGTGAGTTTTTAATGCAAAATGAGATTGTTGATTTGATTTTGCTAGGCGATAGCAATGAAATTTGTGCTAAAGCTAATAGTTTAAATATTAATATCGATGGTGTACGTATTATAAATCCTAAAAATTCTCAATATAATGAAGAATTTGAAGAGCTTTTGTATGAAGCTAGAAAAAGTAAAGGTATGAGTAAAGAAGAAGCTAAAAAATTAGTGCAAGATAAAACATATTTTGCGACCTTGCTTGTACATACTCAAAAAGCGCATGCTATGGTAAGTGGTGCGAGTACAACTACTGCTGAAACTATTCGTCCTGCCTTGCAAATTATCAAAACAAAACCTGATGTGAGTTTAGTTTCTGGTATGTTTTTTATGTCTTTAGAAGATAAGGTTTTGGTTTTTGCTGATTGTGCTGTTATGCCAAATCCAACTCCTGAGCAACTTGCTGAAATTGCTTATGTGAGCGCAAATAGCGCTAAAGCTTTTGGGCTTGAACCTAAAGTGGCTTTGCTTTCGTATTCTAGTGGAGATAGTGGAAGCGGGGCTAGCGTGGATGCAATTAAAGAAGCTACTAAAATAGCTAAAGAAAAATATCCTCAACTTGAGCTAGAAGGTCCTATACAATTTGATGCAGCATATGATATGCTAACAGCAAAAAGTAAAATGCCAAATTCTAAAGTAGCAGGAAGAGCAAATGTATATGTGTTTCCTGATTTAAATGCGGCAAATATTTGCTATAAAGCAGTTCAAAGAACGGCAAATTCTTTAGCGATTGGTCCGATTTTACAAGGTCTTAAAAAGCCGATTAATGATTTAAGTAGAGGATGTTTGGTAGAAGATATTGTTAATACTGTGATTTTAAGTGCTATTCAAGCACAAGAATAAGGAGAAAAATGAAAATATTAGTTTTAAATTCAGGTTCATCTTCAATTAAATTTAAGCTTTTTGAAAAAGATGAGGCTTTAGCATCTGGTTTGGTGGAAAAAATAGGCGAGCAAAGCTCTAAAATAGAGTTAAAAGATCTAAAAAGTGGTCAAAAATACAAAAAAGAATTAGCAATTAAAGATCATGAACAAGGTATTGAATTAGTAAATGAATTATTTGCTCAAAGTGGAATTTTACATGATTTAAATGAGCTTGATGGATGTGGACATAGGATAGTTCATGGAGGCCCAAATTTAACCAAGCATTGTTTGGTAGATGATGAAATTTTAAAAGAAATTGATAGAGTTGCTCACATAGCACCTTTACATAACCCTGCGCATTTAATAGGTATTAAAACTATGATAAAAGCCGCTCCAAAAGTTCCTAATGTGACAGTTTTTGACACAGCTTTTCATCAAAGTATGCCTGATTATGCTTATATGTATGCTTTACCTTATGAGTTTTATGAAAAACACCAAGTTAGAAAATACGGCTTTCACGGTACATCACATTCTTATGTAAGCAAGCAAGCTGCACATATACTTGGTAAAAATATTAATGAATTTAATGCAATTAGCGCTCATCTTGGAAATGGTGCGAGTGTTTGTGCTATAGAAAATGGAAAATGTGTAGATACTTCTATGGGCTTTACACCGCTAGAAGGTTTGATCATGGGAACTAGATGTGGAGATATTGATCCTGCTGTATTACCATTTTTGGCAAAAGAATTAAATTTAAACTCATCTGATTTAGACACTATAATGAATAAAAAAAGTGGGGTTTATGGAATTTGTGGGTTTAATGACTTTAGAGATATTGAAGCTCAAATTGAACAAAATAACGAAAAAGCAAGACTTGCTCTTGATATGTTTTGTTATCGTTTGAGTAAATATATCGGTTCTTATTTTGCGATTTTGCCTAGAGTTGATGCATTGATTTTTACAGCTGGTATAGGCGAAAATGATGATATTGTTAGAGCAAAAGTATGTCAAAGACTAGCGCATTTAGGATTTGATATAGATTTAGATAAAAATGCACAGCTTAGAAATGGTGAGATTAGTAAAAAAGACTCTAGAATTAAAATTTTAATTGTTCCAACAGAAGAAGAATTAGAAATAGCTAAAATTACCACAGAGCTTATTAAAAATAAATAACCTTGAGTTTTAAAACTCAAGGTTTGTTTTAAAATGCAGGGACTACTGCACCTTGGTATTTTTCATTGATAAAGTCTTTTACTTTTTGACTTTGCAAAGCCTTTACTAAAGCCTTGATTTTAGGATTGTCTTTATTATCTTGAGTGGTTACTAATATATTTGCGTAAGGACTTTCTTTGCTTTCTATTAAAATAGAATCTTTCACAGGATTTAAGTTTGCTGATAAGGCATAGTTTGAATTAATCACTGCAAAATCAACATCATCTAAAGCTCTTGGAAGTTGTGCTGCTTTTAACTCTTTAAATTTGATATTTTTTGGATTATCTTTAATATCAAGTGGAGTTTTTAATGTGCTATTTTCAAAACTAACTAGTTTAGTACTAGCGATAATATCTAAAGCTCTACTTTCATTTGTCGGATCATTTGGTACAGCTATGGTAGCATTTTGTGGAAGATCTTGGATGTTTTTATATTTTTTAGAATAAACTGCCATTGGTTCGATGTGAATTTTTGCAACGCTAATTAATTTTGTACCTTTATTAGCATTAAACTCATCTAAATAAGGCTGATGTTGGAAAAAATTTGCATCAAGTTCTTTACTATCTGTACTAAGATTTGGCAAAACATAGTCATTAAATTCTTTAATTTCCAATGTGTAACCTTCTTTTTTTAGCAAATCTTTAGTTTGTTCTAAAATTTCAGCATGAGGAACAGGTGTTGCACCTACAGTGATAACTTCATTAGCAAATAAACTTGCACCTAAAATTGTGCTTGCAGCGAGCAATTTTAACAATTTCATTTTAACTCCTTTTTATAGTTTAAAATGCTTGATTATATTATAAAAATATTAATAAGATAAGAAAAGTTTTATTTTTGTTTGTTTTTATATTCTTTGGCAAAATGTTTAAGTTCTTTTATAAATTTTATATAACCACCTTTGTGCCAATTTTTTTGAGCCTTAATGAGAGCTTGTCCGATTTTATAAGAATAAGTATTTTGATTTTTAATACCTTCACTTTTATAATCATCATAGCTTGATAAAGGTGGAAGCTTAAGATAAGGTTTTGTTTTTAAATCTTTTTGATATTGCTTGGCAAGTTTTGTGTGTTTATAGTAAATCTTTAGTAGAGTAAAAGGTAAAAAAGGAATTTTTTTCTTATTTTTAGTACATTCTATAAAAGCATAACCTAGTTTGTATGATAAATGATATCTTATTCTTGCTTTTGCTTGAGTGTTAATAGCTTTTATTCCGCCTAAATATCTACTTCCACCAAGTTTTAACCATTTTTCATAATACTCTTGCCATTTAGGCCATGTTTGATTGTATAAAACATTATTCCAAAAACGATTATTACTACCTTCAGCATGTGTTATAGAAGCTTTTTGTGATAAATTGGTTCTATAATCAATATTTCCATTATAAGTATCTTTTAAATCTTTTATTTTAAATTTGTGTTCTAGCACCAGTAGTGTAAACAATCCTTGATCGTTTAAATTTTGAATGTTTTCGTTTAAATGTTTATATATAAATTGATAACACTGCAAAGGATTAGGTATAAGATCGGTAAAGACTAAAATTCCAGTTAAATACGTACGTTTTTGATGATGCTCTTTTTTTGCAGGCAGGCTTTCAAGAAGCAAAGTTTTACCTAATCTTGCACCAAAATGATATTTTCTAGCTCTTAATTTACTAAGTTCATCTATACTTTTTAAAAGTAAAACATCAAAATCAAGATAAATAATACTTTCGCATTCATCTAAAAACTTAAAAGCTTCAAATCTTGCAAAAGCCATATGCGTCCATCTTTTTAAGAAAAATAAATTATCAATATCATTTTGATTTTTACCAAGAGTAGTTAAAAAATCTTCTTGAGTAAAAGGAATAAATTTAATTGTTTTGTTTTTAACAATTTTTTGCATGATATTTTGATCATTCAAGCTAAAGCCATCATGTAAAATGTAAAATACATCTACCTTTTCATCCATAACATCCATGATATTAATGAGCAAGGTTCCTATGGTAAAGCTTGAATTTTTAGTTGCTGCTAGCAAAATACCAAGTTTATGTTTCATTGTTTATCTTTTGGTGATTTTATAAAGAATATTTCCTATAAATTGTATAATTTGCACTAGTATAATTAAAATCACAACAGTTTGAATCATAATATCAGTTCTAAAACGTTCATATCCATAGCGAATAGCCACATCACCCAAGCCACCACCACCAACAGTTCCTGCCATAGCGGAAAATCCAATAACAATAATTAAAATTAAAGTAATACCATTAATAATACTTGGCAAAGCCTCACTAAACATAACTTTAAAGATGATTTGTGCTTTGCTAGCTCCATAAGATCTTGCTGCTTCAATGATAGCAGGATCAATTTCTTTAAAAGCACTTTCAATCATTTTAGCTAAATAAGGTGCAATTCCTATGGTAAGTGGCACTATCGTAGCAGTTGTACCTATGCTAATGCCAATAAGATATTTTGTAAAAGGACTTAAAACTACAATGAGCACTAAAAATGGAAAAGATCTTAAAATATTGATAATAAAATCAAGCATACTATAAATGCTTTTATTTTCCCATAAGCCGCCTTTATCAGTAACAGTAAGTACAATTGCAGGGATAAGTGCAATTAAAAAGGCTAAAAAAGTGGCTGTAAAACTCATATAAAGAGTTTCCAATAATGCTGGATATAGTATATTTTCAAAATTTCTTAAAATTGTTTCTAAGTTCATTATACAAGCTCCCAAATAACGCCATTTTCTTGTAAATAATTTAAAACTTTTTTTTGATCTTTGGCTTCTATATTGATTACCAAATTTCCTAAAGCATTGTTGTTTAGTTTTTCTATCTTACCCCAAACTATATTAAAATCAATATTTAAACTTCTAGCCATATGAGTGATTATGCTTTGGTTTGCTTTTTCTTTGCAAAAATATAAGCGCACATTGACTCCATTTTGTGGCAAAAAATCACTTTCACCTAAGAATTCACGCATTTTTTCACTTGGTTTTAAGAATAAATCTTCAATTTTCCCTTGACCTATAATTTGTCCATGCTCTAGTAATACGGCCTTTTGTGCTATTTGTTTTACTGCTTCCATTTCATGAGTTACTAATACTACGCTGATGTTAAATTCTTGATTGATTTTAGCAATAAGTTCTAAAATATTATTTGTAGTATTTGGATCAAGTGCAGAAGTAGCTTCATCGCTTAGTAAAATTTTAGGATTTAAAGCAAGGGCTCTAGCTATGGCTACTCTTTGTTTTTGCCCACCACTTAGTTCATTTGGATAAGCCTTGTTTTTGACTAAAAGTCCCACAAGATCTAAAAGCTCATTAACTCTTTTTTGAATTGTGTTTTTGTCAAAATTATGAATTTCTAAAGGCATAGCCACGTTTTCAAATACATTTTTTCTACTCATAAGTGCAAAATGCTGAAAAATCATCCCTATATCTTTTCTAAATACTCTTAACTCTTTTTCTTTTAAGGTAGCTATTTCTTTACCAAAAACTTGCACGCTACCACTTTGATAATTTTCCAAACCATTAATACATCTTAGCAAAGTTGATTTTCCTGCCCCGCTGTGTCCAACAAGAGCATAAATTTCTCCTTCTTTAACTTCTAAAGAAACATCATTTATAACTAATTCTTTGCCATAATATTTTTTAAGATTTTGTATTTTTATCACTTATTAGCCTTCTAAATTAGAAATTTCATCATTGATTTTTTCAAGTTGAGTTTTAATGCTTTCAAGTTGAGTTTTATTTTGCTCAACAACCGCAGCAGGTGCATTAGAGATAAATTTTTCGTTTTTCATCATAGCATCTAACTTGTTAAATTCTTTTTCAAATTTTATTTTTTGACTATTAAGTCTATTTAAAACACCGCTTAAATCAAGATCTTGAGTTGGTATAAATACTTCTAAATTCTCACTTACATCTCTAATGGATTTTTCTAAATTTGTACTAATAAACTCGATGTTTTCACATTTTGCAAGTGTCGAGATAAAATTAGTGTAATTTTTTAACTCAGCTATTAAACTCTCATCGTTTAATTTTATGCAAGCTTTTTGAATTTTTGCATTTGCAAGCTCTACTAAGGTTTTTGCACGACGTAAACTCACTATGCTTTCTATAATGATATTAAATAATTTTTCTATTTTTTCATTTCTAGAATTAAATTTAGGATATCTTGAAATCATTATAGACTCATGAGTTTGGATAGAAGTTTTACTTAACTCATGGTATAAATACTCACTAATAAATGGCATAAAAGGATTTAAAAGCTTTAATGCTTCTTTAAAAATGCTTCCAAGTTCTTTTATACTTGATTTTTCAGCCTTACTAAGCTCGATCCCCCAATCACAAAATTCATCCCAGAAAAATCTATACAAAGTATTTGCTGCATCATTAAAGCGGTAATTATCTAAATTTTCTCTTGTTTCTTTTACGCATACTTCAAAACGAGACAGCATGTATTTTGCCAAGTTAGTTTGAATTTTGCTTTTATCTAAATCTTCAAATTTTTCTTCATTTAAAAGTAAAAATTTGCTTGCATTATAAAGCTTATTCGTAAAATTTCTAACTTGTATGAGTTTGTCATTGCTTAATTTTATATCTCTACCTTGGATAGCTAAAAGAGCAAGGGTAAAACGCAAGATATCAGCACTGTATTCATCCACGCTTTGCACAGGATCAATGACATTACCTAAAGACTTACTCATTTTTCTACCTTGCTCATCTTTAACCAAAGCATGCAAATATATATCTTTAAAAGGAAGCTCACCTAAGGCATTAGTACTTTGAAACATCATTCTTGCAACCCAGAAAAATAAAATATCAAAGCCGGTGATTAATAAAGAATTTGGATAAAAATCTTTTAAATCATCTTCATGCCAAAGTGTGTTTTTGCCCCAGTCTTTATTACCCCAACCTAAAGTACTCATAGCCCAAAGACCAGAAGAAAACCAAGTGTCTAAAACATCAGGGTCTTGTTTGAAATTAGTGCTTTGGCATTTTGGACATTGACTTGGAGTTTCTTCGCTTGCCCATTCATGAGAACATTCACAATAATACACAGGAATTTGATGACCCCACCAAAGTTGTCTTGAAATACACCAATCTTTTAAATCTCTCATCCAAGCATTAAAGCTATTGATCCAATGTGCAGGGTAAAATTTACTTCCACCAAGATTAACTTTTTCTATACTTTCTTTTGCGATTTCATTTTTTACAAACCATTGTTTAGAAATGTAAGGTTCTACTACATTTTTACAACGATAGCAATATCCTACTTGATTAGTATAATCTTCTATTTTTTCAATAAAACCCTTTTCTTGTAATTCTTTTATAATAGTATCTCTTGCTTCTAATCTTTCTAAGCCTTTAAAATGCAAGCAATGTTCATTTAAAATACCTTTTTCATCAAAGATAGTAATAAATTCAAGTTTATGTCTTAAGCCTACTTCGTAGTCATTATGATCATGTGCTGGGGTTACTTTTACAAAACCTGTACCAAATTCCATATCTACATGTTCATCAGCAATAATAGGAATTTTTCTATCCATTAAAGGTAAAATGACATTTTTGCCTATTAAGTGTTTAAATCTTTCATCGTTTGGATTAACCATCACAGCGCTATCACCAAAATAAGTTTCTGGTCTTGTAGTGGCTACTACGATGTACTCTTGAGAATTTTCTAAGAAATATTTTAAATAATATAATTTTCCTTTATTTTCTTTATGTTCTACTTCTATATCACTTAATGCTCCATCGTGAGTGCACCAATTTACCATGTAATTTCCACGCACAATAAGCTTTTTATCATAAAGATCTACAAAGGCTTTTTTTACCGCATTTACTAAACCTTCATCCATAGTAAAGCGCAAACGACTCCAAGCAGGAGTGATACCTAAAATTCGCATTTGTTTAACTATAGTACCACCGCTTTGTTCTTTCCATTCCCATACTTTTTTTATAAATTCTTCTCTACCTAAATCTTCTTTTTTAATGCCTTGAGTTAAAAGTTGTTTTTCCACAACATTTTGTGTTGCAATGCCTGCATGATCAAGCCCTGGTTGATAAAGAGTCTTATAACCATCCATTCTTTTATAACGCGTCGTGATATCTTGTAAAGTACAAGTTAGGGCATGGCCTATGTGTAAAACGCCTGTTACATTAGGTGGTGGCATCATAATACAAAAGTTTTTGCCTTTTTCTTGAATTTTTTCATTACCATTGATTTCAAAATATCCGCGTTCTTCACAAATTTTATAATATTCTTTTTCTAGTGATTTATCATACATAATTACTACCTTGAGAATGAAAATAAATTGTTATGTTAGCTTAAAATTGTTAAAGAAGTTTTGAAATTTAGAAATTAGTTATAAAAAACTAATTTCTACTTTACGATTATTTTGTCTTTGAGAATCAGACTTATCTTTAATAGGATAGGTGTCTTTTCCTAAAGATTCTATTTCTATAACCTCAGTAAAGCTAAAGAAATGTTTGGCTACGTTCATTGCTCTATTTAACCCTATCATATAGTTTGCAAAAGTACTACCTCTATCGTCTGCATAACCTTGAATTTTGATTCTTTTGATTATATCTTCTCTTGCTAGATTTTGATTGATTTTTTCAAGTAAATTTTCATTGCTGTATTCGCTATATCCATTTCTTTCAAATAAAAATTTTAAATCAGAAATTTTAACATCTACATAATTATATTTTTTCTTATTTTTAGCAAAAACAATATCTTTGTTATATATGCTTAATTTCATATTATCATTTGATAGCATATCAATAAAAATAGTTAAATTATAATCTTGGGAATTAACTTTAATAGGATTAATCATTTCTTTTAGCATATTAACTCTATAATCACTTAAGCTTTTTCCATCTAATACATAAACTTTAACAAAATCATCACTCAAACTTGGCTCATATCTGCTAGTTTTACCTTTTGCAATGTATTCTTGCATGATATTTTTATATTTTGTTGTTTTTTCTTTTTTTACACTTGTTTGTTTGTTGTTTTCAACTGGAGTTTTTTCTTCTTTTTGGACTACTTTAGGTGTAGTAGTTTCATTTTTAGAAACTTCAGCCATATTTGTTTGGGTTGTTGGAGCAACTTCTTGAGTGCTTGTATTTTCATCTATGATAGGATTATTTTGTACCGGAGTTTCTTCTTTTAAAGGCTCTTGGTTTGTTTGCTGTGGTTGGTAGTAAGTATTATCACTTATATTATTTCTTTCTTGATTGTATTGAGTGCTTGGTGGGGTGTAGCTTTGATAAGAACTACTTTTTTTATAATCATATACATAAGTATTTGAATCATCTTCAAAATACCACATGTAAAAACCAATACTAGCGCCTATTAGCACCACAAAAGCTATACTAAAAGCAATAATACTTTTCATTTTTTATCCTTTGTGAAGTCCTTAAAAGGACTTTGATTATTTATAATTTTTAATAGAATTTTCTAAAATTTCACTTGCTTTTTCAATACCTGCAAATTCTTTTACTTTTACCCATTTGTTTGGCTCAAGCATTTTATATGTTTCAAAGAAATTTTTGATTTTATCTAAGCTTGCTTTTGGTAAATCATCTAAACTTTTAATATTATCATATCTTGGATCAATTTTACTTACAGGAACAGCAAGTAATTTTTCATCCATACCGCTTTCATCTTCCATTAATAATACCCCTATTAAACGACAAGGAATCACAGCTCCTGCTTGGATAGGGTATTCATTTAAAACTAAAACATCAATAGGATCGCCATCATCTGCAAGAGTATTTGGTATAAAACCATAGTTTGCTGGATAAAACATAGCTGAATACATCACGCGATCAACCATGATAGCTCCGCTTTCTTTATCAAGTTCGTATTTAATGTTTGATCCATAAGGAATTTCAATAACTGCATTAAGTTTGTTTGGTACTTCTCCAACTTTGATTTTGCTAATATCCATTTTTTATCCTTTATTTTAATAAATCATTGATTAAATTTTTCATATCAGCTACGATAGCTTCAATACTTCTTTCACCATCGATTACATGGTGGATATTTTCTTTAGTATAAAAATTTGTTATTTCTTCTAAAGGTTCTAAGTAAACTTTCATTCTATTATTGAAAACTTCTTCGTTATCATCAGCACCTCTAGCACGCCCTAAAACTCTTTCTCTAGCAACTTCTTCGCTAACTTTAACTTCTATAACACCTTTTAAATTTACTTCACTTTGGTTTTTTAATACCTTATCAAACTCAAGCATTTGTTCAACACTTCTTGGATAACCATCTATTAATATAGTATTAGTTGGTGCATTTTTTAAAGCAGTGATGATAGTATTTACAACTACATCTAGTGGAACTAAATTTCCCTTAGAAATAAAGCTATCAATAGTCTTTCCAAGTTCGCTTCCACTAGCCACTTCTGCTCTTAGTAAATCACCTGTAGAATAGTGAGTAACGCTTGCATCATCTTTAGCTATGATGCTTGCATCGGTTGTTTTACCACTACCTGGTGCACCTATAATTAAAAATAATTGTTTCATTTAGTATTCTCCCTTAATCTTATACCTAATTCTCTCATTTGTTCATTGCTTACTTCGCTTGGAGCTTGAGTCATAAGACATTGTGCTCTTTGTGTTTTAGGAAAAGCTATGACTTCTCTAATGCTTGAAGATTTTGTTAAAAGCATGATAAGTCTATCAAGGCCTATTGCTATACCACCATGTGGCGGTGCTCCAAAGCTTAATGCATCAAGTAAGAAACCAAATTTCTTTCTTTGCTCTTCTTCATTAATATTTAAAAGCTTAAAGACTTTTTGTTGGATAGGGCTTTTATGAATTCTTATGCTACCACCACCTAATTCTACACCATTTAACACCACATCATGTGCAATAGAATTAATTTCTTCTAAATCTTGCTCGTCAATATTTTTTGGCATAGTAAATGGATGGTGCATTGCAGAATAGCTTCCATCATCATTTTGTTCAAACATAGGAAAATCAATAACCCATAAGAATTCTAATTTATCCTCATCAATAATTTTCATTTCATCAGCGAGGAATAATCTAAATCTACCCATATAATCAAGCACGGTTTTCTTAGCTCCTGCACCAAAAAATACTACATCTCCAACTTCTAATTCACATCTTTGGATTAAAGCATTTAAATCCTCTTTGCTAAAGAATTTACAAAGTGGACCCTTAGGACCATCTTCTTTCATTTGTATGAACGCAAGTCCTGCTGCCCCAAATTTGCGTACAAAATCTTCAAATCTTTGCATTTGGCGTTTAGAAAAAATCGTATCGCCTTTTGGAACTCTTAAAGCTTTAATGCGATTTTTCTTCGTATCTTTTGCGATATTTGTAAAAATTTCGTTATTTGATTTTGAAAAAATATCAATCACATCAATAAATTTCATATCAAATCTTAAATCAGGCTTATCAGAGCCATAATTTTCCATAGCTTCTTTATAACTCATTTGTCTAAAAGGTATGCTAATTTCTTTTCCGCAAGCTTTGAAAATATCTTTAAGTAAATTTTCTGCCATAGCTATGATATCTTTTTGCTCACAAAAACTCATTTCTATATCTATTTGAGTAAATTCAGGTTGGCGATCTGCTCTTAAATCCTCATCTCTAAAACATTTTGCAATTTGAAAATATCTATCAAATCCTGAACACATTAAAAGTTGTTTGAAAAGTTGAGGACTTTGAGGTAAGGCATAAAATTCGCCTTGATGTACGCGTGATGGTACTAAATAATCCCTTGCACCTTCTGGAGTGGCTTTAGTTAAAATAGGGGTTTCAACTTCTAAAAATCCCATTTTTGCTAAAGAATTTCTTGTTGCTATACAAGCAGTTGATCTTAGAGCAAAATTATCATAAAGCTTTTTACTTCTTAAATCTAAAAATCTATATTTTAATCTTAATTCTTCATTTACGCTTTCATCACCTATAGCAAAAGGCACTACAGCGCTTTCATTTTCAATAGTAAGTTTGCTTATAACAACTTCTATTTCTCCAGTTTTTAATTTTGGATTTACAAGTCCTTCACCGCGTGGGCGAATTTTACCTTGCGCTATTAAAACATATTCATTTCTTACTGATGAAGCTATATTATGTGCTTCTTGATTATCTGCAGGATCACATACTAACTGTATAAGTCCGCTACGATCTCTAAGATCGATAAAAATTACACCTCCATGATCACGGTAAGAATTTACCCAACCACATAATGTTACTTCCGCGCCAACATTTTGTATGTTAAGCTCTGTATTATAATGAGTTCTCAAAATTTTTCCTTAGCTTAATTTTGTTCAATTTTGTTATTATAGTATTTTATTCTTTTGCTTAGCTAAGTTTTGTTATAATTTTTTTATGAAAAAATGTATAAATATAGAAAAAATTCAAAAAATAGGCTTATTTTGTAGGTTAAATACAAATTTAAACAAGCAAATTGATTTTTTAAGAGCAATTTTTTTGCAAAAAAATATAGAGCTTGTGTTGCTAGAGCAAGAAAAAATTAATCTAAAAGATTTACAAGAATTAGATTTTTTGATTTCTCTGGGTGGAGATGGTACGCTTTTGTCTTTATGTAGACAAGTTTATCAAGCTAAAAAGCCTATTTTGGGTATAAATGCAGGAAATTTAGGTTTTTTAACAGCTCTTTCTTTTAATGAGGTAGAAAGTTTTTTTAAAGATTTTTTTAAAAGTGATTTTAAAATAGAAAAAGCCAAAATGCTTCAAATAACGCTTTGTAAAAAAAACAAAATCATTAAAAAATTTGCTTTTAATGATGCGGTTTTTTCTCGTGATAATGCTTTAATGGCAAATGTGGAAGTTTTTTTTGAAAATAAACTTTTTAATGCTTATTATGGAGATGGTTTGATTATAGCTAGCTCAAGTGGCTCAACTGCTTATAATATTAGTGCAGGCGGACCTATAGTGCATCCTTGGAGTGAAATTTTTGTTCTAACGCCAGTTTGTTCTCATTCTTTAACCCAAAGACCTATAGTTTTGCCTTATGGGTTTGAGCTTGAATTGAAAGTTGAGCATTGTTTGTTGTATTTAGATGGGCAAGAAGTGATTGATCCTAAAGAATATGATAAAATTCTTATAGGACTTAGTAAAAAACAACTTAGTTTTATACATAAAAAAGATAGAGATTATTTCCAAGTTTTAAAAGAAAAGTTAAATTGGGGTAAGTGATGATAGAAAGTATTTTGATTAAAGAAAATTTAGGTTTTAAACAAGCAAAATTAGACTTAGAAGCTGGACTTACTGTCTTTACTGGTTTAAGTGGTGCTGGAAAGTCTGTACTTTTTAAGGCTATTTTGGCAGCATTTGCTCTAAGTGAGAGTGAAGCTAAAATGGTAGAAATTTTGTTAAATGATGAGCTTGAATTAGATGAGTTTGGTATTGAAAATGAAGAATTAAACGTATTTAAACTTTTAAAAGATAAAAGCTCGCGTTATTTTATCAATAATCAACTTATTTCAAAAAAGAATTTAGCCTTGCTTTCTAAGAAATTTGTAAAATATCTTTCAGCTAAGGAAAATAATGAGTTCTCAAATGAAAGGTTTTTAAACTTACTTGATTTTATGCAATCAAAAGAGGATAAGAAATTTCAAGATTTTTTAAATGAATATAAAAATATTTATAAAGAATATATGGAAAATAAAACTAAATTAGAAAAAATTCAAGAAGAAGAAAAAAAGGTAGAAGAATTAAAAGAATTTACGAGCTTTGAAATACAAAAAATCCAAAGCATTAATCCAAAAATTGGCGAATTTGATGAATTAATGAGTTTTAAAAAAAGGCTTTCAAAAAAAGACAAAATCGATGCAGCTTGGAATAGGGCAAGTAGAATTTTTGAGTTAGAATCAGCAGTGATTGAAGCTTTGCAAATTAGTGATGTTGATAGTTCATTTTTTTCAGAGTGTTTAAATGAGCTAAGGGCAGTGTGGGAAAATCAAAGTTTTGATGATTTTGATTTTGATATAGAAGAAGTGCTTGATAGGATAGAAAAACTTTCTTCTTTGATTTCAAAATATGGAAGCATAGAAGAAGCTTTAGAAGCTTTAGAGAAGAAAAAGGCAGAATTAGCTCATTATGAAAATTTAAGTTTTGAAAAAAAAGAATTAGAAGAAAAAGTACAAAGTACTAAAATACTTTTAGATGAGAAAAGTCAAAAATTAAGTACTTTGCGTAAAAAAAGATTAAAAGAGCTTGAAAAATTACTGAATTTTTATCTTGAAAAACTTTATATGAAAGAAGTTAAATTAGAACTTAAAGATTGTTCTTTAAGTATTTTGGGTAAAGATGAAGTGAGTTTAAATATCAATGAGGCTAGTTTAAAAAATTTAAGTTCAGGCGAGATAAACCGTCTAAGACTGTCTTTTATTGCAACAGAATGTAATGTTACTAATAAAGCTAGTGGGATAATATTTTTAGATGAAATTGATGCAAATTTAAGTGGTAAAGAAGCAATGAGTATAGCTGAAGTATTAAAAGAGCTTGCTAAGTTTTATCAAATTTTTGCAATTTCACATTTACCACAGCTTTCATCAAAAGCAAGCAATCATTTTTTAGTAGAAAAAATAGGAAATGAAAGTAGGGTAAGAAAAATAGAAAAAGAAGAAAGAGTAAGAGAACTTGCTAGAATGGTAAGTGGGGAAAATATCACACAAGAGGCTTTAGAATTTACTAGAACTTTACTTTAAAAACAAAAAGTAAATTTCTATATGTTATAATTATACTTTTAAATTATAAAGAGAGTTGGCTATGGAAGAAAAAATTTTAATTATTGATGATAACAAAATGCTTACAAAGCTTTTAGCAAAAAAAGTAGAAAACACTTTGGGTTTAAAAGTAGATGTTGCTTTTGATATGAATAGTGCTAAAGAATTAGTGAAAAATGATTATTTTATGGCTTTTGTAGATCTTTGTTTGCCAGATGCTCCCAATGGAGAAGTGGTGGATGTGGTTTTAGAAAAAAATATTCCTGCTATAGTACTTACAGGAAGTAGTGATGGGCAAACGCGTAAGAAATTTATGGAAAAAGATATTATAGGTTATATTCAAAAAGAAAGCGAAAGCTGTATTGATGAAATGCTAAGTTCCATTAGAATGCTTCAAAAAAACAATAAAACTAAGATAATTTTAGCAATCGCTAATGTAACTTTACGCGCAGAAATGAAAAAAAATCTTAATAATCAACTTTTTAATGTATTAGCAGCAGCACATGGAGAAGAAGCGCTAAGTTATCTTAGTGATAATCCTGATACAAAATTGGTAATTTGTGATGCAACTATGCCTGTAATTAATGGGGAAGATTTGCTTGTAGAAATTCGCTCAAAATACTCTAAGATAGAACTTGGTGTGATCATGGTTGGAGATAAAGATGATGCGCTAGAGGCAAGAGCTTTTAGAAAGGGCGTAAATGACTATGTGATTAGACCTTTCCAAAAAGAATCACTTAATTGTAGAGTGAATAATTGCTTAGATTATATGCAAAAATGTGTTTTACTTGATGAGTATAGTTTGGGTAAAGATTTGCTAACAGGACTTGATGATTATGCAAATTTTGAAAAAAGATTTTTAGATTATTTAGAAGATATGCAAGAAAGTGAAGAATTAGCTTTAGCATTAATTGATATAGACAATCTTGCAACAATTAACTATGAACTAAGTTATGATTGTGGCGATGGAGTGATTAAACACACAGCTAAAAAAATCAAAGATCAAATTCGCGGTATGGATTTGGCAACTAGAATTGAAGATGGTAAATTTTACGTACTTTTAAAAAATACAGATAATAAAGAGGCATTGAAAACTTTTTCCAATATAAGAGTAAATATTGCCAAAGAAAGTGTTTTAATAGCTTTAGATGAGGTTGATTATAGTGTTTCTATAGGAGTTGCTTTTGGAGGTAAAACAAGCCAAATACAAGATTTGCTTAATAATGCTCAAAAGGCACTAGATTTAGCTAAGGCTAATGGTAAAAATAGGGTAGAGGTATGTTTTTAGATTGTGATTTTAGCGAAAAAATCATAGATACACATTGTCATCTAGATAGCCAAGCTTATTTTGGATATTTGGATGAGATGTTAAATCATGCCTTTGCTAATGGAGTAGACAAAATCATCATACCTGGAGCGGATATAAAAGATTTGCCAAGAGCAAGAGAAATTGCACATGATTATGAAAATGTGTATTTTTCTTGTGGGGTACATCCTTATGATATAGATGATTTTGATTTGGATGTTTTAAAAGAATTTATAAATGATAAAAAATGCGTTGCAGTGGGTGAATGCGGGCTTGATTATTATCGCTTAAGGGTTGATGAGGATGAAATAAAAGCAAAGCAAAAAGAAGTTTTTATAGCTCAAATTCAGCTAGCTATCGAATATAAAAAGCCTTTGATTGTTCATGTGCGTGAAGCTAATGAAGATAGTTTTAATATTTTAAAAACATATGCAAAAGATTTACAAGGTGGTGTTTTGCATTGTTTTAATGCTAGTGAGCTTTTACTTCAGCTAGCAGATGATGGTTTTTATTTTGGTATAGGTGGGGTTTTAACTTTTAAAAATGCAAAAAAACTAGTAGAAGTTTTACCTAAAATTCCAAAAGATAAGCTTGTTTTAGAAACAGATGGACCTTATTTAACTCCAGAGCCACATCGTGGCAAGGTAAATGATCCTATTTTGACCCATTTTGTAGCTCAAAAAATGGCTGAGCTTTTAAATTTATCTAAGAATGAAATAATAAAACTTACTAATTCTAACGCTAATCGTTTGTTTTTCCAAGGTTTATGATGAAAAAAAGCTTTTTATTTTTTATTTTAGTATTATTATGTTTAAATGCTAAAGCCTTGCAATTTACTCCAGAGCACTATACTCAACAAGCACAAATCTTAAGAAATTTAGATATAGAAGCAAGCTATCTTAGTGATATGATTTTTTTAGAATTTAAAGAATCTTCCATGGATATGCATTCTAAAACTTTAGTAGATACGATGAGGGAATTTTACAAAATCACTCCAATTATCCGTAAAATCTTAGAAAAAGAAAATATCCCTCAAGAATTTTTATACTTAGCAATTGTAGAATCTGGTTTGAAAATTCATTCTATCTCAAGAACTAAAGCTGTGGGTGTTTGGCAATTTATGAAACCAACAGCACAAACTTTGGGTTTAAGGATAGATCCTTATGTAGATGAGAGAAAAGATTTGGTAAAATCAACTTATGCAGCTATTACTTATTTAAAACAACTAAAAGAGCAGTTTGGAAAATGGTATTTGGCTATTTTAGCTTATAATTGCGGTGATGGTAAATTACGTCAAGCTATAAAAAAAGCAAAAAGTGATGATTTAAGAACCTTACTTGATCCTGATAAAAAATACTTGCCATTAGAAACTAGAATTTTTATTAGAAAAATTCTTACTATGGCATTTTTGGCTAATAATAATGATTTTTTAATTTCTCAAGATAGCGCTTTGCTTAATTATGCCCTATCAAGTGAAGTTAAAAAAATCTCAGTTCCACCAAGTGTTTCTTTAAGAGAGCTTGCCAAAGTAGCTAAAATGTCTTATAAAGAATTTAAGCGTTATAATCCACATTTTAATTATGATTTTACTCCACCTGATAAAAAAGATTATTACATGTACATTCCTTTAAGCAAAAGTGTGGCAGTAGAAAAGGCATTGGAGAATGTAAAATTAGCTAAGGTGGATACAACCATTCCATATACAAAAATTTATATAGTAAAAGAAGGTGATAGTCTTTATACTATTGCAAGAAAACATAAAATAAGCGTTGAAAGTATTAAAGAATACAATAAAATAAAAGGAAATTTAATCAATATCAATCAAAAACTTGTGTTAAAAATTAAGGAGAATAATAATGCAAAA
Organism: Campylobacter sp. RKI_CA19_01128; assembly: GCF_025771175.1. Lineage (NCBI taxonomy): Bacteria > Pseudomonadati > Campylobacterota > Epsilonproteobacteria > Campylobacterales > Campylobacteraceae > Campylobacter > Campylobacter sp. RKI_CA19_01128. The sequence continues at coordinate 53,031 of NZ_JAKMPU010000008.1, forward strand.
ATCAAAACAACTCAAAAAATATCCAAAAGCTCTCATACAAAAGTCGTTAGTCGTTAGTTGCGTAGGAGTTTTGTTTAGTGCTTGTAGTATGGTGCCTATTAGCACACCTACTGTGTATTATCCAGAGAGAGATTTTAAAAGTGTAAAACACAATAACACTAGTTTAAAAGGTACCATGAAGCCTTATACTATCAATGGTAAAACTTATTATCCAACTGTAGTAGAAGTGGGTGAGACTGCTGATGGTATAGCTAGTTGGTATGGACCAGGTTTTCATGGTAAAAAAACCTCCAATGGTGAAACTTATGATCAACACGCTTATACTGCAGCTCATAAAACTTTACCTATGAATACCATAGTAAAAGTAACTAATTTAAAAAATCATCGTCAAACTACTGTTAGGATTAATGATAGAGGGCCTTTTGTAGCAGGTAGGATTATAGATTTATCTAATATGGCTGCAAGAGATATAGATATGATTCAATCTGGAACAGCTCCTGTAAGACTTGAAGTGATTGGTTTTGGAACAAGTGCAAGTTCGGGTTCGGTGCATACTAATTCTAATTTAGGCAGCAGTGGAGAGATTGCTGATAGTGGTCATATTTTCCAAGGTGGATCTTTTATGGTGCAAATTGGAGCATTTAGAAATAAAAGTGGCGCAGAGCTAATAGCAGGTAGATACAAAAATTATAATTCTTATACTTCAACTATACAAACAAGTGCTAAAGATGGCTTGCATAGAGTATTTTTAAAAGGTTTTAGAAGTGAGCAAGAAGCAAGAGATTTTGTTGATAGTGGATCTTTCCCAGGTGCGTTTATAGTAAGAGAGTAAGATTATGATAGAACTTATTTTTTTAGATGTAGATGGTTGTCTAACAGATGGTAAAATCATCTACACACAAAATTATGGCGAGATTAAAGAATTTAATGTAAAAGATGGTGCGGCGATTGAAGCTTGGCAAAAGCTTGGTAAAAAAGTTGCTATCATTACAGGTAGGACTAGCGAGTGTGTGTATTTTAGAGCTAGGGATTTAAAAATTGATTTAGTCTATCAAGGTATTAGTGATAAACTAGCTTGCGCTAAAGAAATTTTAGAAAAATTAAATTTAGATTTTTCTCAATGTGCTGCTATTGGGGATTATTATAATGATATGAGTTTGCTTGAAGCAGTTGGATATAGCTTCAAGCCAAAAGATGCACATAAGGCTTTGAAAACTGATAAAGTTTTAAATAGAAAAGGTGGCAATGGGGCAGTGAGCGAGATGATTGAAATTTTAATTGAACATAATAATATGCAAGCTCAATGGGATAAACTTTGGCGATAAAAATTTTTGCTATATTGATGAGTTTATTTGCCTTTGTTATGGTGATTTTAAGCACCCAAGATCCTTATTTATTTGCCATAAAACCACAAAAGGTAGATGTGGCAAATATGCAAGCTTTTGATGTGCTTGATTATGAGTTAAATGCTAGTGTAATTAAGGCTACATATCAGGCAAGTCGTTGGGTAAAATATCAAGACAAAGATATTTTTGATGATTTTAAAGTTCAAGCGCTTGATTATAATTTAAGTTCAGATTTATTAGTAAGAAATGAAGAAAAATCCATTTTAGAAGGCAATGTAAGTTATTTTGATCATAACCAAACTTCTATTTTTACCCAAAAAGCAACTTATGATATGAAAAATAAAATTTTATTTTCTAATGATAATTTTAAAGCATATATAGGTTTAAATGAAGTTTTTGGGGATAATTTTTTATATGATGTAAATCAAAAAGAATTAAAAATTCAAGGAATAAAAGCATGGTTTTTAGAGCAATAATTTTTCTGTGTTTGTTAAATTTGTTCGCATTTAGTGCACAAAAAATAGAAGTTTACGCTAAAGATTTTTACTTAGATGAAAAAAATGAAACAAGTGTATTAACCGGTGATGTAGAAGTTAAAAAAGGCAACGATGTTTTAAATTCGCAAAAATTAGTTATTTATATGAAAAACAAACAACCCACCAAGTATATAGCTACTAAAGATGCTAAATTTAAAATCATGATGAAAGATAAAACTTATCATGGAAGCGGTGATGAGTTTATTTATAATGTAGCTAAGGATACATATGAGATTAATGGCAATGCAAAAATTACAGAAATGCAAACAAAAAAAGAACTCATAGGGGATAAAATCATAGTAGATAGAAAAAATATGACTTATAGAGTAGTGAGTAAAGATAAAAAACCTGCCAAATTTGTATTTGAAGTAAAAGAATGATATTAAATGCTAAATTTTTAATTTCTGCTTCTAAAATAGACGAAGCGCCACAACCTATATACACTGAAATCGCCTTTTTAGGACGTTCTAATGTGGGTAAAAGTTCTTTGATTAATACACTATGCAAAAATAAAAATTTAGCGAAAAGCTCTTCAACTCCAGGTAAAACACAACTTATTAATTTTTTTGAAGTTGATTGCAAAAAAGATGAGGATAAATTTAAACTAATATTTATTGATTTACCTGGTTTTGGTTATGCTAAAGTGAGCAAAAAAACTAAGGCTATTTGGAATAAAAATTTAGATGAGTTTTTAAAAGAGCGTAGTTCTATCAAGCTTTTTATCCATCTAATAGATTCAAGACATGAAAATTTAGATATTGATGCAAATTTGGATTTATATTTGGATTCTTTTATTAGAGCTGATCAAAAAAAAATAACAGTTTTTACAAAAGCAGACAAGCTCAATCAAAGTCAAAAAGCAAAAATTTTAAATACAAATAAAAATGCTATCTTAGTGTCAAATTTGAAAAAAAGTGGTATTGATAAATTAGAACAAAAAATCATTTTAGAGAGCTTGGGTTTGAATGAGGAGTAGAAATTTAGTAAAAAATAGATTTGATTTTTCTTATTTATTTTTTTATTTATCTTTGATTTTTTATCAAGTGCTAAGCTCTGTGTATTATTGGATGCCTCCTTTATTTGGGGTGTTTTTTTGTTATATGATAGTGCTTTTAAAAGAAAAAGAAAGAACTCTTAATAAGCTTGATTTTAGATGGTATTTTTCTTTGTTTTATCTTTTGCTAGTTGATATTATCCATGGATTTTATCTTTTTAGCTCATGGATAGCTTTTTTTGTTTTTTATCATCTTTTTGTCGATTGGTTTAAAAGCAAGTTAAAACTAGGTCATTATTTACTCGTTATATTTACTTTGTGTGCTTATATTTTTATCTATCTTTTTGATGTGTTTTTAGCATATTTAGATAATAATGAAATTTTAAAATTTGGTATTGAATATCTATGGTTTTTTGCTGTTGAGGCTTTGATTTCTTTTGTTATTTTTAAAGGGAAAATCTAATATGCGCATGCGTTTGGTAATGGGATTTATAGCTTGTTTTTTCTTGCTTTTGCTTGCTAGGGTGTATTATATAAGTATTAAATCTAATGTTTATTATGAAGAAATAGCTAAACAAAATGCCATTAAAACGCAATTTTTAGCACCTGTTAGAGGACAAATTTTAGATATAAAGGGTAGACCCTTAGCGGTAAATAAATTAGGTTTTTCGATCTCTATAAAGCCATATTTGCATATAAAAAAGAAAAACAGAGCTCTTTTAGAGCAAGAATTACAAGCTATAGTAGGAGCCTTTCCGGATTTAAATGCTACTAAGCTCAAAAGAACTTATATAAAAGCAGATTCTTATTATAACCAAGATTATATAGAAGTGGTTCCATTTGTAGAATATGATGCGATGATTAAGCATTTTACTAAGCTTAATTTGCGCGAAAACATGCAAGTTAAATCTACTACTCAAAGATTTTATCCTTATGATGCTTTAGCTAGCCATGTTATAGGTTATGTTGGAAAAGCAAATTTAAATGATATGAATGAAAATGAAATTGCAAGATTGACTAGCTATGTAGGGCGTAGTGGCATAGAGCGTTCTTATAATGATATTTTACAAGGTCAAAAGGGTGAAAAGGTTAGCAAGGTAAATGCATTAAATAAAGAAATAGAAGAACTTTCTTATAAAAAACCTACTTCAAGCAATATCACTTTAAGCATAGATCTTGACTTGCAAGAATACTTAGCCAGTATTTTTGAAAATTTAGCAGGTGCAGCTATAGTAATGGATGTAAAAAGCGGAGCTATTTTGGCAGCGGGTAGTTTTCCTGAGTATAATCTTAATCCATTTGTTACGGGTATTAGCCAAGAAGAATGGGATAAGCTTTCTAATGATTTAAATCATCCTTTTACTAATAAACTTATTAACGGTCTTTATCCTCCAGGTTCAGTTATAAAAATGGGTACAGCTTTGGCCTTTTTAGATAGTGGAAAAGTAAGTGAAAATCATAAATATTTGTGTGATTCTAACTTTGAGCTTGGCGGTAGAAAATTTAGATGTTGGAAGGCTATAGGTCATGGTTATGTAGATATGACAGATGCTATTAGGGAAAGTTGTGATGTGTATTTTTATAAAGGTGCTTTAGAGGTTGGTATTGACATTATTAGTTCTGTTTTTGAAAGAATAGGTTTTGGTGTAAAAACAGGAGTGGATTTACCTAATGAATTTATAGGAACAGTACCTAATAGAATATGGAAAAAAGAAAAATACAACCAACCATGGTATCAAGGTGAAACTTTAAATACAAGCATAGGACAAGGTGATTTTCTTGCTACTCCTATGCAAGTGGCTAAATTTACAGCTATGATTGCTACGGCTAAAAATATCACACCGCATTTTTTACATAGCGTTGATGATAATGTTACTAAGATAAATTTTGATAATAATGAAAGTGTTTTTACGACTTTTGAACTATCAAAACTTCCACTTTTAAGGCGTGCTATGTATGAAGTTGCTAATGAAGACGGTGGAACTACGGCAAGATTTTTAAGAAATTCACCTATTACCATAGCAGCCAAAACAGGAACAGCACAAGTAGTTGGAATTTCTCAAAGCGAAAAAAAGCGTATTAAAGAAGAGGATTTAGAATATTTTTTAAGATCTCATGCTTGGATTACTTCTTATGCACCTTATGAAAAACCACAATATGTAGTAGTGGTTTTAATCGAACACGGAAAAAGCGGTAGTAGTACAGGAGGGCCTATACTGGCTAAAATTTATCAAAAACTTATAGATTTAGGCTATATTGATAAAAAATATATCAAGAAAAAGACTAAATAATTAGCATTCCATCGCCATAAGAATAAAAGCGATAGTTATTTTTTATAGCTTCATGGTAAAGCTCTAAGGTTTTTTCTCTACCTATAAATGCTGCTACAAGCATAATTAAAGTTGATTTTGGTAAGTGAAAATTAGTAAGTAAATAATCAAGTCTTTGCGGGGTGTTTTGTGGGTGTAAAAACAAATCACAAAAACCTTCTTTTATTTTTTTTCTATGATAATACTCTATACAACGAGTAACAGTGGTACCAACGCCTAGTATTTTCTTAGAAGAATCAATCAAAGCACAAGTTTCATCATCAATATGAAAAAATTCTGAATGCATTTTATGATCACGTATATCTTCACATTCTACACCTTTAAAAGTTCCTGCACCAACGTGTAGTGTGATAGTATGGATATTATGATTTTTTTTAAGTTCATTGATCATTGCTTCATCAAAGTGTAAGCTCGCAGTAGGTGCAGCAACTGCGCCTTGATTTTTAGCAAAAATGCTTTGATAGTTAATGCTATCTTGTGCTTCATCTGCTCTTTTTATATAAGGTGGTAAAGGTATATGACCTATTTTTTCTAAAATTTCAAAAACTTCATGATGACTAAGCTCTTTTTCATCATTAAAAAATTCTACTTCTCTTGTGCCATCATTGTGCAATTTTTTGATTTTAGCTTTTAAAGAATTTTCAAAATATAAAATTTGTCCTTCTTTAATCTTACCCCGAATTTGCACTAAAAAATCATTATTTTTTAAAGGATGATTGATAAAAAGTTCTATTTTGCTACCACTTTCTTTGTTTCCATAAATTCTTGCTTTGATGACTTTGGTATCATTAAAGATGATTTCACAAGGTGGTAAAATTCTAGCTAAGTCTTTAAAATGTAAATGTAAAATTTGATCTTTACATCTTTCATATACTAAAAGCTTGGCATTTTCTTTGGGTAAAATAGGAAAATTTGCTATAAGTTCATTTGGTAAATCATAATCATAACTAGAAAGCAAAAGATCTTTATCAATCATTTTCATCATCTTCTTTTTGACTAGGATTAACTTTTTTAGCTATATAAATAGAAATCCCATAAAGCCCACACAAAGGCACAGCCATTAAAAATTGTGATATAACATCAGGTGGTGTCATCATAGCTGAGAAAACAAAAATCACTAAAACTGAAACTCTAAAATGTTTTTTCAAAAAAGTATCATCAATCAGTCCAAGTTTAGCAAAGAAAAAGGTTATTACAGGCATTTCAAAAGCTAAACCAAAAGCAATTACTAATTTAGTAAAAAAGCCTACATACAAACCTATGCTAATTAAAGGCTTAAAATCTTGGGTTTGCACCCCAAAATCAATCAAAAATTTAAAAGCCAAAGGTATAACTATATAATAACAAAACAAAGCACCAAGCGCAAACATAATGCTAGCAAAGCTTACAAAAGGCACTACTAATCTTTTTTCATTATCATAAAGTCCAGGTGCTACAAATTTCCAAAACTGCCAAAAAATAACCGGTAAAGAAATCAAAAAAGCTGTAAAAAACGAAACCTTCATCGCAGTAAATAAAGGCTCTTGTAGCTCAACGAAGGTCATTTGTCTTGAAATTTCAGGTAAGGCTGCTTCAACAGGCGCTTTTAATATGTCTATGATATAGTTATTAAAACTAAAACATACAAAAAACATCACAACAACACAAGCAACACTTATAAATAATCTTTTTCTAAGTTCTACTAAATGCGGTTTTAATTCTTCAAACATTCTTAGCTTTCCATTTTCTGAGTATTTTTTTCATCTTTTTGAATTTTTTCTTCAAGATTAGAAAGTTCTTGTATATCCTTTTCTAAATCATTAATTTCACTTTTTAATTCTTTGGTATTATTTAAAATATCTTCTTTGAGTTGATCAAATTCTTCAAAACTTAGTTTTTTTCTGATATTTTCATTAGTTTGTGAGAATTCATCTTTGTATTTTTGTGCTTCATCTTTTAATTCTGCTATTTTTAGTTCTTTATTAATACTTGCTTTTGCTTCATCGATATTGCTTTTAATGGCTTTTAAAATTTTTGCAATTTCAACTATGGTTGAAGGTAATTTTTCAGGCCCAAGCACTAAAATAGCTACAACTAAAATAACTAAAATTTCACCAAAACTCATTATTTTATCTTCTTTCATTTGAATATATGGTTTACATTTTACATAAAAATACTTAAAAATATTATTACTTTTATCATATTAATATATAAAGATATCTTGATATATTAATATATTTTTGTTATATTGAATTAAAAATAAAAAAGGAAAAGCATGGAGAAATTAGTTTTTATTTTAAAAGATTTTCTTATTTTATTTATAGAAATATCTGTTTTGTTTATTTTAGTTAGTATGCTTATTGCTTATTTAAATGAGCGCTATGCCAAATTTTTTAATGAGCATTTAAAGAAAGATTCTTTTGCAAGCTATATAAAAGCCATACTTTTGGGTTGTTTAACTCCATTTTGCTCATGTTCAAGCATACCGCTTTTAAACGCATTTTTAAAAGCTAAAGTCCCACTTGGGGTATGCATAGCTTATTTAATCACCTCGCCTTTAATTAATCCTATTATAGTAGTGATGTTTATGGTGAGTTTTGGCTTAAAAATATCTTTATTTTATGTGGTATTTTTATTTTGTGTGATTTTATTTATTGCTTTTTGTGTTTCTAAAATAAACACTCAAGGATTTTTTAATGAAGATTTTTTAAAAAATGATTTAGAGCAAAAGTCACGTTGTTCTAATAATACTTTTCAAAGCTCATGTTGTCAAAAGCCTAGCTTGGTTTTTGCTAAAAATTCTAAAACAAGTAAAATTTTAAATTTTAAAAACAAAGCTAAAGAAAGTAAAATCAAAATATTATTTTCACAAAGTTTTAAAGAGTATAAAAAAATTTTACCTTATATTGTTATAGGTATGGCTATAGGGGCTGTTATACATGGTGCTTTTCCACAAGATTTTTTCCAAAATTATATGAAAAATTATGGAGTTTTGGGCGTATTTATAGCAGCTTTTATAGGAGTTTTACTTTATATGAATTGTACAGCTATGATACCTGTAGCACTAGCTTTAACTACCAGTGGAATTCCACTTGGTATAATGATGAGTTTTTTAATAGCAGGAGCAGGGTGTTCTTTGCCTGAGCTTATTTTGCTTAAAAGAATTTTCAAAACAAGCTTTTTGATTTTATTTGCAAGTATGATTGTTGCTATTGCGATTAGTTTTGGTCTTTTAATGTTTTTTATATAAGGATTTTTATGCAAGAGTTTTTAAAAATAACAAGTGCGGTTAATGATGAAAGCAGGATTTTAATCCTAGCTTTCTTGCAAAAATACGGAAAGCTTTGTGTGTGTGATTTGCAAAGCTCTTTAAATATGAGTCAATCAAGGCTTTCAAGACATTTAAAAATTTTAAAAGAAGCTAATTTTTTAGAAGTAGATAGACAAGGTGTTTGGGCGTATTATGGAGTAAAAGAAAATTTAAATAATTTTTGTAATGATATATTAAAAAACATCAATGAACTTTCCATAAAGCTTCCTGAGCTTAAAAGGTTTTCTTGTGAATGCAAAGCTTAAGTGCTAATATACAAAGCCAACTCATCGCTTAAAAGGTAGTTAGTATTATAAAAAATTCCATTTTTATAAACTAGCTTTCCTTTTTTACTAAGAAACATCGCTTTTTCTTTTTCTAAAGGTTCTAGCTTTGTTTCATCCACTCCTATAATACTTCTAAGTCCTAAGAAAATATTCTCTAAGCGTAAATCTTTTGAATTTAAATTTTCAATCTCTCTAAAACAAGGATTTGTTATATAATCTTTTAAACTTTTTTTAGTATAAAATCTTTGATTTTTTAAAAATCCCACCGCACTTAAACCACAACCTATATAGTCTTTTCCTTGCCAGTATGCAAGATTGTGTTTACAAATTTGTCCAAAATTGCTGATTTCATATTGTTTATAGCCAAGGATTTCAATTGCTTTAATAAAATGCTTTGCAAGGCGCGGTGCATTTTTTTTAAAATGAAATTTTTTAGCAAATCTTGTTTTTTCTTCTATGGTTAGATTATAAGCACTCACATGGTTAATATCAAGCAGAGTAAGTTTGGAAATTTCATAATCAAGCATTTTTTTATCATCAAGTTTTGTATCGTAAATTAAGTCTAGATTGATATTATTAAATCCTGCTTTTTTTGCATTTTCTATACTAGTAAAAATACTTTTTTGATCATGAATACGCCCAAGAAATTGTAATTTTTTTTCATGAAAACTTTGCACTCCAAAAGAAATACGATTAAAACCTAAATTTTTTATCTCTTTAAGCCAAGAAAAATTACTCGAGTTGGGGTTTGCTTCTATACTAATTTCACTATCTTTTTGTAAATAACTTTGTATAAAAATAAATATTTTTTCATAAAAACTAGCATCCATTAAACTAGGCGTTCCACCACCTATAAAAACAGTCTTTATGGAATTTTTATCAAGTTTGAAAAAATTTAGTTGATATTTTATATCTTGCGTTAAAGCATTTAAATAATCTTTTTCAAAGTCCTTTTTCTTAAGTGAAGTAAAAGAACAATAAAAACACTTGCTTTCACAAAATGGTATATGTATGTATAAATGCATAAAACTTCTTTAAAATGTGATTATAAATTCGTATTTTTTTGTTAGAATTATATTATTAAAAAGTCAAGGATAAGAAAATCATGGAAAAAGAAAAAAAATATAGGCCAAATGTAGCCGCTGTTGTACTATCATCAGCTTATCCTTTTGAATGTAAAATTTTACTTGCTAAACGCAATGATATGGAAGATATATGGCAATTTCCTCAAGGTGGTATAGATGAGGAAGAAGAAGTTAAAAGTGCATTATTTAGAGAGTTAAAAGAAGAAATAGGCACAGATGAGGTTGAAATTTTAGCTGAATATCCTGAGTGGATTAATTATGATTTTCCAGCTAAGGTTGCACAAAAAATGTATCCTTATGATGGTCAAAGCCAAAAATATTTTTTAGTTAGATTGAAAAATAAAGCTATCATTAATCTAAACACTAAAAATCCTGAATTTGATGCTTATAAATTTGCTTCATTAGAAGATGTTTATGATATGATTAACCATTTTAAAAAACCTATATATGTTAGGGTTTTAAAATATTTTAAAGAAAGGGGGTATATTTAATGCTGGTCGTACAAAAATATGGGGGAACAAGTGTAGGAACGCTTGAGCGTATTGATGAAGTTGCTAAAAGAGTAGCAAAAAGTAAAAAAACTTGTGATAAGTTAGTTATAGTAGTTTCAGCGATGAGTGGGGTTACTAACGAGCTTATTGATTTTGCTCACCATTTTAGTAAAAATCCTTCAGGTCGTGAGATGGATATGCTTTTAAGCAGTGGTGAACGCGTGACTTCATCTTTGCTTGCTATTGCATTAAATGAAATGGGTTTAAAAGCTACTGCATTTTCCGGACGCAATGCAGGAATTATCACAGATGATGTTTATACTAAAGCAAGAATAGAACACATTGATACTACAAATATTAACAAAGCCTTAGATGAGGGATATATCGTAGTAGTTGCTGGCTTTCAAGGTATTGACAAAATGGGTAATGTTACTACTTTGGGGCGTGGTGGAAGTGACTTAAGTGCGGTAGCACTAGCGGGAGCTTTAAATGCTGATTTATGTGAAATTTATACTGATGTAGATGGGGTATATACTACCGATCCTAGAATTGAGCCAAAGGCTAAAAAGCTAGATAAAATTTCTTATGAAGAAATGCTAGAGCTTGCAAGTTTAGGAGCTAAGGTTTTACAAAATCGCTCTGTAGAACTTGCTAAAAAATTAAATGTAAAATTAGTTACTAGAAGTAGCTTTAATGAAAATGAAGGTACGATCATTACTAAGGAGGAAAATATGGAACAAGCTTTGGTTAGTGGTATAGCACTAGATAAAAACCAAGCAAGGGTTACTTTAAGAAATATCGATGATAAGCCAGGTATTGCTGCTGAAATTTTTGGGACTTTAGCAAATGAAAATATCAATGTAGATATGATTATCCAAAATGTAGGTTTAGATGGAGCTACAAATTTAGGTTTTACTGTGCCTGAAAATGAACTTGATTTAGCAACTAATGCTATGAAAAAAGTTTTAGGTGCTAATGCTAATATAGAAACAGATAGTGCTGTGGTAAAAGTTTCAGTTGTGGGTGTGGGTATGAAATCACATTCTGGAGTAGCTTCGGCAGCTTTTAAAGCATTAGCAAATGAAAATATCAACATACAAATGATTTCTACAAGTGAAATTAAAATTTCAGTTATCGTGCATGAAAAATATGGCGAATTAGCTGTAAGAGTATTACATGAAGTTTATAAACTAGATATATAAATGAGCAATAGTTTTTTAAAATTTACCCTAGAGCAAATCCGAGAAAATGGTACTTATACAAGTTGGTTAGAAGAAAGGCGTCTTGAGTGGTCGCCTTTGATCGCTTCTAAGTTAGCTTTGCTTTTGCAAGGTTATACTTTTATTGTGATTACTGATGATCAAAGAACGTGGTTTGAAGAGTATTTTTTAGGCCAAATTAACGCTAGTTCCACAAGACCTTTAGTGCCTTTTGTGTCTTTAAAAGGAATTTATAATAAAACTTGTAATACCCAAGAAGATATAGATTTGTTAAATGATCTTTTAAGTATTTCTTTTCCTAATGGCTATGCCTTTTTTTATATAGGAACTAATACAGGTTTTAAATTTAAAATCGCTAATTCCAAAGCTGAAAGTATGCTTTGGCTTTTTGATGAGCAGTTGCAAAATAGCTTTTACCTTTCTTCGCGTGATAAGGAATTAGACTATAAACTCATTTCTTTATATAAAGTATTTGAGCAAAGCTTAGAGGCTGTGCTTTTTTCTAAGGTAGAAATTTGAATCTAAGAAATAAAATCATTATCCATAATGATTTTGAGCTAATGCAAGAAAAGCTCACAGAAGAATATGGAGCAAAAAATCTTAAATTTTTCATACCCAAAAATCCTGACTTAGAATTAAGACTAAATGACTTAACTTATGACAAAAACGGCCAAGCAACCGCAAAAGCTATTATGAATGAAAGTTATATAGCTGAAGCACAAGCTAAAATCATTGTTATACTAGCTAAGTCTTTTCGTGAAGAAGCGCAAAATTTTTTGCTAAAACTTTTTGAAGAGCCACCAAAAAATGTATATTTTATCATCGTAGCTCCTTCAAAAAATGTTTTTTTACCTACTATACTTTCAAGATTTATCATAGAAAAACATAAAATTCAAAAAGAAAAGATGTCTTTAAATTTAGATCTTAAAAAAATGGATCTAGCTCAAATTGCTTCATTATTGAAACAATATGAAAATATAGATAAACATGAGTGTTTAGAGTTAATTAGCGCTTTAAGCCATGAATGTTTTAAACAAGATATAAAATTAAACGATGAAGAAATTGAATTTTTTTACAAAGCTTATGAGTTAGCTAAATTAAATGCAAAGCCAACTATTTTACTAAGCACCATAGCTTTAATTTTACACGAGAGAAAAAATGAAAATCATTAAAATCAATCCCAACACAGACTTTGAGCAAATTTCTAAATATATAAAGCCACATAAAGCAGGCGAGAAAATTATGAGTGAAAAAACTCAAATTCATTTTTTTCTTATCAAAGAATTAAGAGCACCTGCTGCAAATATACTCAAACAAGATGCGCTAAGGGTTGGAGCTGAGCTTGTAACACATAAAGAAGTTATACTAGGCAAAGAACATACCAATGCCTTGCTTATGGTAACACAAGATCAAACTAAAAAGCTTATAGAAAAAGAAAAACTACAAGATTTTAAACTTAAAAATTTAGCACTATTTTTAAAGTCTAATTTCGCTAAACCCAAACACGCAAAAATTATGGGTGTGATTAATATTAATGAAGATAGTTTTAATGCTCAAAGTAGGGTTAAAGAAAATGAAGTTTTAGAAAAAATCGAACTCATGATTTCTCAAGGGGCTGATTATATAGATATAGGTGGGGTTTCTTCAAGACCTGGTAGTGTGTATTGTGGGCAAGAAGAAGAGTTTAAGCGTTTAAAAAATACCTTAGATTTGATCTATAAAGAAAAACTTTATGAAAAATGTATTTTTAGCTTAGATAGCTTTGATGAGTATTGTTTAGAATATGCTTTAAATAAAGGCTTTAAGCTTATTAATGATATTACCGGTTTTAAAAATGAAAATTTAGCCAAACTAGCTTTAAAATATAAAGCTACTTACACACTCATGCATATACAAAATACTCCACAAAATATGCAAGATAACCCGCATTATGAAGATGTATTAGCTGAGCTTGATGATTTTTTTGCGCAAAAACTAAAAAGGCTAAGTGAGCTTGGTTTAGAAGATGTGATTTTAGATGTTGGTATTGGTTTTGGTAAAAGTCCTTGGCATAATATGATGTTAATCAAGCATTTAGAGCATTTTTTACGCTTTGAAAAAGAACTTTTAATCGGAGCTAGTAGAAAAAGTATGATAAATGCTTATTTTAGCTCAAGTGTTGAGCAAAGACTAGCGGGTACGCTTTATTTGCATTTAGAGGCTTTTAAAAATGGAGCAAGTATTATAAGAGTGCATGATGTATATGAACATAAACAAATGTTTGAACTTGCAAAAGCTATGGATGAACTTTCTTTGGAGTAATGATGACTTATCAAGAGTATTTAGAAAAGGTAAAATTAGCAAAAGAATGGATGAGGGCTTATTATGAAGATGATGAGCCTTTAGCAAGCGATGAAGAATATGATAAACTTATAAGAGAGTTAAAAGCATTTGAAACGCTTCATCAAGAAAAGATTTCTAAAGACTCTCCTACGCAAAATATCGCCCCAACTATACAAAGTGAGTTTCATAAACTTGCACATAGTGCAAAAATGTGGTCTATGGAAGATGTTTTTGATGAAGCTGAACTTAGAGCTTGGGCAAAAAGAGCTAAATGTGAGTTTGATTTTTTCATAGAACCTAAATTTGATGGAGCAAGTTTAAATCTTACTTATGAAAATGGTATTTTAATCAGCGGTGCTACAAGAGGCGATGGGGAAGTAGGCGAGGATATTACTTTAAATGTAAAAGAGATATCCAATATACCTCAAAAAATTCCTTATAAAGACAAGATAGAAATTCGTGGCGAAGTAGTGATTTTAAAAGAAGATTTTGAAAAAATCAATGAAAAAAGAGCCAAAGATGGCTTAAGTTTATTTGCAAACCCACGTAATGCAGCAAGTGGTTCGCTAAGACAGCTTGATACAAGCATTACAAAAGAAAGAAATTTAAAATTTTATCCTTGGGGAGTGGGGGAGAATTCTTTAGAGTTTAAGAAACACTCTGAAGTGATGGAGTTTGTAAGAAGTCTTGGCTTTTTAAAAGATGATTTTGCTTTTTGTGTGAAAACTTTAGATGAGGTTTTAGAAAAATACCATGAACTTTTAGAAAAAAGAGATCAAAAGCCTATGATGATGGATGGTATGGTTGTAAGGATAGATGATTTAGCTCATTGTAAGCTTTTGGGTTATACCGTGAAATTTCCAAAATTTATGGCTGCGTTTAAATTTCCTGCTTTGGAAAAAACTACAACCTTACTCGGGGTTAATTTACAAGTTGGAAGAAGCGGGGTGATTACTCCTGTGGCGGTTTTAGAGCCTGTAAATTTAGACGGGGTTATAGTAAAGTCTGCAACCTTGCATAATTTTGATGAGATAGCTAGACTTGGAGTGATGATAGGCGATAGTGTAAGTGTGATAAGAAGTGGCGATGTCATACCTAAAATCACTAAAGTTTTTACCCAAAGGCGTGATGGTTTAGAAAGTAAGATTGCTAAACCAACTCTTTGTCCTGAGTGTTTTAGTGAGCTTTTAGATGAGGGTGCTTTTTTAAAATGTCAAAACCTAGACTGCAAAGCAAGACTTGTAAATTCTATTATACATTTTGTATCCAAAAAGTGTTTAAATATAGACGGCCTTGGAGAAAATATCGTAGAACTTTTATTTAAAGAAGGAAAAATCACTAATATAGAAAGCATATTTTTCTTAAAATATAGTGATTTTGAAGGTTTAGAAGGCTTTAAAGAGAAAAAAATCAACAATCTTCTAAGCGCTATTGAAAATGCAAAAAAATGCCCTTTATCAAGGTTTATCACTGCTTTGGGTATAGAACATATCGGAGAAGTAGCAGCTAAAAAGCTAGCACAATCTTTTGGCTTTGAATGGTTTATACAAAGCTATGAAGCTTATGCAAATTTAGAAGGCTTTGGCGAGCAAATGGCTAAAAGCTTAGAAGAATTTACCCATGTCAATGCAAATCGCATTAAGCATTTTTATGAAATTTTGCATTTAGAGGATGAGAAAAAAGAGCTTATTATAAATGAAAATATTTCTAATAAAACCTTTGTTATCACAGGAACTTTAAGCAAATCACGCGATCATTTTAAAGAGCTAATCGAAAGCTTTGGAGCAAAGGTAAACTCAAGTGTGTCTAAAAAAACGGACTTTGTATTATACGGAAGCGAAGCAGGCTCAAAGCTTGAAAAGGCTCAAAGTTTAGGGGTTAGATGTATTAATGAGGCTGAGTTTAATGCTCTTTTAGGCGGTGATGATGAGGTTTGATGTCTTTGTAAGTGCAAAGTTGAATATTTCTCGTAATAAAGCTTGTGAGCTTATAGAAAACAAGCAAATTTTACTCAATGATGAGTTTAAAAAAACCTCTTTTAAAATCACATCTCAAAGCCCCTTAGAAGATGAGAGTTTAAAACTAACGCTTTTAGAAGAGCTTTTTGTAAGTAGAGCTGCTTTTAAACTCAAGCATTTTCTACAAGATCATGCATTTACTATAAAAGATAAAATTTGTTTAGATATAGGCTCATCGACTGGAGGTTTTGTGCAAATTTTACATCAAAACAAGGCTAAACATATCACAGCTTTGGATGTAGGTTCTAACCAACTTCATGAGAGCTTAAGAAATTTAGAAAATATCCAAATTTGCGAAAACACCGATTTGCGTGAGTTTAAAAGTGAAATTTTATATGATGTTATCACTTGTGATGTGAGTTTTATATCTTTAACACATTTAATTTTTCATATAGATAAACTTGCTAAAGATCTTATCATTTTACTTTTTAAACCTCAATTTGAAGTAGGTAAAAATGCTAAGCGTGATAAAAACGGAGTAGTAAAAGATATCAAAGCCATTAAAACTGCTAAAGAAAGCTTTGAAAAAGCCTGTGCAAAGCTTGGTTGGATTTTACAAGTAAGTCAAGAGTCACACTTAAAAGGAAAAGAAGGTAATGTTGAGTTTTTCTACGCCTATAGAAAAAACTAAAATCACGAGCTTAGCCATAGGGCGTTTTGATGGTATGCATTTGGGGCATTATGAGCTTTTTAAGCATTTAGATGAAAATGGAGCTTTATTTATCATCACTAAAGAGGAAAAAGAAGCCTTAACACCTAAGGATTTTAGAGTAAATTTGGTTGATTTTCCTTTGATTTTTTGTGATTTTGAAAAAATCAAAAATTACAAAGGAGAGGATTTTTTAAAGCTTTTAAAGCAAGAATTTCCCAAACTAGAAAAAATCATCGTAGGTTATGATTTTAAATTTGGTAAAGAAAGAAAATGTAGCGCCAAAGATATACAAAGCCTTTGTGGTATAAACACTATCATTGTAGATGAGTTTAAAATTCAAAACAAAAGCGTTCATACAAGTATGATTAAAACCTTACTTAAAGAAGCAAAAGTTAAGAAAGCTAAAAATTTCCTAGGTAGGTTTTATACTATACAGGCAAATATCATCAAAGGGCAAGGCATAGGTGCTAAAGAGCTTTTTGCAACTTTAAATTTATGCGTCAAAGACTTCTTTTTACCTAAAGATGGTGTATATGCGACTTTGGTAAAGATTGAAAATAAAAGTTATCATAGTGTAAGTTTTATAGGTATAAGATCTACTGATGAAAATTTTGCTTTAGAAACGCATATTTTAGATGAAAATTTCACAAACACAAATACAAAATCAGTGGAGTTAAGCTTTATTGACTATATAAGAGCTAATGAGAAATTCAATGATTTAGCCTTATTAAAAACACAAATTAGTAAAGATATTAACAAAGCAAAAGAAATTTTAGGAAAATTAAATGAAAGATGAAATTTTTAAAAAACCCTTAGAAAAACAATTTGAATTTGATAAAAGTGTAGCAAGTGTTTTTGATGATATGGTGTCAAGGTCCGTACCTTTTTATACGCAAAATTTAAAACTCATAGTCGAACTCATAGATCATTTTACACCGCAAAATGCAAGAATTTGTGATCTTGGTTGTTCTACGGCTAGTTTATTGCTTGCACTTTATGAAAAAAGAAAAGATTTTCTTTTAAGTGGGGTTGATGAGGCTAATGCTATGCTAGAGATTGCTAAAAGTAAATGCCAAGCCTTTGGAGCTAGGGTGGAATTTCATCAAAAAAATTTAGATGATTTTGAGTTTTTTAAAAATGATGTTTTCATCGCCACCTACACTTTGCAGTTTATCCGCCCACCCAAAAGACAAGAGTTAGTTGATAAAATCTATCAAAACCTAAATGAAAATGGTATATTTGTGCTTAGCGAAAAAATTCTTTATGAAGATGTCAAAATAGCTAAAAAAATGATACAAATTTATGAGCAGTATAAACTAGAGCAAGGTTATAGTAAGCTAGAAATTTCAAGCAAACGAGAAGCTTTGGAAAATGTTCTCATACCTTATACTCAAAATGAAAACATAGCCATGCTTAAAAAAGCAGGATTTTCTAAAGTAGAAAGTGTTTTTAAATGGGTAAATTTTGAAACATTCATAGCTTTTAAATAAAATATTTTCAATATAAAAGTTAAAAATATTAGCTTAAAAATTATATTTATAATTATAAATATCTTACAAATTAATTTTTCTACTATTGCAAACATTTATAATTTATTATATAATTTGGTTATTTTGTTATACTTATTTATGTTTATTTTTTGGTTGTATTTTTTTTATTAAAAAAAGGGCTTTTATGATTAAATGGTCGAAAGAATATAGCGTGCATAATAAAACCATTGATGAGCAGCATAAAGTTTTATTTGATATAGCCAAAAAGGCTTATCTTATAGCAGAAAATCATGCAAGTATTAGTGAAATCAAAAGTGTTTTGATTGAGCTTTTTGAGTATATTAAAACTCATTTTAAAGATGAGGAAGCTCATATGCAAAATATTGCTTATCCTGGATTAGAGCAACATAGAAAAATCCATCAAGAAATTACAACTTCATTAATCTCTTTAGTGAAAAACATTAAAACTGTAAATGATTTCAAAGAAAAACTTAATGTAATTACAGAAAAATGGCTTGTAGAACATATATTAAAAGAAGATATGAAATATCATAGATATGAAAAACAAAAACAACAAAAAACCGATGAGGTAGATTTTGATAAGGATGAAAATTTAACTGTAGAGCATTTTGTTGAAGAAACACCAAAATATGTTGTTTATATTTGTGGTTGTGTAAATGAAAAGCATAAAATCCCTCATCGTGTTCATTTACAAATTCTTAATGGTGTAAAATATAACTGCAAAGTTTGTAAAAAAAATATTCGCATTGCTTAGGATGTCTTATGGAAGCATTTCCAATATGGAATGAAAAATTCAGCATTGAAAATGCAGATATTGATTTGCAACATCAAACTCTTTTTGCTTTAGCAGAAAAAACCGCTAATCTTTTAAATAGACATATTTATAAAGCAGAAGTCAAGGAATTATTGGGTGATTTTTTTGATTATATGCGAACCCATTTTAAAGATGAAGAAGATTATATGTATTCTATAAATTATCCGTATTTATCAGAACACAAAGCAATGCATAAGAAAATTATCAAAGACATGAGTGTATTGCTTAGTGAATGTTCTAGTACAAATGATCTTAAAGAAAAGCTATATAAGATAGTTTCAGTATGGCTTTTAGAGCATATAGTAGAACATGACATGAGAATTAGTAAATTTAAAAAAAGTTTAGATAAAAAAGATTTAAATCAAAAACAGGTGCAAGAGAGCAGTGATAAATTTGAGTATATTTGCGCTTGTAAGGATATGATTCACAAGCTTGATTATGGTTTGCATATAAAAATTAAGTATTTAAATATTGCTTACAAATGTAAAAAATGTTCAAAAGAGCTAATTTTTAATTTTATGGATGAAAATTTAAGTTAAAAATATTTTTTGGTGTAAAATACTATAAATTAAGCTTTTGGATTGAATTTAAT
>NZ_JAKMPU010000009.1:0-64346 GCF_025771175.1 Campylobacter sp. RKI_CA19_01128
AAACAACGGAAGGAATGTAGAATAATATAGAACAGGAGACATAAGAGGATAAAAAACTCCAAAATTTTAGTAAGGCTTTTAATTTTTGCATAAAACATATTTAACTATAAAGTTAAAACGCTTGTTTTGCCAAAATAATATATGATTTTAACCAAATAATTCCATAGCGTCTTTGTATGCACTGACCAACGAAGCTAAAGTAACAAAACCACCGATAATTAAAAAAATCATTTCGATTTTTTTTCTTTTATTCTCTTTTATTTTTTCCTTTTTATCTTCCTCTTGATTTTGTTCAATATGCAAAATATCAACAAGATTTTCTATCTGGATTTTAAGCTCTTGATGTTGTTCTAAAATATCGTAATATTGAAATATAATTTTCCATATTGCATGTTTTTGTTGGTAGTTATAGTGCACTGGATTACTAAAAAAATACTTTAGATTAAAAACATAAAAATCTTTTTTAATATCAATAACATCATGATAATTTTCTTCATCTATAATACTTGAAGTTAAATTCAAATAACACTCCATTTTCTCACGATAAGCCAAAGAAAGCGCAAACATAGTCATTGTATCGTTAAATTTACTTTCACAATTATTAAATCTAGCCTGAAATAAAAAGCCTTTTTCTGAAAACACAACTTTAATATCTGGATTATCATAACAATTTGATTTATCTATTTTTAATGTAGAACTACCTCTTAATAGTTGCGATATTTTACCATCATTCATATTTTCATTGGTATATACAACTATATGATCTATCACACCTTTTTTAAATTGACAATACTCTTGACTTACCGAGACTTCATCTTTTATACATATAATACATATATCAAAAATTTTTATATATTAATATTGTATCTTTGGCATACTTTTGATCTTCTATATTGGTGTAAATTTCTAAATTTTGAGCTAAAAAGGTATGAAAAAAAAATCTTTTGTTCATGTATCTTCTTTAAATTTATCCTTGCAAAAATTTTCAATAATTTTAACTTGATATATATTTACCATAGCATCTTCCTAGTTTTGTAATATTATAAATTTAATTTATGTTATAAATATGACTAAGATAAATCGCGAAACTTAAATACTTAAAAGAATTTTAAATTAGTGGTGCGGATGAAAGGACTTGAACCTTCACGCATTGCTGCACCAGATCCTAAGTCTGGCGTGTCTGCCAATTTCACCACATCCGCAAAAGTGGTACGCTCAAGAGGATTCGAACCTCTGACCTACGGCTTAGAAGGCCGTTGCTCTATCCAGCTGAGCTATGAGCGCATAAAAATAAAAGTAACAATAGGCTTATGGTGCGCCCGATAGGAATCGAACCCATAACCTACAGATCCGAAGTCTGTCGCTCTATCCAGTTGAGCTACGAGCGCTGATGGGGTGAGTGATGGGAATCGAACCCACGACCCTCAGGACCACAATCTGATGCTCTAACCGACTGAGCTACACTCACCATTTATAAAAATGGTCGGGGTGAAAGGATTCGAACCTTCGGCCCCTTGGTCCCAAACCAAGTGCGCTAACCAGACTGCGCTACACCCCGATGTACAAAAATAAAGCGTTATTCTACATAAAAAAATATTAAAAGTCAAGATAAAAAAATATTTAGCATAAAAAATGCTAAATATTTTAAGAATTATTTGTTTGTTTTTTTTGCGAAATGATGTTTAAAATTTCTACTATCAAAGAAAAAGCCATAGCTGTATAAATATATGCTTTATCTATATGGATATCAAAACTTTCACATACTAAAACAAAGCCTATCATTACTAAAAATGCCAAAGCTAAGATTTTAATACTTGGATATTTTTCCACAAAATCTGCAATTGGTTTAGAGGCAAAAAGCATAACTAAAACTGCAACAATAACAGCAATAACCATAATCTCTATATCTTGAGCAATGCCCACAGCAGTAATAACACTATCAAGAGAAAATACTATGTCTATCACGGCTATTTCAGCTACTACAACCCAAAGTTTATTGCTAATTTTTATATTGCTTTGACTTTCCTCTTGGTGCATTATACTTTCTTTAATTTCCTTAATAGACTTAACTATTAAAAACAAACCTCCAAGCAAAAGCACCAAATCTCTACCCGAAATTTCATTACCTAATATACTAAATAAAGGTGTGACAAGTTTCATCACCCAAAATAAAGACAATAACAATAAAATTCTAGTAATCATCGCAAAAGCAAGACCTAGAATTCTACCCTTATCTCTATGCTCTGGTGGTAATTTAGAAACTAAAATCGCTAGAAAAATGATATTATCAATCCCTAGTACAATCTCCAAAGCTGTAAGGGTAAGCAATACCACCCAAGCATCTACACTAAAAATCCATTCAAACATTTACTTTCCTTAAACAAAAAGCGTAATTATAATGATGAAAAATTAATCATTTTCAAAAATTTTTACAATAGTTTCAGGCAAAAGTGTATGTTCGAGTTGGTGGATTTTATCTTCAAACTCTTCAAAACTTAATTTAGCTTTTTCAAATGCCTTTTGTGCAATGATTTTACCACCATCAAGCTCTTCATTAACCCAATGCACACTAATGCCTGCTACTTTCATATCACTTTTATAGCTTTCTTTGATAGCATGAGCACCTTTAAATAAAGGAAGCAAAGAAGGATGAAGATTAATAGCTTTTATATTTTGAGTGAAAACAGGACTTAAAATTCGCATAAATCCTGCTAGGATAGTCAAATCTACTTGACTTTCTTTTATAATTTTTACTAATTCTGCGTCAAATTCTTCTCTTGAAGTAAATTTTTCATGTTCTATGATTTTAGTTTCAAGACCATATTTTAAAGCTCTTTGTATGCCATAAGCTTCTTTTTTATTGCATACGCACAAAACCACTTCAAAGGTATTTTTACCAAAAGTTTTTTTATGTAATTTTTCTAAAATATTTTCCAAATTACTTCCATTACCACTAAATAAAACTGCTAGTTTTATAAGCATTTTAACCCCTTTATTAATTTTAAAGCATCAAAACTAATTTTATTTTTCTTATAATTTTTAGCTACTAAAGCATGAGCTAATACTGCATTTTTAGCAGCTTCTAAAGCATTAAATTTAGCTCCAAGTAAAGCTGCTATCATGCCACTTAGCACATCCCCACTTCCACCTTTTGCCAAAGCCTCATTGCCACAATTTACTACAAAAAGTTTTTCTTTTTGAACGATGATGGGATTAGCCCCTTTTAACACCAAAGCACATTGGAATTTAGAACTAAATTTTCTTGCACAAAAAAAGCGTTTGTTTTGAATTTCTTCTACACTTACATCCTCATTAAAACAAAGTTTTAAAAGCATAGAAAACTCTTTAGGATGAGGGGTTAAAACAACATCTTCTCTATTAAGATAAGAAAGTAATTTTTCACTTTGAAAGCAATTTGCATCTAAGATTAAAGGAATGTTTTTTAATCTTTCGTCTTTTAAAATACTTAAATCATCAAGCCCCATGCCTATAGCAGCTGCATTTATTTTACCTTCGATATCATCTTTTAGCATAATCAAAGGCGAAAAGCTTTCTTTGGCCACTAAAGATACAAGCCCCGCTCCAAACTCTAAAGCACCAAGTCCAGCTAAAGTACCTGCGCTTTTATTGGCAAAAATATAAACATGACCAAAATCACCTTTATTTGAGCTAGCTTTTTTTGTAATGAGTTTTAGATCTTTTTTTTCTAGTAAAAAACTTGAAGTATTTTGCATATAAGGTTTTAAACCCAAATTTGCAATTTTAATTTTACCTACAAATTCTTTTGCAAAATCTTCTAGCAAAATTTCTTTAATTACCCCCATGCAAAGAGTATAATCAGCCTTAAAACATAGCTCTTGCCCAAGCCCGCTAGGAATATCACAAGCTATTTTTAAAGCTTTGCTTTTAGTAATTTTTTTAAAAATTCTTTGTAAATTTTCATCTAAAGATCTATTTAAACCACTTCCAAAAACACAATCAACTATAATGTCAAAATCTTTAAATTTAGGTTCTTTTCTTAAAAAACTAAAACCTACATTTTTTAAAATTTGCTCTTGCTTGATAAACATTGTATTTTTTTTATATGGCATAACATAGGCAAAAGCTTTTTTTAAGTGTCTAATGGCCACAAGTCCATCAGCTCCATTTCCACCAGTACCAAGCAAAAATAAAATTTTAGCATTTTTTATGTTTTTACTTTTTTTCTTAATCAAATTTGCAAGTTCTATGCCTGCATTTTCCATCATTAAAAACTCATCCAAACCTTTTTCAATAAGCTCTTTTTCATAAGAAATATTATCTTTAAATACTACTTTCATCGCTCATCTCACATTTTATAAGCTTTTGGGTTTTAGCACCTAGCTCTTTAAGCTTTATCACTCTTGAAGCAATATTTCCACTTCCATGAGTAAGCTTTGTTTGCATATTATCTACATTTGTATTTAATCTTTTGATGTTTTCTTTGATTTTTTCAAAATCATCTAAAACACCTGCAAATTTATCATGAAATTTGCCAAGCTCATCAAAAGCTTTTAGGATATTTTCATTACTTTGTATATTTTTCCATGAAATATTTATCGTATTTAGTGCCATAAAAAGAGTATTTGGTGTAGTTAAATAAACCTTTTTTTTGTAAGCATATTGATAAATTTCAAGATCTACATTTAAAATCAAATCTAAGATATTTTGATAAGGTATAAAAAGCAAAACAAACTCATAAGTGTGTTTATCATACTGCATATAAGGCTTTTTGGCTAACTCATCAATTCTTGATTTTAGATTATAAGCTAGATCAAGGCAGGTATTTTGACTAATATCTTCAAAAGCAAAATCACTTGGTAAAGAAAATTTTGCATCTATGATTATACTTTTTTGTTTATCTAAAAATACTACCGCATCAGGAATATAGGTTTTACCCTCATCTTGAAATCTCTCTTGCAATTTATACTGCACGCCCTCTACCAAACCACTATTTTCTAAAACTGATTTTAGTTGCAATTCTGCAAAATTACCACGAATTTTTTTATCGCCCTTTAAAATTTTAGCTAACTTATCTGCATTTTCTGTCATATTTTGGCTAAATTTAAACATATTATCAATATGAGTTTTAAGACTAACTTCATTTGAATTTAGTCTTTCATTGTATTCTTTAACGCTTTTTTTCACAGGCAAGAAAATTTCTTCTAAGATTTTTTTTGTATCCTCATTAAGCATAAGTTTGTTTTGGTTTAAAATACTAGCATTTTGTTTTTGTAAATTTTGTTCTAATTCTTGTTTTAATTCTACTAAGCTTTGCTTGTATTTTTCTTCTAGTTTTATTAAAGTTTGGGTATATTCTTCTTTTAAATTCGCACGCTCTTTTAAATGTATATTTAAAAGTTCTTGCTGGGTTTGTTCTTTTTGAGCTAATTTTGCTTCTAAAGCCTCATTTTTAGACAAATATAATATTTTTTCATCTAAAAGTTTGGAATTTTTTTCTATGAGTGTAGTTTTTTCAAACTCTAAATTAGCAAGTTGATTTTGCAAAGCTATATTGTTTTGGTTTAAAAACTCTAATTTTGCTTTTTCTTTTTGACTTTTAAACACATACCATATAAAAGCTAAAATTACAACAACTAAAAAGGCTATCAAGATATTTTCCATTTTTAAGCCTTTGTTTTTTCAATAAGAAAATAAATATTTTTTTCATTACCTTCTTTAAATTGTTTCATTTGTGGTAAAAACTCTTTTACTAAAGCTCTAAAATTTTTAAAACCAAAATTTTGAGGGATAAAATTTGCGTGTTTTCTATTCATATTGGTGCGAATTTGAGCATATTCAGCACGGCCTTTTTCTTCTATTAAGGCTTCTGTGATATTAATTAAATCTTTGATATATTCTTTAGTGCTTAATATTTTTTCTTTAGATTCATCTTGATCTAAATAAAAAAATTCACTAAAAGAATTCACATAAGATTTTACAGCCTGTTTTAAACCCATACCTATAACTTGCTTTTTGCCCTCTTTAAGCCTTTGGATTAAACTAGTATAATCACTATCACTTGAAACAATGACAAAAATATCAATATCTTTTTCATAAAAAAAACTCATAATCTCAGTGATTAAATACATATCGCTTGAGTTTTTATTAGCTATAAAATTAAATTGTTGCATAGCGATGATAGAATATTGTGCGATTTGTTCTTTCCAATTTTGTATATTTTTTTGTGTCCAATCTCCATAAATTCGTTTTATAACGATTTCTCCATAATCAGAGGCGATATCAAAAATAGATTTTGCATATTTTGAAGGAATATTTTCTGCATCAATAAAGATCGCCACACTTTTATTATCCATTTTTACTCCTATGTAGTTCTCATTCTAAAACTTAATGCTTTTAAAATATGAGTTTTTAAGATCAACTCACTTTGCTCTAAATCTGCAATGGTTCTTGCTACTTTTATGGTTTTATTTACCCCTCTTTGAGAGAGATTATATGAATTTATAGCCTTTTGCAAAATTTCATTCGCAGTAGAATCTAAAATACAAAATTGCTTCAGCTGTTCATCATTTAATTTAGCATTAAATTCTTCTTGTTTTCTTTGCTTTTGAAATAAAAATCCTTTAAAAACCATTTCACTCATTTGTTCAGAGCTTAAACTTGTTTTATCTTCATGTGAAATCTCATCCATAGCTACATAAAGATCAATCCTATCTAAAATAGGAGATGAAATTTTATTTTTATATTTTTTAATTTCTATCTCTTGGCAACGACATGCAAGACTTTTAGAAAATAAATTTCCACAAGGACAAGGATTTTGCGCACAAGCAAATAAAAATTTAGTTTCATAAATCACCTTGGTATTAACTCTTGAAATAAGAATTTTAAAATCCTCTAGCGGCTCTCTTAAACTTTCTATGATTTGTTTTGAAAAATGGGGAAACTCATCAAAAAACAAAACCCCTCCATTTGCAAGTGCTATTTCTCCTATCTTGGCATTTTTGGTTCCTCCACCAAAAATACTAGCCCTAGTACTTGTATGATGAGGACTTCTAAAAACCCTACTGGCACTAAAATCATCGTCTAAAGAATTTAATGACTTATAGGCATTTTGAGCTAAAATTTCCTTCAAACTTTGCGGTGGCATGATGAAAGGAAGTCTTTTAGCACACATACTTTTACCACTACCTGGACTACCTTCAAATAAAATATTATGCATACCTAAAGCTGCTATTATACATGCAAATTTAGCATTTTCTTGACCCTTAACTTCTTTAAAATCATAAAGGTAAATAGAATTTTTTATATATTTTTGATTATTAATTTCTATGGCGTTTTCAAACAAAGGATGAGCATTATTTATATGATAATTCTCATAATTTTTTTCTTTAAAAAAATCCATAGCTTGGGCTAAATTTTCCAAAGCATAGATTGTTAAGTTAGGTATCATCGAAGCTTTTTGTGCTATAGCTTTTGGTACTACTACTTTGGCATTTTGTACTTTTGCACTTAAAAAAAGTAAGATAGAAAATAAACTAGCAGTGCTTTTAATACTTCCATCTAAACCAAGTTCTCCAAAAACAAAAAAGTCATCTAAATTTTCTTTTTGAAATAAAATCAAAATCGCAATAGCCAAATCAAAATGAGAGCCATTTTTAGGGATATCTGATGGACTAAGATTGATAGTGATTTTTTGAGCTGGGAAATTGAAATTTTGACTTAGTAAAGTTGCCTTAACTCTTTCTGTGCTTTCTTTGATGGTAGAATTTGCAAGACCCACTATACTAAAACCTGGCAAACCTCTTGTGAAAGTTGATTCTACATCGATAATATCAAGCTCTGTAGAAAAACTTGCACATTTTAGTTTTTTCATTTGTTCTTTTTGGATTTTTTCTTAAAGTCTTTATCAAATTTTTGGCGTTTTAAAAAAGAAAGTTTTTCTATAAATAAATGCCCATCAAGATGATCAACTTCATGTTGAATAGCCACTGCTAAAAAATCATGTGCTTGCAAACTTTGTGGCTTGCCAAATCTATCTTGATAATCAAGTTGTATATTTTTATAACGCATCACATCTTCATAAAAACCCGGTATGCTTAAACAACCCTCGTTACAAGAAATTTTTTCATCATCTAAAGGTATTATAATAGGATTAATAATTTCTAAAAGAGTTTGTTTATCTTCTTTTTGCTTACCTTCTTCATCACCAATATCTACAAGCAAAGCTCTAATTGGCACATCAACTTGAATAGCAGCCAAGCCTACGCCCTTATTAGCTATCATTGTTTCATACATATCATCTAGAAGTATATGTAAATCTTTATCAAAATTTTCTACTTTTTTTGACTCTAAAAATAATCTTGGATTAGGATAGGTAATTATCTTTCTTATCATTTTTCTTTTTCCACTATTATAAAGGGTTCTAAATTTTTTCCTGAATCTTTTAAAGCTTCAATACATTTTTCTATTAATTCTTCACCCTTGCTATCTTGATTAACAGCACTTATAGCCACTTCAACATCTACATCTATTTCTTTATCTGCTAGGAAAAAATTTGAATTTTCTAAAGATTCTAAAATTTTATTACATATTTCTTGTGCTTTTTCTAAATTTGTATGAGAAATCATCATAGCAAAAATATTGTTTCCACAATGGGCTACTATATCGCTTGAAGAGACATTTTTACTAAAAATTCTACACACACCTTTTAAAAAAGCATTTTTTTCTTTTTGAGTATAAGTTTGCTCAAGAATTTCTTCTTTTACTCTAAAAAATATTAAGGAAGTATGATAATTATATTTTGCATTACTTTCAATGCTTTTTTCTAAATTTTCTAAAAAATATTTTTTATTATAAACTCCAAATTTAGAGTCAAAATCACTTTGCTCTTCTATATGTTTATAAGTTTGTCTAACCTCATCAAAACTTTCTTTAATCTCATCTGAATATTTATCTAAAATACTAGAAAATCTTGAAAGATCTGCTTCAAGAGCGTGAATTACATTAGAAACAGCTAAATTTCCTGTACTAATAGCAAGTTCTGAATTACGTCTTCTTAACATATCTTTAACTGTTTCAAGATGTCTATAAATCATAGCAATGTATTGCAATAATGCCGAAGTAGAACTAAAACTTTTTTTGATTTCTTGTTCTATATTTGCACGTTTGATACCATCATCGTTTTGCTCAAATTCCATAATCTCGCTAACTTTTTTCTTAAAAGCTACCGGACGTTCTTCAAGCATTTTTTGAAAATAAACTCCATAATTAGTTGGTGTTGGAGGTACATTATCTTTTACAAGCTCAGTCAAAATAGACTTTGCAAATTTTTCAAATTCACCTCCACTAATTTTTTGAATTTTTGGAGCTTCTTTGGCTGGAGTTGGATCGCTACTTAAATTTAAATCAGCAAATAAATCATCATCTAACATTGCTATGCTTTTCCTTATTTAAAACTTTTTTCCAAAACCTTATCGATTAAGCCATATTCCTTAGCTTCTACAGCACTCATAAAAAAGTCTCTATCAGTGTCTTTTTCTATTTTAGAGAGTTTTTGTTTGGTGTTTTTAGCCAAAATATCATTTAAAATCGCTTTTAATCTTAGAATTTCTTTTGCTTGAATTTCTATATCAGTTGCTTGCCCTCTTGCACCACCTAGTGGTTGATGGATCATAATTCTTGAATTTGGCAGAGCAAATCTTTTCCCTGGAGCACCACAACTAAGCAAAAATGCACCCATTGAAGCAGCTTGACCAATACAAATAGTACTTACATCAGCTTTAATATAATTCATCGTATCATAAATACTAAATCCACTGGTTACAACCCCACCTGGTGAGTTAATATAAAGATAAATATCTTTTTGAGGATCTTCAGCCTCTAAAAACAAAAGCTGAGCTACAATAGAAGCAGCAAGATCATCATTGATCTCGCCACTTAGCATGATAATTCTATCTTTTAAAAGTCTTGAATAAATATCATAACTTCTTTCACCCCTGCTTGTTTTTTCAACCACATAAGGTATGTATGAGCTCATTATTTTTCACTTTCTTTTTCAGTTTTCTTTTTGTCATTTTTTTTGAAAATATCAGCAAAAAGTTTTTCTTCGATTAAAGACATTTTAATAGCAGGCAATGCACCTTGTTTTTTGTAATTATCTAAATGTTCTTGCGGGTTAAAACCATATCTATAAGCTTCAAAATAAATCGCTTGGATTAATTCTTGATCGCTTACTGTAACATTTCTAAGTTTTGCTAGCTCGTCTATAATGAAAGTTAATTTTACGCTTTTTTGTGCATCTTCTTTAAAACTTTCTCTTTTTTCTTTATATTTAGCCTCATCTTTAAATTCTTTTAATTCTTCTTCGCTTAAAGTTCTCAAAGAGCTTCTAAATTGCATATCTGTTTCTTGCTCTACTATATTTCTTGGTAAAACAAAGTCAAACTTAGCTACCAAAGCTTCTGCAAATTGATTTTTAAGCTCATCATTGATAAGTTTAAAGATTTTTTCATTTTTTAGTTGTTCTTTTAATTTTGCATCTAATTTTTCAACACTTGGTTCTTTTTCTTCAGGTAACAAGCTTTTTAAAAGCTCTTCATTTAACTCAGGTAATTTAAGTTCTTGAATTTCGTGAATTTTTACTTTAAATACCGCATCTTTTCCTGCTAAATGCGCTGCACCATATTCTTTTGGAAAAGTTACATTAATATCTTTTTCCTCACCTGCTTTTAAACCAATCATACCTTCTTCAAATCCTGGTATGAATTGTTTTGAACCAATTTCTAAAACATAATTTTGAGCTTTTCCGCCATCAAAAGCTTCACCATCAACAAAACCTTCAAAATCAAATTTAGCAAAATCGCCTTCTTTTAAAGCTCTTGCTTCTTTAATCGCTTCAGGAGTGGCAAATCTTTTTAATAATTCTTCTTTTTTTGCATCAATTTCTTTTTGAGTTACTTTTGGTGTATTATAAGTTGGAATTAGTTCTTCATATCCATCTAATTTTACTTCTGGTCTAAAAGATAATACCATTTGAGCTTCAATATCGCCATCTTTTCTATCAAATTTTTCAAAATATGGCTCACCTACTAAATCTTTAGCCTCTTTTTTAACTTCTTTTAAAGCACCATCTACAGCATTTCTTAAAAGATCTTGCTCCGCATCTCTTGTAAGCTCTTTTTCATATCTTTTAAGTATAGCAGCAACAGGAACTTTTCCTGCTCTAAAACCATCCATTTTCATAGTTTTAGACGCTTTTTTAGCTAATTTTTCAACTTCTGCTTTAATAGCTCCTTGAGCAATTTTCACAGTAGCATTTGCATTTGCAAAATCAATTAGTTTTGCTGTAACTTCCATAATATTTTCCCTTTTTAAATAAAATTTTTTGATAATATACCAAAATTTTCCTTATCACTTTATATAAAAATAAAAATATGTTAAAATTTTAATTTTTGATGGAGAAAAAATGCAAGAAAAATTTGAACAATCAGTAAAAAATATGTTAGAAATTATCGGGGAAAATCCGCAAAGAGAAGGACTTTTAAAAACCCCTACAAGAGTTTTTAAAGCTTTTGAATTTTTAAATAGCGGTTATAAACAAGATCCAAAACAAATACTAAATGATGCCTTATTTGAAAGTTCAAACAATGAAATGGTTTTAGTAAGAGATATAGAATTTTATAGTCTTTGCGAGCATCATCTTTTACCTTTTTTTGGGCGCGTACATGTTGCGTATATACCGGATAAAAAAGTCGTAGGTCTTAGTAAAATTCCACGCCTTGTAGAAGTTTTTGCAAGACGCTTACAAATTCAAGAACAACTCACAGAGCAAATCGCAGAAGCACTAATGGAACATGTAGGTGCAAAAGGCGTTGGGGTGGTTATTGAAGCAAGACATATGTGTGTTGAAATGCGTGGGGTGCAAAAGGCAAATTCTACTACTAGCACTTCAGCATTAAGAGGTAGCTTTTTAAAAAGTGAAAAAACAAGAAAAGAATTTTTTACCTTAATTAACTCAGCAAAACAGGTTAGGTTTTAATGGGTTTAGAAAAACTTCGTAGCAAAATTGCTTCACAAAATCTTGCTAGTGTTTTTGGACAAATTACTAAAATTTCAAGTACTAGTATAGAAATAAATGGTTTAAAAACTAGCATAGGTGATATTATTAAAATAGTTTCTAGTGAAGATGAGAGCAAAGAAGCTATGGCTATGGTGGTAGAAGTAGATGAGAATTTAAGCTATTTGAGTCCTTTTGGTTTTGTGGAAGGTTTTAAAATAGGCGATCGTGCTTTTATTAATGATGCGGGTATGCAAATAGGTGTTAGTGATGAACTTTTAGGAAGAGTAGTTGATCCTTTTATGCGACCAAAAGATGGTAAAGGACCTATTGAGGCAAGTAAATTTATGCCTATTATGCGTGCACCCATTGATGCAATGAAACGAGGTTTGATAGAGGAAGTCTTTCCAGTAGGAGTTAAAACAATAGATGCGCTTTTAACTTGTGGGGTAGGACAAAAGCTTGGGATTTTTGCAGGAAGTGGGGTTGGTAAATCAACCCTTATGGGCATGATAGTAAAAAATTCCAAAGCTCCGATTAAAGTCATAGCTTTAATCGGTGAGCGCGGTAGAGAAATTCCTGAATTTATACAAAAAAATCTTGGTGGTAAACTTGATGATACTGTCATCATCGTTGCAACAAGTGATGATAGTGCGCTGATGAGAAAATACGGAGCATTTTGCGCTATGAGTGTGGCTGAGTATTTTAAAGAACAAGGCAAAGATGTGTTATTTATCATGGATAGTGTAACGCGTTTTGCTATGGCTCAAAGAGAAATAGGCCTAGCTCTAGGTGAACCACCTACGACAAAAGGCTATCCGCCAAGCGTTTTAAGTCTTTTACCTCAGCTTATGGAGCGCGCAGGAAAAGAAGAAGGTAAAGGCACTATAACAGCATTTTTTACCGTGTTGGTTGATGGAGATGATATGAGTGATCCAATAGCTGATCAAAGCAGATCAATACTTGATGGGCATATAGTGCTTAGTCGCGAACTTACTGACTTTGGAATTTATCCACCTATAAATATACAAAATTCAGCCTCAAGGGTTATGGGTGATATTATTAGTGATGAACACAAACTAGCTGCTAGAAAATTTAAACGTTTAAATTCTTTGCTTAAAGAAAATGAGGTTTTACTTAGAATTGGTGCTTATCAAAAAGGCACTGATAAAGAACTTGATCAGGCTATCGCTAAAAAAGACTTTATGCAACAATTTCTTAGTCAAAATCCTGAAGAAAGTTTTGAATTTGAAGATACTATCAATATGCTAAAAATGATTGATACACAATAATTGGAATGATTTTTGCTTTTTCATGATAAAAAGTCATGAAAAAAGGATGGATCATGTCAAATATAGCTTTTTTAGATCATCAACAAAGCTTGGGTTTAAAATACACCGATATTTGTCAAAATATCTTTGAAAGAGAAATTTTTACACATATGTTTTTAGAGTGTATAAGCTATCTTTTATTAGAAAATAAAGCTAAATTAAAATACTTAAAAATTATTAATTCAAAAGAAGAATTTATCGTTGAATTTAAAATCAACAATCAAAAAAAATCATTTATTATCAATGATAAAAAAATACTAAATGCAGAATTTAGTGCAAAAAGAATAACTCAAGATGAGTATGAAAGAGAAATCGCTAGAATTTATCAAATAGAAAGATATTTAAAAACACAAAGCAATCTTCAAAATTTTTCTAGCGAAATTAACACTACCATAAAAAATCTTTTTAAAGATATGGATGAGTTTAAAAACTATATCGATATGCTTGAAGCAAAAGAAAACACTCACAATCACTACTTATCAAAAATTTATAATATAGCTTAATATTAACCAAACTTTGCCGATAATATTACTAATCCAAACAAAAGGAGTATGTTATGGGCGAAGTTACTAACAACCAAGCAAGTTTAATGCTTAACATTGCAACTACTATGATGAAAAAAACCATAGAAGCCAATGAAAATGCAGTAATGCAAGTACTTGAAGGCGTAAATGCAAACCCTGCTCCAACTACTACTCCTAGCACTAGTTCAGGATTGCTTGACATTTACGCTTAATTTTTCTCTTCGATTCAAAAATTTTGGCATAGCTTTTGCTTTTTTAAGGCTAAGCAATATTTTTGAAGAGAAGAGTTATGTTTGTAAATTCTAATGTCAATCCGTATCAGAATTTTGCAAATTATCCTTTTGCAAAGACTGGACACGCGGAAGAAAAAAAAGAAAATACCAATATTAAAAGTGATTTACTTGATATAAAAGGTTCTAATTTAGATTATGAAGTAAGCTATGCAAGCGAGTTTGGTTTTAGAATCAATGAGCAAGGTTTTTTTGAAAAAGATCTTAATAAAACGGCTGCTTTGCCTCTTGATTATGATATTAATATAAAAAGCATAAGAGAAATTTCAAAACAACTTATAAAGCTTGATGAAAATTTAAACTATAACAAAATAGACTTACCAAGACTTTTAAACACTTATCATAATACACTAAAAACCATCAATCATGAATTTCAAAAAAATGATAATAGTTTTTTAAGTAAAGCACAAATTTCAGAATTAAATCAAGGTTATAGCTATACTTATGAAGGAAAAATTTTAAAAGTTTATGAAAATGCCAAAAGTTTACAAAATGCAAAAGAAGCAAATAAAAATCTAAATACCTTAATGCTTGATAACAAAATAGGAGACTTTGCATTCAATGCGAGCATTGAAAACACGGCTAGTAATCCTATCATAAGACCTTATCTAAACCGACAAGGCGAAGTTTCTAAAAGTGGATTATTGCTTAATTATATTTATCATGATTTAAAAGAACAAAATAATCAAAAGGCTAATTTCTTTTTAACTCCTATTGAGTTAGATATGTCTTCTAATGTAAATTTTCAAAAACTCATGAGAGGTCAAATGAGTATGCAAGATTATCTAAGTGAAAGCAATAAAGAAAAAATGAGTTTTGATTTATATTTATATATCAATGGAGTAGATAAAAACAACACCACAGAAGATAAACTTTCAGTTTTCTTTCAACAATACATCAACTATCAACACAGTATCAACATGCAAGAATTTGCTAATTCAAGTTCTATTTATAGTCTTTATAGTGAGCAAATTAGCAAAGATTTTGAAGCTTTAAAAAAAGAGTTTAATCAAAATGATTCTAATATCGATCTTGAAAAAATTAATACTCAAAAAGAACTTTTAGATACCCAATTTTTAGAAAATCGCAAAAGACAAGCAAGCATTAATAAAATTTTACACTCATATTTAAATGCAATGGCTTAACTTGTGCTAAAATAATAAAAAATTTTACACAAGTTAAATCCATTTAGTTTAATGTTAAATTTAACATTTTAGTGTATATTAACAAAAAAGATAAAAATTATCCTAATTAAAGGAGTGTAATTTTGAAAGTATATTTAGATAATAATGCAACAACACAACTTGCACCAGAAGCTTATGAGCTTATGAAACCTTTTTTAAAAGAACATTATGGTAATCCAAACAGCCTTCATCAATGGGGTAGTGCAACTCACCCTGCTTTAAAAGAAGCTATGGATAAACTTTATGCAGGACTTGGGGCAAGCGATTTAGATGACATCATTATCACTTCCTGTGCCACAGAGAGTATCAACTGGGTATTAAAAGGTGTATATTTTGATAGAATTTTAAATAGCGATAGAAATGAAGTAATTATTTCTAGTGTAGAACATCCTGCAGTAGCAGCTAGTGCTATGTTTTTAAAATCTTTAGGAGTAAAAGTCATAGAACTTGGCGTTGATCATGAGGGTGTTTCTAGTGTAAAAGATCTAAAAGAAGCTATTTCAGATAAAACTGCCCTAGTAAGCATTATGTGGGCAAATAATGAAACTGGTATGATTTTTCCTATAGAAGAAATGGCTCAAATTGCTCATGAATATGGAGCATTATTTCATACTGATGCAACTCAAGCTGTTGGGAAAATCAAGGTTAATTTTGCAAAAGCTGGAGTTGATTTTGCTTCATTTTCTGCACATAAATTCCATGGTCCAAAAGGTGTAGGTGGACTTTATATTAAAAAAGATATAGAATTAACTCCGCTTTTACATGGTGGTGAGCATATGGGCGGTAGAAGAAGCGGAACTTTAAATGTGCCATATATTATAGCAATGGCAGAAGCTTTAAGAATTGCAAATACTATGCTTGATTTTGAAAACTCACACATTAGAAGATTAAGAGATAAATTAGAAGATTTAATTTTAGCTATGCCTGATACAAGTGTAGTTGGAGATAGATCAAGAAGGGTTCCTAATACCATCTTAGCAAGCATTAAAGGCGTAGAAGGCGAGGCTATGCTTTGGGATTTAAACAAAAATGGTATAGCAGCAAGCACCGGTTCAGCCTGTGCTAGCGAAGCACTTGAGAGCAATCCTATCATGGAGGCAATTGGCGCTGAAAACGATTTAGCTCATACTGCCCTAAGACTTTCTTTATCAAGATTTAACACAGAAGATGAAATTGATTATGCAGCAGAGCAAATAAAAAAAGCAACGCAAAGACTTAGAGCAATCTCAAGTACTTATGCATATAAGCCTGAAAATATTTAAAGGATAAAAAATGGCAAAGAATAATTTAATTGGCGGATCAATTTGGGATGAGTATTCTCAAAAAGTACAAGATAGAATGAATAACCCTCAACATATGGGCGAATTCACACAAGAAGATGCACAAAAAGCAAATGCAAAACTTATTGTTGCAGATTTTGGAGCTGAAAGCTGTGGTGATGCGGTTAGGCTTTATTGGTTGGTAGATGAAAAAACTGATAAAATCATTGATGCTAAATTTAAAAGCTTTGGCTGTGGTACAGCGATAGCAAGTAGTGATACTATGGTTGATCTTTGTATAGGTAAAACCGTAGATGAGGCTGTAAAAATTACAAATTTAGATGTTGAATTTGCTATGAGAGATAATCCCGAAACTCCTGCAGTTCCACCGCAAAAAATGCACTGCTCAGTTATGGCTTATGATGTTATCAAACAAGCTGCGGCGCATTATAAAGGTGTTAATCCTGAGGATTTTGAAGATCAAATCATAGTTTGTGAATGTGCTAGGGTAAGCCTTGGAACCATTAAAGAAGTAATCAAACTAAATGATTTACATACAGTAGAAGAAATAACGCAATTTACCAAAGCAGGTGCTTTTTGTAAATCTTGTGTTAAGCCTGGAGGACATGAGAAAAAAGATTATTATCTTGTAGATATTTTAGCTGAAACTAGAGCTGAAATGGAAAGAGAAAAGCTAAAAGATCAAAGCAAAGCCGATATTGCTTTTGATGATATGACCATGGTTAAACAGCTAAAAGCAGTAGAAGCTGTTTTAGATAGCGATGTGCGTCCAATGCTACACGGTGATGGTGGAGATTTAGAAGTAATTGATATCCAAAAAAGTGACAATAAAAATATAGATATATATATACGTTATCTTGGAGCATGTAGTGGCTGTTCAAGTGGGAGTGGTGCAACCTTATATGCTATAGAAAATATCTTACAAGAAGAACTTAGTCCAAATATACGCGTTATACCTGTTTAAGCAGTTTTTCTGCTTAAACTTTAAATTTCAAGCCTTTTTATGTTAAAATAACACGTTAATAAAAATTTAAAAAGGCTATTTATGCAAAGACTTCAAACCTTTGTTAAAAGTGAAACTTTTCCTGGTGTTTTGCTAATATTTTTTACCGTACTTGCACTCATTTTACAAAATAGTTCTTTAACGGATCAATATACTAACTTTTTAAATATTCCTTTTGGCTTTCAAGCTGGAAGTTTAGAAATTTTCAAACCTTTACTTTTATGGATTAATGATGGCCTTATTGCAATCTTTTTCTTTGCTATAGGACTTGAATTAAAATATGAAGTAACAAGAGGGCAACTCAATAGCATAAAGGCTATGTCTTTACCTGTATTTGCTGCACTTGGTGGTATGATAGTGCCTGCTTTGATTTTTGCGTTTTTTAACTATAAGGATCCTTTTGCTTTGCAAGGTTGGGCTATACCAACGGCTACTGATGTAGCTTTTGCGGTTGGTATTTTAATGCTTTTAGGCAAAAGAGTACCTACTTCTTTAAAATTATTCTTACTTTCTTTAGCTATTTTTGATGATTTAGGCGCGATTATTGTGATTGCTTTATTTTATACAAGCGAACTTTCAGTTTTTGCTATGATTGCTGCTTTGGTGTGTATTTTAGCACTTTATTTGCTAAATCATTTCCACGTTACCAAAAAATCTTTTTATATCATCATAGCTATAGTATTTTGGATAAGCATGTTAAAAAGTGGGGTGCATGCAACTTTGGCAGGTGTGATTACTGCTTTATTTATACCACTTCAAACAAAAAGCGGTGAGTCTTTTTTAAAAGAAATAGAACACGACTTAGCACCTTGGGTGAGTTATTTCATCTTGCCTATTTTTGCTTTTGCAAATGCGGGAGTTGATTTAAAAGATATGGATCCAAGCTTTATGTTTTCTTCGGTTAGCTTAGGTATTATTTTAGGATTATTTTTGGGAAAACAAATTGGAGTATTTTTATTTTCATATATTAGTATAAAACTAGGACTAGCAAAACTTCCACAAAATGTTAATTTCAAACAACTTTACGGGGTTTGTATACTCACAGGTATAGGTTTTACTATGAGCTTTTTTATAGATGGCCTAGCTTATCAAAATAGTGATATTTTTGCATATTCAGACAAACTTGCAATTTTAGTAGCTTCATTATTAAGCGCTATAGTTGGATATGTTTACTTAAAACTTATTTATAATTTTAAAAAATGAAATTAAGAAGTTTCCAAAACTTTTTATCACTTGAAATTTTAGGAGGATTGTTGCTTTTATTAGCAACGATCTTTGCCTTGCTACTTAAAAATAGTCCTTATGGACAACACTATATGGATTTTTTAAGTGTAGAAATGGGTGTAAAAGTAGGTGCTTGGGAACTTTTTAAGCCTTCTTTATTGTGGATTAATGATGGTCTTATTGCAATCTTTTTCTTTGCCATAGGACTTGAATTAAAAAAAGAATTTGTTCAAGGAGAGTTTAAAACTCTTAGTAATATTACCTACCCTTAATGGCTGCTATAGGTGATATAGTTGCGCCTGCTTTGATATTTTGTGCTATCAATTTTAACGATGCTTATGTTTTAAAAGGTTGGGCTATACCAACGGCAACTGATACTGCATTTGCCCTAGTTATACTTACAATGCTAAAACAACGCATACCAAGTTCTTTAAAAATATTCTTAGTATCTTTAGCGATTTTTGATGATGTAGGAGCTATTTTAATCATTGCTATTTTTTATACAGGAGAGCTTTCAACTTTAGCTTTTTTTGTTGCTTTTTGCTGTATTGTGGGTCTATTTTTACTTAATCGCTTGGGCAATGAAAGAAAATCATTTTATTATATACTTGGAGCATTACTTTGGCTTAGTGTATTAAAAAGTGGAGTGCATGCAACTTTGGCAGGTATCATCACAGCTTTATTTATACCTGTATTTACAAAAAACAACCATGCTTTATTAGAAGAAATCGAGCATGGTTTAAAATTTTGGATAGCTTTTATAATACTACCACTTTTTGCTTTTGCCAATGCAGGGGTTGATCTTTCAAAAATTGAAGTACATATGCTATTTAGCGGTGTAAGTATAGGGATTTTCTTAGGCTTGTTTGTTGGAAAACAACTAGGTGTATTTGGCTTTGCTTATATGGCAATTAAATTTAAACTTGCAAAACTGCCAAAAGATACTAATTTTAAACAACTCTATGGGGTTTGTATACTCACAGGCATAGGTTTTACCATGAGCTTTTTTATAGACGCCCTTGCCTATGAAGTAAGTGATATATTTAATTTTGTGGATAATTTTGCTATTTTACTAGCTTCCTTAGCTTCAGGTGTATTTGGCTATTTTTATCTGCGCTTTGTAAAATAATTAAGTTTTTTTTAAATTAAATAAGATATAATTTCATTTCTTATTTAATATTTGGCCCATTCGTCTAGCGGTTAGGACATCGCCCTTTCACGGCGGTAACACGAGTTCGAGTCTCGTATGGGTCACCACTTTTTAACTTCTAATTACAAAAATATCAAAAATAGTAATTTTCCATAACTAAACTTAATTTATAACCAATACATCAAATAAATATTCTAAAAGTAAAAAATATAAATAAATTTACCTACTAACAAGCTTGTAAGATTTTATGAAAATACTATGGATAATAAGGCTTATCCTTTAAGAATTTATAAGATAGAATTTTAACTTTCTTTATTTTCTCCATCTTTAAAAGAAAATATAGGCAAACTTAAACC
The DNA here is from genome assembly GCF_025771175.1 of Campylobacter sp. RKI_CA19_01128. Taxonomy (NCBI): domain Bacteria; kingdom Pseudomonadati; phylum Campylobacterota; class Epsilonproteobacteria; order Campylobacterales; family Campylobacteraceae; genus Campylobacter; species Campylobacter sp. RKI_CA19_01128. The sequence goes on from NZ_JAKMPU010000009.1 coordinate 20,377, forward strand.
ATAATATATCGCCAAAAGTCTTGCTATGGTTCCTACAATCAATGAAGCAAGAATTACCCATAACTCATCTACGCCCAAAATATACAATATATAATACAAAGCCCCTGTTAATATAGCAACACCCGCATAAATTTCTTTTTGAAATACAAGTGGTATCCTAGCACACAATATATCTCTTAATATCCCACCAAATACACCAGTAATTACAGCTGAACTCACAGCCACTATAAAACCATACCCCATTTGTATTGCAATTTGTGCACCTAAAACACTAAAAACAACCAAACCTATAGCATCTAAAATCAAAAAAAGTTTTTCAAGCCTTATAACATATTTGGCAATTTTTGTTGTAATCATAGCTGCAACACAAATTAAAATCACATACTCAGGAGTTTTAATCCAAGTTAGCGGATGATGATCAAGCAAAATATCTCTAATAGAACCTCCGCCAATAGCTGTTACCAAAGCTATAAATATCACTCCAAAAAGATCCATTTTATGTCTTCCCGCAGCAATAGCTCCTGTCATTGCATCAACAGTAATTCCGATAATATAAAGTATAGTTAAAAGCATAATGAGTTTTCAAAAAACCCTTGTTAAAACAAGGGTTAATTTTTACTTACGATATCAATGATATTTTGAGCTACTTTTTTAGCAATAGGATCAACAAATTCAGCAGGAGAAGTAAATCCTACGCAAGAGCAATTAATCTCACCTAAAACATATTTATCTTTACCATTTTCATCTGTATCTAAGATAAAATCAGCAGTCCAAATCAAAGGAATATCATAATTTCCAAGTTTTGAACGAATTTCAGGTAAGGTTGCTAAAAACCAATCAACCAATCCTTGCCAATCTTTTGGCTCATCATATCTATATTTTGCACCTGAAAAAAGTGTTGCAGAGAATGCATCAGCACCTTCTGCAGGCTTTTTATGCACTACATAAATTGGAGTATGATAAAGCATTAAAATTCTAATTTCACCTTCTTTGATACGCGGCAAGAAAGTCATATCTACAAGCATACCATTATCACCTATAATGTATTGCTCACAAAAGTCCATAAACTCACCAAGTTCTCTTTCTTCTGTGTGATTATCTTTTGCTTCTGTGCATTTGATTTTTGCATTTAATGGCACACTTGTCGTCCCCATTGGTAGCTCATCTATCAATCTTACACGCCAAATTCCCTCACCCGTTGAACCACGATTTTGTTTTAAAACCCTCTCACCCTTTGCTAAAGTTTTTGGAAAACTTTCTTTAAAAGTTTTGATATCATAATACGCATAAGTATCTTCAGGCACTAAAGCCGTTTTATTAAGCTTGGTAAGCGCATCTTTAGCGCCATATCCTATCATCGCGTCAGGATGAGGCATACCTATAACACCATTTGCACAAAGTTTTCTAAGCATATCAAAATACTCGTTTTCTTCTTTTAAATTTCCCGGGTTGATTCTAGAAACATAAGCATCAGCATTGTTTTTTACATATTCATAAATTTCATCTTTCTTTTCAACTTCAAAAAAGATAACCTCAGCATTCCAACCTTGTTCTTTTAAGGCATTCACCATAGGCATAGTATCTTTTCTATGGCCATCTTCACCTTTATCGCTACCACCTCTAACTTCAAAAAACACAATATTTTTTTTCATATTTCTCCCTTTTTTAAAGATATTTTATCATCATATCTAAATAAGTATTAAATTTTTATTTGTTTTTTCCATAAACTCGTTGTAAATTTTGCAAATTTGAGCTTGCATTTAAAAGCAAGGCATCAGCCATGCAAATTGCTACCATAGCATTTACCACAACACTACCTCTTATACCCACACAAGGATCATGCCTGCCTTTTAACTCGTGTATAACATTTTCTCCTTGAATATTTTGCGTTTGTTGGGGTAAAAATATAGAAGGAGTTGGCTTAAAATATGTTTTTATATCGATAAAGTCCCCATTAGAAATTCCGCCTAAGATCCCACCGCTATGATTGCTTAAAAACACCCCATCTTTCAACTCATCATTATTTTGGCTTCCATACATATAACTACTTTGAATACCGCTTCCTATTTCTATAGCCTTAACCGCATTTACCCCCATAATTGCATGAGTAAGTTTAGAATCAAGCTTATCATACAAAGGCTCGCCTAAACCTTTTATAAGGTTTTTCACTCTAGTAAAAACTCTAGCGCCTATGCTGTTTTTTGCCTTTTTAGCTTTTAAAATTTCTTCTTTAAAACTTTGCTCTAAATTTTTATCTAAAGCATAAACTTCACTATTTTTAGCATAATCAAAATCAAACTCATCATTGCTAAGTTTGCTATCAATGCTTCCTACTCCAAAAACTCCGCTCATTATCTCTATGTCAAATTCTTTTAAAAGCATTTGTGCTACAGCTCCTGCTGCTACTCTTGCTATACTTTCTCTAGCGCTAGCTCTTCCACCGCCTCTATAATCTCTAATGCCATATTTGTGATAATAAGTAAAATCAGCATGTGCAGGACGAAATACATCTTTTTCATAATCTTTTGAGCGTGTATTTTCATTATACACCAAAACACTTATAGGAGTTCCTGTTGTATAACCCTCAAAAACTCCACTTAAAACTTGAGCTTTATCTTCTTCTTTTCTAGGAGTGCTAAATTTATTTTGACCTGGCTTTCTTTTATCTAGCATTTCTTGCAAAAAATCAAAATCAAATTTCACCCCTGCTGGCATACCATCTATCACACAACCTATAGCTTGACCATGAGATTCGCCAAAGCTTGTAAATTTAAATCTTACTCCAAAACTATTCATAGTTTTCCTAATTTCTCAAGTGCGATTTTAGCACATTGTTGTTGGGCTTCTTTTTTACTACCTGCTATAGATCTTGCTACTTCTATGCCTTGAATTTTTACTGCGATTTCAAATTGCTTTTTATGATCAGGCCCAAAAGCTTTTACCACTACATACTCAGGCGTGCCTGCCATATTTGCTTGTGTAATTTCTTGAAGTCTTGTTTTATAGTCTTTAAACAAACTTTGTGTGTCAATATGCGGATAAACTTCATTAAGCAAATTTAATGCTATATTTTTAGTTTTTTCAAAACCTATTTCTAAATACAAAGCCCCCATTAGTGCTTCAAAAGCATCAGAAAGTATGGAAGGTTTGTTGCGTCCATCGTTATTTTCTTCTGCAATAGACATAAAAATACATGCTCCAAGATCAAGTTTTTGCGCTAAAGTTGCAAAAGATTTTTCATTCACCAAAGCTGCTCTAAGTTTAGAAAGATTTCCTTCTGAGTCTTTTTGAAATTTAAAAAACAAAAACTCCCCTACCACTAAATCCATCACAGCATCACCCAAAAACTCTAATCTTTCGTTGTTATAAGGCTTTTTGTAACTTTTATGCGTCAAAGCTTCGATAAGCAATTGCTCATTTTTAAAATGATAATTTAATCTTTCTTGGAGTTTTTTAAGCATTTATTGACCTTTCTTCTTGGAGCTTTAAGGCTGCATTTCTTGCTAGCTCATCACAACGCTCATTTAATTCATGGCCATTGTGCGCTTTGATCCAAAAAGCAGTTATTTTATGATCTTTAGCTACATTTAAATACTCTTTCCAAAGATCAATATTTTTTTTACCCTTAAAATCTTTTTTTACCCAACCTTCAAGCCATTCATTAATACTTTGTACCATTAAATTTGAATCTGTGTATAACTTTACCTCACATGGTTCTTTTAAAGCTTTTAAAGCCTCTATAATAGCCATTAATTCCATGCGGTTGTTTGTTGTATTCTCACACGCCCCACTTTGTTCTTTTTGATGATTTTTATAAGTTAAAACATAAGCCCACCCTCCAAAGCCAGGGTTGTTTAAGCAAGAACCATCAGTATAAATTTCAATATTTTTCAAGCTTTTACCTCATAATAAATCTCACATTTTCCAAATTCATAACAAAATGGACAATGATAAAAAAACAAAGGACTTTGATTTTTACAATTATTACATACATAAGTAAAGCTAAGATTTGCACTTAGCTCATTATCGTTTAAAATTTTTAAAATTTTTAGTTTATGATTTTTGATAGGAATAGCTTTGTTGCTTAAATTTTTTGCATAAAAAAACTCGTGGTATTTTTCATCTTCAAGATTAAGCGGACTTTTGCATTCATTAAGCAAATCAATGACATTTTCAAATTGAGGCATTTGAGTAAGTTTATCTTTATAATGCAAAAAGCAAAGTCTTAAAATATACTCATTATCCTTGCTCAAAGCTAAAATTTCTTTTAGTTTTTGTTCTTGCTCTTTAGAACTTGCTTGAATTTTTAAAGCTTTTATCAAGGCTTTTTCTGTATATATATTTTCTCCTAGCTCAAACAAACACTCTAAAACATCTAAAACCTTGTCATAATCTTTGAGTTTTAAATAAACAATTTTTAAAAGTTTTAAGCTTTCTTTATTACGTGCTTTAATTTTTAAGGCATTTAACAAAGCTTCTACACTACGCTCTAAAAATCCTGCTTTTAGATAAACTTGTGCTAGTGAAAAAAAGATAAATTCTTTTTGGCTTGCTTCATTTGCTTTTTGCAAAGCTATGAGATAAATCCCCACAGCTTTTTCAAATTCACCACTTTTGGTAAAAATTTGAGCTAAGAAATTTAAATTTTCTATGCTTAAATTGGCATTTTTTAAAATTTGTTGGTGTGTGGAATTAATTTCAAATTTTTTTACAAAACGATCAAGTTTGCTTTTTTGATCTTTATTTGCAAAAATACGCCATATATAATGTGAGCTAGCTATGATAAAAACCAAAGCAGTTAAAACAATAAGACCAAATAAAGGATCGCGGTATTCTACAAAGAAAAAATCCATAACCTTACAACTTAATTTTCAAATTTATAACAATTATAGCTAAATGCTTATATAATTTTCTTTAAGGTTTAAAGATGATAGAACAAGCAAGTATAGAACAACTTTTACAAAAAACAGATATTGTTGATATCATAGCTCATTATGTTGAAGTAAAAAAACAAGGCTCAAGCTATGTTTGCGTTTGTCCTTTTCATGATGATAAAAATCCTAGTATGCATATTAATTCTATTAAAGGATTTTATCATTGTTTTGCATGCAAGGCCGGGGGTAATGTTTTTAAATTTGTAATGGATTATGAGAAATTAAACTTCGTTGAAGCGGTGGAAAAAGTTGCTTCATGGAGTAATTTTTCACTTACTTATACCTCGCAAAAACAAGATAATAAAAAATCCATCATTCATATCTTGCCTACTCTTAATGCTTTTTATAAACAAAACCTAGCTAAAAACAAAGAAGCTTTAGCTTATCTTTATAAAAGAGGCTTAAATGATGAGGATATCAGAACCTTTGAACTAGGCTTTGCGCCAAGTTCTAATGAAACACTAAGACTTTTACAAAATGAGCAAATCACTCAAGAAGAAGCTTTAGAGGTAGGTGCGATAAAACAAAATGAAAATGGCGCTTATGCAAGTTTTATCAACCGCATTACTTTTAGTATTTATGATCATAAAAATTTGCTTATAGGCTTTGGTGGTAGAACTTTAGATGAAACAAATATGGCAAAATATGTTAATTCTCCCCAAAGCAAACTTTTTGATAAATCACGCGTTTTTTATGCACTCAATTTAGCAAAAGATGCCATTTATAAACAAAAAGAAATGATAATTTGTGAGGGCTATATGGATGCTATAGCCTTTCATAAAGCAGGATTTAAAAATGCTGTAGCGGTTTTGGGAACTGCTTTGGGTGAAAATCACATACCTTTAATAAAAAGATTAGAAGCAAGAGTAATTTTGTGTTTTGACAATGATAATGCAGGACTTAATGCTGCTGTGCGTTCAGCACATTTGCTAAGTTTAGCAAAAATTGATGGAAAAGTAGTCTTAATAGAAGGTGGAAAAGATCCGGCTGAACTTGTAGCAAGCCATCAAGAAAAATTACTTTTTAATATTTTAGAAAAAGGTATAGAACTTGGAGAATTTTATATAAGAAGTTTGATTGCAAGTTGTGATTTAAACTCAGCACTTAGTAAGCAAAAGGCTTTAGAAGAGGTACAAAAATACACTTTTAATCTTGAGCCTTTAGTAGCAAATTCCTACACTACCTTAGTAGCAAATCTTTTGGGTGTAAATATTAATGATATTAAACTTTCTAAAAATACAAGAAAAAACATAAACTTTACTAATCCCATCAAACAAAATAAAATCAATAATATAAGCGAGTTAGAGCTTTTGAAATTTTTATATGAAAATAATGAAACCATAGGGCTTTTTAAACTTTTAAGCGCAAAAGAATATTTTTTACACCAAGATATTACTAAAGCTATTTTAGAGCAAAAAAACTTTGAAGATCCTAGTATAAGAGAGCTTTATGAATTTGAAAATATCAAAAACTTAAGCAATTTAGAAGAATTTTTATATGCTATTTGCAAGATCAACCTTGCATATTTTAATAAATTAAAAAGTTTAAATTTAAAACAAGCCTTTAAAAAACAAATTTATAATTTGCTCAATCAAAATTTAGAAAAAATCAAAAAAAGCTATCAAAATGATGAAGTTTTTTTTAATCACTTGATAGAAGTTTTAAAAAGCGTGCATTTTTTAGATGATGAGGAAAGTTTGGAATTATTTTTAAATAGACTACAAAAAAACATCAAAGATAAAAAAGCAATTCATTACAACTTTGAAGAAGAAGTTTTTTAAATAAAAACTTGCATAAAAATTAAAAAATATTCATTACAATATGCCAAAAATTTCGAAAGGAAAAAATGAAAGCATTAGCACTTTTTAGTGGCGGGCTTGATTCTATGCTTGCTATAAAACTCATAAGCTCTCAAGGTATAGAAGTAAAAGCTTTAAATATTAATATAGGCTTTGGTGGCACAAGCGATAAAAGCGAACTCATGGCAAAACGCGCTGCTATGGCAGGGGCTAGTTTTGAAATGATAGATGTAAGAAATGCATATTTGCAAGAAGTTTTATTTAACCCTCAATATGGATATGGAAAGCATTTTAATCCTTGTATAGATTGTCATGCTTTTATGTTTAAAACTGCTCTTTCAATGTTAAAAGATGAAAATGCAAGTTTTATCATCACAGGAGAAGTAGTTGGTCAACGCCCAATGAGCCAAAGAAATGATGCTATGGCCAAGGTTAAAAAACTAGCACTTGATGAAGAAGATTTAATCTTACGTCCAATGTGTGCTAAAAATTTACCTCTAACCAAACCTGAGCGTGAGGGTTGGGTTGATAGAGAAAAGTTAGAAAACATAAGTGGAAGAAGCAGAAAAAGACAACTTGAACTAGCTGCCAAATTTGATTTTGAAGATTTTGAAAGTCCAGGCGGTGGATGTTTGCTTACACTTGAGAGCTTTTCTAATAAAATCAAAGATTTCATTAAATTTGATAAAAATATGCAAGTTAATGATGCTCAACTTTTAAAATACGGACGCCACTTAAGACTTCCAAATGGCTCTAAAATGATAGTAGGTAGAAATGAGCTAGAAAATCAATTTTTAAAAGAATTAAAAACTCAAAAATACGAAGAATTAAAACTTTTTGATTTAATAGGTGCTTATTCTTTAGTGGATGAAAACATCAATCCACAAGATCTTGAACTTGCTCTAAGCATAGCACTAACTTATGCTAAAACTCAAAATAATACAAAATACAAAATAGGCTTTAAAGATAAAATTTTCCAAAGTATGGCTTTTGAAGATAAAAATAAAATTCAAGAATATTTTATAAATTAAACTACCCTTTAAAGGGTAGTTTTTTAGAATTTCTTTCTTCTAACCTCTGCTACAATATCAGCTGACATAGAATCAACTTCATTAGCTACAGAATTAGTCGCATGAGCAATTTGTGAGTTTTCTTTAGTTAAACCATCAATTACTGAAACAGATTGATTAATTTGCGAAATTCCTAAAGCTTGCTCTTTAATACTCTCACCCATTTCATTAATAGATTGAACTAAGATATTAGTATTAGCTTCTATTTCACCTAAAGACTTTTGAGTTCTTTCAGCTAGATTTCTAACTTCATCAGCAACAACAGCAAAGCCACGTCCATGTTCACCAGCACGTGCTGCTTCAATAGCTGCATTTAATGCAAGTAGGTTAATTTGATCAGCAATATCTCTAATAACATCGGTTACATCTTTAATATCACTACTTTGCTTAATAACCTCTTCAGTTCTTGCTGCTACTGCATTCATAGAAGCGCTCATCTCTTCAACTGCAGCGGCACTTTCTTGTAAAGAATCGGCTTGTTTTTGCGCACCATCATTAAGTTTTAAAACACTCTCTTTTAAAGCATCAGCTTTAGTTTGAAGCATTTCACCTTGACTTAATGAAGCTTGAAGCATTTTTCTAATCTCTGCGCCTACTGCATTAAGTGATTTTTCTATCTCACCTTCTGCATTTTCAAGCTTATCGGAAAAATCAAGATTTTTAAAACTTGCAAAAACTCTTTCTATTTCATTTAAATCCCTACCTATTTTTAATTCCATATCCTCAAGCATTTTGTTTAATACTTCTTTTAATTCTACAAGTTTTGGATTTACAGGATTTGCCTCTATTCTTTGAGTGAAATATCCTTTTTCTATTTCACAAGAAACTTCTAAAATATTTTGCACAGTAATGTCATCTTTTTCCAAGCAAGTTTGAATATACTGGACATTATCATTAATCACACCAGCCATTTTGCCTATTTCATCATTATATCTAGGTTTTAAAACTTCTACTGTTGCAACCTCATGATTTAGGTATCTAAAAAATTTCATTAAATGACTTTGGAGTCTTTGTACTCTAATAGAAACAATTCTTTTTACAGAAATACTGATTGCAATCACGATAAAAATAACCGCTATAACAGAACTTGCCAAGATGATATTTCTAAGATCTACGATTGGCGCATACACAGATTTATTAGGCACAACAGCCAACATAGCCCAATGAATTCCAGTATTTGGCCACACTTCAAATACCCTTATAGCTCCATGATATTCACTACCATCATCTGCTATATAATCAATAGCTCCTGCATGGATAGTTTTTTGAGCTTCTATCACATGAGCTGCATTTTTATTAACATCCGTAATTTTCTTCGTAACAAAATCTGCATTTGGGTGTGTAGCTATAACACCATTGCTTGCTATTAAAATCCTTCTTGCTCCTTGATAAATTGATCTTGATGGATCATTTAAAAAATCTGCGATAGGTTTAAGATCATAAAGCATACCAACAACACCTATTGCCTTGCCTTCTTTATTTACAATAGGTGCAGCTACATTAAGTCCTAAAAATTTATTACCTTGGATGTTATACCATCTTGGTTCACCAAAATAAAGCTTATCACCACCCATTAAATTTTTAATAGCTTGTGTTGAAGCTATTTCTTCACTTGCTGCTATAGTTTGCATACCGCCAACATTATTTGCGTCATTATCTTTCATCAAAATCATAAATTCATTATTATTTGTAAAGTATTTTGTATCAACACCTAAATTTTTATATACAGAACCATCTTGCAAATAATAATAACCATAAGCCACATCACGGTTTGCATCAATAGCCTCCCCTAGAATATTTTCTATCCTTTTTGGGTTTATAGCACCTTCTGAAATAAGATTGTTTAATGTTCTTTGAGTACCAATAGCACTTACAAATAAAGACTTGATACTTGCTTCAGCTTGATTTCCATAGCGATGTACAGAAGCTGTAAGTGTATTTTCTATCTGCGTATTTAAAATAGCAGTAGATCTGTTAATAATAAGCAAAGACAAAGCACTCAAAATTAAAATAACAGTAATAATTGCCACGAAGACAATTTTTGCACCAAGACTCCAATTTCGCATTTTCTCTCCTTAGATATTAAGTGGTAAAATATTCTTGTTATTATAAATAATTTTTATTAAAAAAATATAAAAAATTATTTTATTTTTATTTATTTTATAAGAATTGCAATTACTTTTATTTTTTATCGCTTAAAATACTATAAAATAGGGGGGAGGGTAATGGATTTTTAGTTAGTATTTTTTACTATTTATATTTAAAATATATTAAAAGTTACAAAATCGCTTTGTCCATTTTCGCTAATAATATTAAGAGTATATTTACCTTTTTTTAAATTTAAGGCCAAAGATTCTTCCTTACCTTCGAAAATTAGCTCTTGATTTAAATACCAAAAAAGCTTTTCTTTTCTAGGATTTGTAAGCTTTATTAATAATTTTTGTGAACCTTTTAAATCTTTTGGTAAAATGATATTAAGATTATTTAATGGATAAATAATTTTTAAATTTTGATTATAATTTTGCAAATTTTGCCTTTCTTTTGCAAAAAACGCTTGTGCAGTAGAAGGTAAATTTAATACAATCTTTTTCTTTGCATGGATGAAATTTTCATCTAAAGAATCAACTTCTTTGTTTTTATATATAAAAACTTCTTTTAAAAATGGCGAAGTCCTTAAAACATTTGCACTTTGTGGGTAAAGTACCTCTTTAAAATCAAATTTATAATCATATCTATACCCTGTTTGATTTTCAATTTTGATAGTAACCAAATCACTAGGCTTTTCAAATTCTAAATTAACTCCCTCAAGTAAAGCTAAAAGCTCAAAAAACAGTTCTCCTGCTATGCTCACACCATATAAATTTGCATTTGCTTCGCCATTAAAATTTCCAACCCATACTCCTAAAGTGTATTTTGGAGAAGTTCCTATAGCCCAGGCATCTTTTCTACCATAACTTGTGCCTGTTTTCCAAGAGATGATAGTATTAAAATCATATTGTCTTAAACCTGATCTATCCAAATCCTTTAAGGTTTGTAAGGTTAAAAAGCTTGCTCCATCACTAATAAGTTTTTTATCTTTTTTAGTAAATGTATTTTCTTCATACAAAAGCTCTTTAAAATTTCCATAATTTCCAAGTCCCAGATAAATTTTTACCATATCTTCTAAACTCAATTCTTTTGTACCTAAAATCAAAGAAAGTCCATATTTTTTAAAATTTTCATCTTCAAAACTTAAAATATCTTTGAGTTTATAAAAAAACTTCTCATACCCATATTCTGCAAGCAAGTTTACAAAAGGGATATTAAGTGATTTTTGCAAAGATTCTTTTGCGCTAATAAGGCCATGATATTTTTTATTTGCATTTTGTGGAGCAAAATTAGAAAAAAATGTAGGCACATCAAGCATTAAAGATTCAGGCACTATAAGTCCCTCATCTATGGCAAAAGCAAAAAGCAAAGGTTTTAAGGTTGAACCCACACTACGCTTTGCAATAACCCCATCAACTTGACCAAAACTTGCAAAATCATAAAAATCATTAGATCCTACATAAGCTAAAACTTTATTTGTTTTGGTATCTGCTAACAATATAGCTAGATTTTTTATGCCTTTTTGTTGTAGTTTATAAGAATATTCTTTAGCTTTTTCTTCAAATTTGATTTGAATTTTTTTATCTATACTAGAAACGATTTTTTCTTTATCCGCTAAAAGCCTACGTGCTAAATGCGGAGCTAAGTTTTTTCTTGCTTTAAAACTAGGAAGTTTTTCAGCCTTTGCAAGAGTTAAGATATCTTTAGAAAAATATCCCTTTTCAAAAAGCCTATCAAGCAAAGCATTGCGTTTTTTTAAAAGCTTATCTTTGTTTTTTTCAAGATTAATCAAACCTGGATTATTAGGAAGCACAGCAAGTAAAGCTGCTTCGCTCCAAGTAAGATCTTTTAAATCTTTTTCAAAATAAAACAAACCCGCACTTGCAACACCTACTAAATTTCCTCCATAAGGGGCATTGTTTAAATAAAGCTTTAGAATTTCATCTTTTTCATAAGCACTTTCTAAAGCAAAAGCTTTGATGATTTCGTTAAATTTATTAAAATATGTACGTTTATTTTGCTCTAGAAGTTTGATTGTTTGCATAGAAATTGTACTTGCACCACTTCTTTTACTTGAAAAAAGATTATTTTTAAAAGCTCTTATAAGTGCTAAAAAATCTACTCCATAATGAGAATAAAAATTTTTATCTTCATATAAAATAACTGCACTTTTTAATTTTTGTGGTATAAAATCACTCTCTAAGTGCCATTGTTCATTAGCATCTAAAAATACACTAAGAATTTCTTTGTTTTTATCAAGTAAAACCTTGCTATAAGTGCCTTTAAATAAATCCTTGCTATCAAAACTAAAATAAACTAAGCCTATGTAAAAACATAGGCTTAAAAAGCATATTGCAAGGCTTATTTTGATTTTCACTGCACTACTTTGACTCTTTTGCTCTCACTTAAAGCTTTATAAGCATTATCATACATTGCCTCAGCATAAGCTCCGCTCAAAGTATAAACACCTGGAGTAACAGCACTTAATTTCACAAAAAATTCTCTTGATTCATCAGAATATAAAGGAAAGAAATACATGATTTTATCATCTCTTATATCGACAAAATCATAATAAGAATTTTTCACAAAATCAGGAGTTTCATCATCTAAAAGATCATGCACTATCTCCCATCCACTTGGTAAAATTTGAGTTAAAGCTATATTAGAAGCGCCTGGATAATTTTTATTTGATATTTTTAATTTCATATAAAAAATTTGAGAACTTTTTATAGTACTTTCATCTATTTCATTTCCATTTTCATCATAAAAACTTCTTTCTATATACATACGCTGTGCAAAAGGTTCAGCAATACCTTTTTTAATACCCTCTACTCCAAAATGTACAAAAGTATCTTCTTTAGCTTCTATCAAAGCGCTGCCTTGATTAAACTCAAATTTAGAAAAACTCGTATTGAGCTTTTTATCCTCGCCATTAATTTTTACTCTTGCATTGATAGTTTTAGGGCTTTCATCGCTAAAGCTATTTGCCAAAGCATATAAAGCATAACCTGTGCTTTGAGTACTAAGCCAAGCTTGGCTTTCTAAAGTTGTTTTAATATCATCTAATAATTCATCATTATCTTTACCATAGATTATTTTATACGCATTTGCAATAATAGCTTCATCTCTTAGAAAAGATCCATAAGTATGAGTATAATTAGCTTTTCCATCGGGCTTTGTGCTTAAATTTTTAGCTATATTTAAAGCTACCTCATCAAAACCTGCTAATTTATAAGCTGCGCTAAGTTGCCAAAGACTTACATTATTTAGGCTTTGCAAATAAGTACTATCTTCATAAATGGCATTCATTATGCTTAAATTTGGCTCTTTAGCTAAAGCTAAAAGATATAAAGAATTTATTCTAATTTCTTTATTTATTTGAGTTTTTAAAACATAACGTTTTTGATAATCAAGCCATGCTTTAAACATTCCCTCACTCACATAATAACCTCTTTCTTTAGCTAAAATCATAAACATACCCGCATAATTACTTCCCCAAGCATCAGAATCTTTAAGTCCTTGCCAATAAGCAAAGCCGCCATTAGCAGTTTGGAAATTTGCGTATTTACTTAACAATGCATTGATATTGTTAATATTTTTTTGCTCATTTGCCCCTTGATCAAGTTTTTGTAAAAAAAGTTGTGGTAAAACTGCTGAAGTGCTTTGCTCTATACATCCATAAGGATAATTTTGCAAGTATTTTAATCTATGATTTATATTTAAAATAGGCTTAGAACTCACACTTAAAAACGCCACTGGATTAATATAATCTTGTGTGATTTTAAACTCCATAGAAGTATTTGCAGGAATTTTAAAAGATTTACCCTCATAAATAATGGTATTTAGCGCTTTTATATCAATTTGCGTATTTTGAGTATAGGTGTAATCTTTTGCATTTAAACTTAACTCTATTTCTTCTACTCCAAGCTTGTTTGAATTTACTTTTGCATTAACATAAATATCTTTGCTTTTTTCATTACCAAAGTCAATTAAAATTTCATCGTTTTCAAAATTTATGAGTGAATTTTTTGTTTTTAATTTAAGTTTTGCATTTTTTACATCATCATCTACTTTAAATACTTGTACCAAAAGCTTAAACTCATCATCAGGCCTTAAAACCCTTGGCAAAGTTTCAAGCATTACAGCAGGTGCGCTAACTTGGATATCTTTAGAAGCGCTACCAAAACCTGCTAAGTTGCTTGCCACTACCATAACTCTAACCGAACCTAAGTATGATGGCATATTAAATTTTAATTTTGCATAACCATTTTCATCACTTTGTACTGGCTCTTGAAACAATACAACAGGTTTAAAGCGTCTTGCTTTTTCATCATTTTTGCTTTTATTTGCTCTACTTTCTAAGAAAACATCACCACCCGTAGTTAATACCTTAGAAGCATTAGAAATATTTTTAGCAATGATTTTATCATAGGTATCATATATGCTCATGTTAAAGCGTGTTTTTTGATAAAAATACCCCCAAATATCTGGGGTTTTAAAAGCATTCACATCAAGCAAGCCCTCATCTACAATAGCGACGGTATAAGTATAACTTTGCTTGTTTTTACTTTGAATTTCTACTTCAAAATCTTGTTTTGGCATGATTTTATCCGGTACTTTTAAATCAAGCTCGATTTTACTTTGCTCATCTACTACATTTAAAGGCACCACGCCAAAAAGTCTTAAGGCTCTATCGTTGGTATATTGATCATAATCTTGAAGTAAAATCACGCTCACATAAACATTTGGCATATATTCTTTAAGAATAGAAATTTCAACCTTTGTAATATCTTCATGCGTATCTATCACAAAGCGTTTTAAAACCTTTGCATTATCATTTAAAGTAACAATGGCTTTTGCGCCCTTAACACTTTCAAATTCTATAAAAGCTGTTTCGTTCGGTTTGTATTCTTTTTTATCACTTTTTATTTTTAAAGAACTCACTATATCAGCATTACTTGGCGCACCAAAACTACTAATATAAAAAAACTCTCCTGTGCTTGTTTTACTTTGTATATCTTCAAGTTCTATGAACATTTCACCATGATATTCTTTTGGGTCAAATTCTATTTTAACCGGTTTATCCTTACTTAAAATACTTCCTTGAGTAATGATTTGTGTGTTTTTATCTTTTTTGAGTGATTTTAAAAAATCATCATAATTATCATAATCCCACCACCAAGAATAATCATTTGCATAAATAGTATATTTAATCTCCCTATTTGCTATCAAATTCTCATCTAAATCACTCACAACAGCTTCAAAATTAATTGTAGAACCCGAGCTTAAATAGTGATTTTTTAAACGCTTAATACCCACAAAATACTCATGCAATATCACTTGTGAATTCACAAGCGCTTCAACCGATCTTGAACCTTTTTCAAAAACCCTAGCCCTTATGTTAGCTTCAAGATTATATGGAGTATTTTTTAAAAAGTCATTTAAAGCAAACTCTTGCTTTACAAAGCCACTTTCATCTAAAATGCCTTTTAAATTATCTTGATATTTTTGCACTAAAACACTAGGATTTGAAAAAATATATTCTGGATATTTTGAATTTTTATAATCTTTTTTACTTACAAATAAATCAGCTTGATATTGTAAATTACTTGCTGGTGTTCCAAAAAGATATTTTGAGCTAATATTAAAATCTAATTTTTCATTTTCTTTTATACTTTTTGGAGCTTGCATGGATACTTTTATACGATTTGGCACTATATTTTGTACTAAAATTTCTTTATCAAAAATCGTATTTGCAAATTCAACCCTAGCTAAATACACTCCACTTAAAGCTTGTTGATCGAGTGAAATCTTTTTATAAAAAGTTCCATTACTTAAAGGCTCAAGCTTGATTTTATCCAAAAGCTTTTTATTGCGTGGGTCAAAAAAACTTAAAAATATAGGATGATTAACAACTCCTTTATCATTTCTTGCAACCATAGTTAAATGGATATCATCACCTGGTCTATAAACCCCTCTTTCTGTGTAAATAAATACTTTATTTTGAGAAGTTAAATCAAAACCATCAACATCAAAACCATCATATAATAAAGGTGAACTTAAGCGCAAGATAGAAGCTTGTTTATCTTTTGAAGCAATGATAAATAAAGCTTTTGATTCATCAATATCATCAAAAACAGCCAAACCATTATCATCACTCATTTTAGAAACTAAAACTTGGTTGCTTTTGCTAATAACATCAACCCTAACCCCACCTAAAGCCTTTTGCGTAGTAAAATCTCTCACATCTACAAAAAGCTTTTTATTTAAATTTTGAGCAATCAAAGCTATATCTGAAAAAATTAAGTTCTTACTTACTTTTGCTTTTTGGTTAAAAAATCTATATTTTTTCCAACTCTCCATTCCCTCATCAAAAACATAATCAACATCTTCTTCTTTAAAATAAAGCTTGACTATAAACACACCGCTTAAATCTTTTAAACCATCTAATACAATCTCATTTTCTTGCCATTGATTTTTGGTATTTTTTATATCAAAGTCTTTTTTTAACACTATTTCACTAGTATAATCACTCTCTGAAAAAATATCACTATCATAATCGCTTAAATTTTTAGCACCTTGAAGATTTTTATATCTTAAATATTCACTTATGTTATTTGAAAATACTTGATGAACTTCCAAACGAACTTTTTTAACATTCATACTCTTAAAAGCTATTTTTTTACTCGCTTTGCTAGATAAAAATACCCCTTGATTTGTAAAACTTATAGCAGGCTCATAGTCTTTTAAACTTACTTGAGTTTTATAATTTTCTTTTGTGCTAATTCCATCAGCGCTTTTAATCCCTTGAGCAAGTTGAATTTCATAAGTTTTATTTGGAGAAAAATCACCTGTAAGTTTGATTTTATTTCCAAAAGCTAATGCTTTAAAATCTACTTCTGGGGTAATAAAAATCAATTCTTTTAAATTCTGATCTTGTGAAATATTTTGAGAAAAAAGCAATTCTATGTTTTTATTAACTATATTTGCATTTTGAAAAACAAATTCGCTCTTTGCAAGTAAAATATACTCTAAATCTATATTATTTTCTAAGCCTAAAATATCTTTATTAAAAACCACTTTTACATTAGTATTAGTATTTTTGATACTTAGTGCTTTAGAATATATACTTGCTATATCACCTTGGATGATGATTTTATCTATTTGAATTTCTTTTTCTTGTGCAGTAATTTTAATAGCTTTTAACAATTCATCTTTATTAAGAGTATAAAAACTTTGAATATTTAAAAGCAATACACTCTCATCATTTGAAATATTTTGAAAATATCCTTTAATATCTAGTTTTTCAAAAGGAGTTTGGACTTTTAATTGCACTTTTTCATTTGCTAAAATATCATTTAAATCCATAAAAATATCATATGCTTGATTTGCTTTTAAAGCTGTAAAAATATTCAATCTTGTAGGCGTTTCAAGCTCATATTTTACTTTTGTCTTTTGATTATTAACAATAATTTCTCTTTCTTTTATAACGCCTATTTCTTGATTAATAATATTAGTATTAAACTCTATAAAAATACTTTGCGTGTTTTCATTAAAACCATAAGCTCTTATAGCAGAGCTTTTAACTTCATTTTTAGAACAAGCAAACAATAAACTTGCAAGCAAAAACGCAAAAAAACAATGTAAAAACCCTCTCATAAATACCTCATTTTAGTAAATTTTTTAAATTATATCTAAATTCACTCTTGCTTCACTCAAAAAATTATATAATTCTTGCATAAAAAATAAAGGAGAAAAAATGAAAAAGAAAATCGCTACATTATTAACAGTTTTAGGTCTTTCAAGTCTTGCTTATGCAGATGGAATTTATGGAGTGATAGTAGATGTAAATGATGGTGCAAAAACCATTTTAATTGACACCACTTACGGTCAAAAAATGAATGTAAAAATTCTACCAAATACTGAAATTGATATGGATGATTGTGGTATTTTTGGTATGGATAAATACGGCACTTTTAGAGATTTAAAAGTAGGAACTTTTATAGAAGCTGAAGTTTTCCATGGCTATGCTCAAACAACACCAAATCCACAAACACCAAATCAAGTTCAAAATATAACTGCTAAAGAAATCAAAATCGAATGCAAAAAAAGAGCTTATTAAGCAAAATAACTCCTAAAAAGGAGTTATTTTAATGCGTTTTTTTCTTATACTAGTTTGCATTAGCACTTTTGCATTTGCTTATAAAGTTCAAGGCATCTTAAAAAATACCACAGCTCACACAATAAGCATTCAAACAAGTTTTGATAATAATTTAATCATCACAATTTTACCCCAAACACGTATTGATGTTTATGGTTGTGGAATTTTTGGAAGCAATAAAAAACAAGCTAATGTACAAGATTTAAAAAAAGGAAGCCTTGTTAAAATTAAAGGCAGTAAAAATGGAAGTATTATCATCGCTGAAAAAATTATAGTTGAATGCGATAATCAAAGAAGAGCTTATTAAGATAATAGCTCTTCTTTGTCTTCTTTATTGATTTTTTCTATATAAAGACTTTGCGAAGGAAAAGCAAAGCTGAGTTTATTTCTTTCAACAATTTTCATTAACTCAAGCAGAATACTTTGTCTTGCCTCTCTAAAACCACCTGCATCTACTGCTTTGGTATAAAAATATACTTCTATATCAATAGAACTTGCACCAAAACCACTCACAGCCACATAAGTGTTATTTTTATACCCTTCTAAGTCATTTACTGAAACTAAATTTTGTCTGTATCTAGCACGCGTTCCGCCATGATTTAACGCGCTATCATCAACTTGGGCTATCAAAGGACTAGTAGCTAATAAATATCTTATATCTTCTACACATTGTTCAAGTTGCTCAGGTCTTGCATCATAAGTGACACCGATAAATAATTTTACATGGCGTCCTATTTTTCTTTTGCTCCAATTTTTTATATTTGTTCCCATGATGGTTGAGTTTGGTAAAAATACTAAAGAATTATCAAAAGTTCTAATAGTGGTTTTTCTAAGTCCAATTTCTACTATGGTTCCTTCTATACCTGAAATTTCCACCCAATCGCCTTGATTAAAACTATTATCAAAAAGCAAAAGCACGGAAGCAAAGAAATTTGCGATAATATCCTTAGCTGCTAATGCCACAGCTAAACCACCAATACCTAAAGATGCAATTAATGCTGAAATATTAAACCCTAAATGCGCTAAAACAAATAAAACAGCTATCACTATAATGATAAAATATAAAATTTTAATGATTAAATTAACCACTTCACGCTTACCACTTTTTTCAGCAAGCTTTGCAACAATCACCATGCCATAACTATCAAAGATATTTATCACAAGCCAAGCAGTTAAAATAACATAAGCAATGGATAAAATATTGCTAATTCTTATATCTACAGGTGCAGGATAGTAAAAAATGGTAAAACAAATTCCTATAGCATAAGCAAATAAAAACCAACCCACTGGCCCTTGAAGTTTTTCTAGAAAATGAGTTTTTATCTCCATATTAGCTGAATTTTTTCCAAACAAACGTATGAGTATAAAATATAAAATCTTTGCTAGATAAAATTTCAAAGAATAAAAAAAGACAATTACAGCGATAGAAATGACTATTTTTCCAAGATTTACGCTACTAATAGAAGTTTGTTCATTGATATAATTAATCGCATTTTGCAAACCCAAACCTGTAAATAAAAAATTAGTTTCAAGCAAACTAGCATTGTTTCTTAGATAAACTAAAATTTCATTATAAGATTTTATAGCATTTCTTAAATTATTTTCATTGATTTCTAAGGTTCTAAGCTGAGTAATATCATTAATTTTTTCTTTATCTAAGGTAAAATTAAAAACCATATCTTCTTTAAGCACATCAATACTTTTATCAATAATGCTTCTTATAGTCTGACTTTGTGCTCCTTCGATAAAAACTTTTTCTAATTCAAAGATGCATAGGTAAAAATGTTCTGCAGAGGTTAAATTTAAAAGTTTAATTTTATTATCTACATAATCATAATATCTTTTCTTAGCTTGAGCATTTTCAACACTTTTTTGCAAAGCATTTTTAGTTTGTAAAAAGTCTTTCGCCTCTTTATCATCAATTTTTTGAGATACCATTTTTAAAGGTAAAGTAGTTAAAATTGCAGCTTTTTGTTTTTCTATTTCTTTAATATTATCTTGAAATTCACTGCTATTTGTATCGCTATTTTTAAAGCTTTCTAAAAGCAAATTTAGCTCTATGTAATTTTGTACTAGGGCAAAAATACTATTTTTATCCTCTAAAGCGTTTTTTTCTTGTGCATATAAAGCATTAACAAATAAAAAAAGCAAAATAATGCTAAAAATCTTTTTCATGGTTTTCTCGCTCTCTCTTGAATTAAAACAAAATTTTCAAAATTAAAATCATACTCATAAATTTCACCCGTTTCTATGATGTAATACCAAGCATGGAGTTCAATTTCTTTTTTATTTAAAGCTTCTTCAACGCCTGGATAAGTTAATAAATTTTGCAAAGAATTTACCAAATTCATTTTTTCAGTCATCCAAGAACGCATAGCTAAATCACTACCTGCAATCTTTAAAACCTTATTTTTTATAGGCTCAAGCAAAGTAAGCCATTTTTTGACATTAGGCATATTTTTTAAATCATTTTCGTTTGCATATAAAGCCGCGCAGCCTCCGCAATTACTATGACCGCAAACTATAATATTTTTTATATGTAAAGAATTAAAAGCATATTCAATAGCTGAAGTAGTTGCTAAAAAATCATCCCCGACTCTATAAGGTGGAACGATATTGCCTATATTTCTTACAACAAAAAGCTCGCCTGGACCTGTATTAGTGATTAAGTTTGGTATCACTCTTGAATCAGCACAACCTATAAAAAGCGTATGAGGATTTTGTTTGTTTTTTAAACTTTCAAAAAGCTCTGCATGCTCTTTAAAATCTTCTTGCATAAATTTTAAAGCACCATCGATCAAGTCTTTCAAGAATAGTCCTTTTTTGTATTTTAACAAGACATTATACTAAAATTATTTTTACTTAAACCAAATCAATAAATTTATTTTTTGTTATATTTTTATGTAGTTTTAATCTTTCATTTATCTTTTTTTTGTAAATTTTGGTTTTAAAAATTATTGGAGGATTTTAATGAGTCTTTATGATAGAGATTATTCTAACTCTAAAACTCAAGAATTTGAAGGTTATGCTAGAAGTGATTTAAGCATTTTTATAAAACAAACTTATCAGCTTTTTGCTGCTTCATTATTAGCTGCAACAGCGGGCGCTTACATAGGAATTTTTGCCCTAGCGCATTTATTTGCACAATCTCAAGCAACTTTTTGGATTTTATTTATTGTTGAAATTGGTTTATTGTTTGCATTACAATGGAAAAAAAGAGAAGCTCCGCTTAATTTAATTTTACTTTTTGCCTTTACTTTTGTTTCAGGGCTTACTTTAACACCACTTTTATATTCAGTTTTAGCACTTCCTGCAGGGGCTAGTATCATCGCTCAAGCTTTTGCTTTAACAACAGTAGCTTTTGGTGCTTTAAGTGTATTTGCTATGAATACAAAAAGAGATTTTACTATGATGGGAAAAATGCTTTTTATAGCTTTAATCGTTATCGTAGTAGCTTCTTTAATTAATCTATTTTTCCAAAGCTCACTTGTGAGTTTAGCTATTTCTGGTATTGGTGCGATTTTATTTTCTTTTTACATCCTTTATGATACTCAAAACATCATTAGAGGAAACTATGAAACACCAATCGAAGGCGCAGTTGCTCTTTATCTTGATTTTATCAACCTTTTCATCTCTCTTCTTAATATTTTAAGAAGCTTTAATAGCAGATAAAAATTTGCGAGATTTTTTCTCGCAAATTTTCTTTACCTCTTTCAAGTTTTTATCAAACTTTTTAAGTTAAAATACTCATTTTATTTTCAATAAGGAAAATTCATGACTACTCTTTTAATTATTTTGCAATTTGCAATTGTTGTAATTATTTGTATTGCAGTTTTATTACAAAAAAGTTCAAGCATAGGACTTGGAGCTTATAGTGGAAGTAATGAAAGTTTATTTGGAGCAAAAGGTCCTGCGGGATTTTTAGCTAAATTTACTTTTGTAATGGGTGTTTTACTTATTGCTAATACAATTGCTCTTAGCTATATGTATAATAATGCTAATTCTAACTCACTTGCTGAAAAAGCAGAACAAATTTTACCAAAAGCACCTGAGACAAACACAACTAACATTCCAGTTGCACCAAGTGCCCCAATTAGCGAAAGCAACACTAGCAAATAAAAAGGATAAACCATGCTAAATGAAATTTATACCAAACAAAAACAACAATCAGATAAAAGCTTAGAGGCCTTAAAAAAAGATTTTACCACTATAAGAACTGGTAAAGTAAATATCAACATACTTGATCATATTCATGTAGATTATTATGGTAGTGCAACCCCACTTAATCAAGTAGCAACAGTTTTAGCAACTGATGCTTCAACCATAAGCATTACTCCTTGGGAAAAATCAATGCTAAAAGCTATAGAAAGTGCCATAGCTGCAGCAAATATAGGAGTAAATCCAAACAATGATGGTGAAAGTGTGAAATTATTCTTTCCACCTATGACAAGAGAACAAAGAGAAGAAAATGCTAAAAATGCCAAAGCTATGGGAGAAAAGGCTAAAGTAGCCATTAGAAACATTAGAAAAGACGCAAATGATGCGGTTAAAAAATTAGAAAAAGATAAAGCAATTTCAGAAGATGAAGCCAAAAAAGCTTATGATGAGGTTCAAAAACAAACTGATAATTACACAGCAAAAGTAGATGAATTAGTTAAAAATAAAGAAGCAGAACTTTTAAAGGTTTGATAATGAACTTAGAACAAATTTATAAAGATTGTGGGGCATACCTACAAGGGCATTTCTTGCTTAGCTCAGGGAAACACTCTGAGTTTTACCTTCAAAGTGCTAAAGTTTTAGAAAATCCAAAACTAGCAGGTGAGCTTTGTGAAGAGCTTGCAAAAGTTATTGCTAGTTTTAACATTGAATTTGATAGCATTTGTTCTCCTGCCTTGGGTGGAATTTTAGCAGGTTATGAGCTTGCTAGAGCTTGCAATAAACGCTTTATTTTCACTGAGCGCGTGGAAGGAGTGATGAGTCTTAGACGTGGTTTTGAAGTAAAAAAAGGCGAAAAATTTATCGTTTGTGAAGATATTATTACAACAGGTGGTTCTGCACTTGAGAGTGCAAAAATCATCGAAAGCTTAGGTGGGGAAGTAGTAGGCTTTGCAGCTTTAGCAAATCGTGGTTTTTGTGCGGTAAAAAATTTAAACAACCCTAGAAAAGAAAATGCAAAACTGCCTGAAAATTTACCACTTTTTGCACTAGGAAATTTCGAATTTGATATTTATGAAGCAAATGCTTGTCCACTTTGTGAAAAAGGCACCAAAGCTATCAAACCTGGTAGTCGTGGAAACTAATGAAAACTAAAGCAAAAATAGCTACTCGCTTTTTAAGATTTAAAGCTTTTTTGATTGATCTATTTTTGCTTTATGTGCCTGTTTTATATTTATTTTATTTCACACTTGGCTCTAAAGAAGCCTTTTTAAACAATCAACTTATAATTTTTTTATGTTCTTTGCTTTTTGGGCTTATACAGGCCTTATTTTTAGCAAAAAAAGCTCAAAGTCCTGGACTTAAAGCTTATGATTTATATTTAATTGATCTTAAAAATGGCCAAAAACTTAATTTTTTTAGAATACTCTTACGCTATATAATTTTTATCGTAAGTTTTGGTTTATTGATTGGGTTTTTGGTAAGTTTTTTAAGAAAAGATACTTTGGCTTTGCATGATATTTTAAGCCAAAGTGTTATTGTCACAAAGGTAGAAAAATGAATAGAAAAAGAATTTATAATCCAAAATCAAATGAAACTTTAAATGATAGAAAAGTATTTAATGGTAATCCTCATGGGATTTTAAATTTTACTAAAGCAAAATACACTTGGGCTTTAAAGCTTTGGGATTTAATGGAGGCAAATACTTGGTTTCCAAAAGAAGTAGATACAACCAAAGATGCACTTGATTATCGCTGTAATCTAACCGTAGCAGAAAAAAGAATGTATGATTTAGTTTGGTCTCAACTTATCTCAATGGATAGTTTTCAAACAAACAACCTTGCTGATAATATTAATCCTTACATCACAGCACCTGAAATCAATGCAGTTTTAGCAAGACAAGCTTATGAAGAAGCAAATCACTCAAAATCTTATGCAGTAATGGTTGAAGCAATCTGTGAAAATACGGACTTAATTTATGAAATGGAAAAACATGATGAGACTTTAAGAGAAAAAAATGATTTCATTTCAAGTATTTATGAAGAATTAGCTGGCGAAGTAGATGATAACAAACTCTTACTTGCAATGGTAGCAAATCAAATCTTAGAAGGAGTATATTTTTATAGTGGTTTTACTGCTATTTATGCTTTAGCGCGCGCAGGGAAAATGCTAGGATCAGCACAAATGATACGCTTTATACAAAGAGATGAGATTACACATTTGCTATTATTTCAAAATATGATTAATTCTGTGCGCAAAGAAAGACCTGATTTATTTAATGATACCAATGTAAATAAAATCTATGATATGTTTAAAAAAGCAGGTGAACTTGAAATTAAATGGGGCAAATACATCACTCAAAATCAAATCATGGGCTTTACAGATGATATTATAGAAGAATATATTCATTATCTTGTTGATCAAAGACTAATTGCAATTAATCTTGATAAAATCTATAATGCAAAACATCCTATTAAATGGGTAGATGATTTTTCTAAATTTAATGATCAAAAGAGTAATTTCTTTGAAAGCAAGGTTACAAATTACTCCAAAGGAAGCTTAAGTTTTGATGACTTCTAAGTCTCAAAACTACTCATTTTTTTATACTTTTTAAATCAAATCTCTTTTTCAGTTTAATATTTTATTTTTATTTATTCTAATATAGTAAAATCGGCGGTTTTTATTTTATTTCAAAGGGGAAATGATGGAGTTTTTAGAACTTTTGTTAATCTTTATCGCCATAGTCCTCATGATAGTTAAACCAGAAAAAGAAAAATTAGCTTTTTCTATACTTGTAATTTCATGGGCTATTATGGTATTTGACTATTTAGGTCGTAAATCAGGCGCAATCTTAGGCCTAATGAATCTATAAGGTGGCAAATATGTGTGATATTAACAAAACTAAATTCTTTTATTTTTTAATGTGCTTAGCAGGCTTTTTGGTTATTTTATTGCCTGTTGGAATTGCAAATTTAATCTTTGGCTATATACTAGGTGATAGCCCTTGTACTTCTTGCTGGGGTCAAAGAGAATCAATGATTTTCATCGGCGTAGCGGCTTTATTTGTTGTACGTTATGGTATGAAAGGTAAATTTTTAGCTTTCCTTTTAATCGCAACAGCTTTTGGTTTATGGCAATCATTTAATCATATAAGCGGCCATGCACACCGTGATCTTGATCAAGGTTTTGGTTTACCTATTTTTGGTTTACATACTTATTTTTGGGCTGAAGTGGTATTTTGGGCTGTAGTTTTACTACTTGGTGTTATTTTTGCCTTTGCTCCAAAATTTGGTTCTTTTGAAAAAGAAATGGAAGGAGCTAGCTTTAGAAAATTAACTAAATTTAATCTAGCTGCTATGGTTATTGTTGCTTTTATTGTAGCTTCAAATGTATTCCAAGCTTTTGTAAGCACTGGTCCTGTTCCATATAGCGGACAAGGCGATCCGGTTCGTTTTAGTTTAAATCCAAAATACATCATTTGGGATGATTCAGGTTGGAGCAAAAGCTGGAAAAGCATTTCTTTCTTAGGAAAACGCGATGTTAAAGAACCTGACTTTGCTTTTGCGCCTGCTAGTGAAAAACTAGGTATTCAATTTGATAATAATATTAGCAATGCTCCATTTGCAAGTATTGATGAAAATCTAAAAATAACAAATGAAACAAAAATTGATTTTCCTAAAGCTATCAATACACTTGATTATATCAATGGAGAATATGTTGCAAGTTCAAAATGGGAAGTATTTTTCCTAGATAATAATTTTAGCACTAAAGTTGATTTTATTTTAGATCCATATTTTTCAGCTACAATCAACCCTATCGTAGGAATTATCCCTTATCTAGACAATAAATACATCTTAATGGGTTCTAATAAAACTTTCTTAAGATTTGCTCAAAATCCTAATGCAAATGAGGCTTTACAATATGCTGACTTTATGAAAGGGGCAAATAATTTCGAAGGTCAAGGCAAAGATCTTGGTCGTGGTAGAATTGATACAGTTAGAGCTAAATTCCATCACATACTAAGCACAACTACTGATGGAAAATATATGTATACAGCAACTGTTCCAAACAATAAAGACGCTAAAACTTTTGTAATTTCTAAAATTTCTTTAGCGGATAGAGTTCTTTCAGCTGAATTTACTCCTAAAGCTGATCTAAAGGAAGGGAAAACATTAGGTGATCTTTATGTAACTTCAATGGCATTTAAAGACGGTAAAATTTATGCATTAAGCAAAAAGCATAATGTTATTGCTGTAATTGATCTAGATAAAGAAGAAGTTGTAAAAACCATTTCTTATCCAGAAAATATAACTAATGCAAGAAGTTTATTCTTTAAAGATGGCAAAATACACATCTTATCTTATCAAGATGGATTAAACATTCTTTATACACTTGATTAATCTTAAGGCGTTTTTACGCCTTAAGGATTTTAAAGCTAGATAAATAAAATTTAAGATAAAATAACACTTTTTATCAAGGGGTGCTTATTGATTCATATATTTGAACAAAAACAATGTCAAACTATGGCAGAAGAAATTCGCAAAAATACTTTCATCAATGAAGAATTATTTGAAGCTTTTTGTTCCACTCCAAGAGAAATTTTTTCACCTTTAAAAATGCATGCTTATAGACTTGATGCGCTTCCTTTAATGGGCAATCAATGGATAAGCTCACCTTTAACCGTAGCTAAAATGACTATGGCACTTGATTTTAAAGATGCTGATAGTGTTTTAGAAATAGGTTGTGGTAGCGGGTATCAAGCTGCGATTTTAAGCAAACTCATTAGAAGAGTTTTTACCATAGAGCGCATTGAAAAACTTGCAATTAGCGCTATAGAAAAATTTAAAAAACTAAACTATGCTAATATCCATGTAAAATTTGATGATGGACAAAATGGTTGGAAAAATTATGCACCTTATGATAGAATTTTACTCTCAGCTTATATAGAACATATCCCAAATGTATTGTTTGATCAACTTGAAAACAATGGAATTTTAGTAGCTCCTTTACTCATAGGAAATCAACAATTTATCACTAAATTTACCAAAAAAGATGGCGAGATTAGTAAAGAAGTTTTAGATGAATGTCTTTTTGTACCCATCAAAGATGGTAAAGAATAATCCTACTAATTTTAGGTAAATATTTAATTTTAATATAATTATTTTTAAACATAAGCTTTTTATAGGGGATATTTTTTTATAATTATATTAAAAAGGAATATTATGAGTTTAAAAAAAATACTTTTTGGTTTATTTACCACTAGCATGCTTTTTGCCTATGAGCAAATGCCTCAAAATGCCTCACATGGAAATTTTATAGAAAAAGATAAATGGAAAAATTTAGATAAAAACTGGATTTATTGTGAAAGTGGGTTAAATCAAGATTTTATTAATATAAACAGCAAAAAAGCTACAAATAAAAATCATTCTTTAGAATTTAACTATTCAAATGACTCTTTTGGTTTAATGAATGATGGTTATACCATAAAAATGTATTTTGCAAGCAATGGAAGCCATATCGTGCTAGATAATACAAGTTATAATTTATCTCATTTTCACTTTCACGCTCCATCAAAAATTTCTATTGATAAAAAGTCTTATCCTTTAGAAATTCATTTTAGCCATGTAAGTCAAAAAGGCGATATAGCAGTAGTTGTGCTGTTTTTACAAGAAGGCGTGGAAAATCCTTTTATTAAAAAAATCATCCGTGCTTTTCCTAAAAAAGAAGGCGATAAACTTTATGTTCAAGGCTTAAGTGCTAATGAGTTATTACCAAATGACCTTCAATCTTTTTATATCTTTAAAAATAAACTCAACAAGCCTTGTAATCAAAAAATCACTTGGATAGTTTTAAAAGATATAAGCTATGCATCTAAAGAGCAAATCCAAACTATACAAAATTTAATGGGAAAAAATGAGAATTTAAAAATACAAGAAATTAATAATTTAGAACAAAATGATTAAGTAAGCTAAACTTAATCATGTATAAAAGCTTGGATTTTTTCTAAATTAGCTCTAAAAAGTTTAAAATTTAGCTCACTTGAAATTTTTAAATCAGCAAAAAAAGGATTTTTCAAACTAGCTATGAGTAAATAATCATCTTTTTTCAAAACTCTTTGTGTAGAAAATTCTTTATTCTTTACTTTTTCAAAAATACTTTCATTTGAACTAATATCTTCTTTTAATTTCTTACTATAAAGCAAAATTCCACAAAAGAAATTCCCAAATTCATCTTTAAATTTCACATCATAAAGAATAAAATCATCAAAAATAAAAGAATTTTGAGAATGATAAGTTTTTAAAGAAAAGTCAAAAGCAATTTTTTCAAAATATTTTTGATCAAAGCCTTGTTTGTCAAATTTAGCATTGTTTTGTTTTAAAAATTCTTCACACATTTTAAACACAAGCTCATTGCGTCCCCACATAAGCTTTCTTCCTAAAATTCTAAAAAACAAAACTCCTGCTAAAACAGCAAAAAACAAAGCTATAATCACATCTTTGCTAAATTGAAAAGCAAGAAAAAATATAACCAAAGCTTCAGCAAATGCTAAAATTTGTAAAGCTTTGAGTCTTTTATTTAAAGCTTGTCTTATGGCTTCAAAATCCATTAAGACTTAGCCTTTTCCATTCTTTTTCTTTGAGTAGGATCAAGATATCTTTTTCTAACTCTAATATTTTGTGGAGTAACCTCTACAAGTTCATCTTCTTCTATCCACTCTAATGCTCTTTCAAGGCTTAATTTTCTAGGTGGTACAAGCTTAATCGCATCATCGCTTCCACTTGCTCTAACATTAGTTAAATTTTTACCTTTAATAGGATTAACATCTAAATCATTTGGGCGTGAATGCTCACCTATAATCATACCTGTATATACTTTTGTTTGAGGATCAATAAATAATACCCCTCTATCTTGTAAGTTAAATAAAGAATACCCTAGTGCAACACCATTTTCCATAGAAATTAACGCGCCATTATTTCTTTTTTCAACTGCTCCACTAAATGGACGAAACTCTAAAAAGCTATGATTCATTACACCCTCGCCTTTAGTATCTGTTAAAAATTGTGATCTAAATCCTATAAGCCCACGCGCAGGAATTTCAAACTCAAGTCTAGTTTGACCATCTCCAGTTGGTGTCATAGTTTTCATTTCAGCTTTTCTTTTACCTAATTTTTCAATCACAACCCCAGTAAAATCATCAGGCACATCAATCACCAAATGCTCAAATGGTTCTGTTTTAACTCCATCTTCTACCTTAACGATAACTTCAGGTCTTCCCATGCAAAACTCAAAACCTTCTCTACGCATATTTTCAGCCAAGATAGTTATTTGCAGTTCACCTCTTCCACTTACTTTAAATTTGCCCTCGCCTGTACTTTCATATTTCATAGCAATATTAGTTTTCATCTCAGCTTCTAGACGTTCTGCGATTTTATTTGAAGTTACATGCTTGCCTTCAGTACCTGCTAAAGGACCATCATTTACTGAAAATACTATGCTTAAAGTCGGTTCTTCTATATGTAAAGGATCAAGCGGCATAGGATTGTTTGGATCTACCACACTATCTCCCACATCTAAAGCTTCAAAACCTGCAATCGCTACAATATCACCTGTTCCTGCTTCCTCAATGTCCATTTTTTCTAGACCCATAAAACCAATAAGTTTTGAAATTCTTCCATTGATTTTAGAACCATCTGCCTTAGCAAGCATTACATTTTGATTTTTCTTTACTTTACCATTAAAAATTCTTGCAATGCCTATTTTACCAACGAAATTATCATAACCTAGAGTAAAAACTTGAAGCTGTAAAGGGTTTTCATCGCTACCGCTTGGAGCAGGTACGCGCTCAAGTATAGTCTTAAACAATGGCTCCATATTAGTGCTTTCATCTTCAAGCGCAAGCTTTGCATAACCATTTTTAGCAGCTGCATAAACTACAGCAAAATCAAGTTGTTCATCATTTGCTTCTAAAGCCACAAAAAGATCAAAAATTTCATTAATTACTCTTTCAGGATCAGCAGCTGGTTTGTCGATTTTATTGATAACAACGATAGGTTTAAGCCCTAAAGATAAAGCCTTTTTTACCACAAATTTAGTTTGAGGCATAACACCTTCTTGCGCATCAACTAAAAGCAAAACCCCATCAACCATTTTTAACACACGCTCAACCTCACCGCCAAAATCAGCATGGCCTGGAGTGTCTATGATGTTTATTTTAGTACCTTTATAATTAATAGCAGTATTTTTAGAAAGTATAGTAATACCTCTTTCTTTTTCTATATCATTACTATCCATCACACGCTCTGCTATTTGCTCGCGTTCACTAAAGGTTCCTGATTGTTTTAAAAGCTCATCTACCATTGTTGTTTTTCCATGGTCAACGTGAGCTATAACAGCTATATTTCTAATATTGTCCAAGTTTTTCTCCAAAGTCTTAAATTTAAAATCTAATATTATATAAAAAAATTGCTTAAAAATTAAGATTGCTAAATTGGAACACTTGTTGCTTTTATTTTGGGTAAGAATTATTTTTAAGGAGAAAAATATGTCAAACCTAGGAACTCAAATCTTTAACGCTAACTTAGAAAAACAAGGAACTTCAGTTTTAAATAGTAAGCATTTTATGGAACTTTTAAATTATCTAGAAGTTGTAAATTCAAGTGAAGAAAAAGAACTAAACTATGCAAAACTTTCAAGTAAAGTAAGTGAAATTTTGGATGATGCTCATAATGAAAATGCAGTTTTAAATGCTAAAAATATA
Source organism: Campylobacter sp. RKI_CA19_01128 (assembly GCF_025771175.1). Lineage (NCBI taxonomy): Bacteria > Pseudomonadati > Campylobacterota > Epsilonproteobacteria > Campylobacterales > Campylobacteraceae > Campylobacter > Campylobacter sp. RKI_CA19_01128. The sequence goes on from NZ_JAKMPU010000009.1 coordinate 51,342, forward strand.
GAAGAATTACTAGTAATATTTAAAAACTTTAATCTTTCTCATGAAAATTTAAAACTTGATTGTGCAGCACAATTGCAAAATTTATTTCCAAATTTAGCAAAAAATAATTTTTTAGTAGGTTAATTAATGTCAAATATCCAAGCTAGCGATGCTTTAAACTTACTAAGCATCGCTCCACAAAATGAAAATCCTAGCAAAGAAAGTGCTAATTCAAATGGTAATGGAGAAGAATTTTTAAATTCACTATTGCAAGCTATAGATGAAAAAGATGGAAGTTTACCAAAAGACTTTAAAGCACCACAAAAAGAAAATAAAAACGAAAGCTTAAAAGAAACCATTGATGATAAAGTTCAATTAGACGAAAAGGATGCTTTAAAGCTTTTTGAAGGTGCAAATTTTATGCAAATTCTTTCTTTACTAGAAGTTTTACAAAGTGATAGCAAGGATATAAAATTAAACAAACTTGTCCAAGATAATACTGCTATTTTAGCTCTTGAAAAAAACCTGCACAAGTTAAAAAATATAAAAAATATCAATGAGCTTTTTAATATAGCAAAAGAACTTGGATTAAATATAAAAAATATAAAATTTGAACAAATCAAAGATTTAAAAGAAGCTTTTCCAAATCTTGATAAAAAAGGTTTTTTTGAAAATGCAAAACAAAACAATACTAATGTTTTTCAAGATTTAATCAATCAAAAAATCACCAAACTTTTAAAAGAAGAACCAAATACAAATAAAAATATAAAAAGCAAAGAAAATGAAGGTGTTTCTTTACTTTCTTCTGCTTTAAAAAACATAGAGCTTCCAAAAAAAGATGTAAAAGTAAAAGAAAATATTCAAAATATAGATTTCAAAGAAAAATTTATAGAAAAAATTCAAGATAACAAAGAAACAAAAAATATAAAAAATATTAATAAAAATGATAAATTAAATGATATAGAACTCATTAATCTAACTCAAAATTCAAACTTAAAAAAAGAAATTAAAGATAAAGAAAAAATAGATTTTAAAGAAATATTAAAGAATGAAAAACTAACTACTAGCGAAGATAGCTTTAGTAAAAAAATAAGTTCTGTTTTAGAAAATTCAAAAGATTTAAAAACTGAATTAACAAATATAAAAAATACTCAAAATATACAAAATCAAAATCAAGATTTAAAAATTAACTTAGAAAATCTATTGACCCCTCAAGATAAACATTTAAAAATAGATAAAAATAATCAAAATATAGATAATTTTAGTGATATTTTTAAACACACAAAAGAGTTTTCAAAAGATGATAGTGATCATAATGAAGAAAATTTAAATTCTTACGTGAAAGAAATGAATAGAGTTTCTAATAATTTTGTGAAAAATCAAAATATTCCTATGAAAGAAACTTTCAATGATTTTGCCCAAGAATTTAAAGACAAACTAGAAAGTTATAAAGCACCTATAACTCGCTTTAGTATAACTTTAAATCCACACAATCTTGGAGAAGTAGAAGTTACCTTAGTCCAAAGAGGATCTAATCTAAACATCAGCTTTAATTCTAATCAAAATACTTTAAATCTTTTCATACAACATCAAGCTGAGTTTAAAAATGCTCTTGTAAATATGGGCTTTACAAATTTAGAAATGAATTTTAACAACCAAGAAAGAAAAGAGCAGAATAATCCACAAAAACAAAAAAATAATAACAATAAAGAAGATAAGGTGAATTTTGAAAAAGAAATTCAAGAAAAACCAAGCTTAGAGATGGTTTTAGCTAAATATTTTTAGTATGGAATATTTTTTGCTTTAAGCTTTAAAAACATATAAAAAAGGATTTTTATGTCAAATATAAATACACAAACTCTTCAAGGTCCTTTAGCAACACTTAATACTAAAGATATGCCAAATGCAAAAGGAAATGCTAGAGCTGGAGAAGGCGATAGTGGGTTGATTTATAACCCTGGAGCAGAACTTGACAAGGATGCATTTTTAAAGCTTCTTTTGATAGAACTTCAACACCAAGATCCAACCGATCCTATGGATACTGAAAAAATGCTTACTCAAACAGCACAACTTTCAGCACTTGAAATGCAAGATAACACCAATAAAACCATGACTCAACTAGTAGATGCGATGGCAAAACTACAAAATTCTATTGCAGCAAGTACCGGTATGAGTGCATTAGCTGCGGTTGGAAAACTTGCAACAGTTAAAGATGATTATCTTGTGGTAGCAGATGATGATATACAATTTCAAATTAATATGTATTTACCAAAAGAACCACAAAAAGGTAAAAAGACTGATATTGACACTGAAGGTTTTGAACTTAAGAAAAATGGTGAAGACAAACTAGACATTACAGGTAAGGTAGATAAAGAAATAGCAGGGCCTGGGGAAACTGTATATGTAAAATTAGTTGATGATAAAGGCCAAGAAGAAACTGTTAAAGCAGTAGTTGGCGAGGATCAAACCTTTAAAATCATAGGACATACTCCAAGCGTTGATATCAAAACAGCTAAGATTGATTCAGCTTATAAATCAGATAGCGAACCTGTAACATTTACTATTTATAACGAAGCAGGTGATCCTGTAAGAACAATGAAAGTTAAAGATATGACTGCAGGTATGAAACAGATTGTTTGGGATAGAACAGATGACAGTGGAAATCCTGTGCCATCTGGTAAATACTATGTAAGAGCAAGTTATATAGGTGAAGATGGAACAACAGTTAACTCAACTTATGGTGCTTATCCTATCACTGGTGTAAGATTTGAAGATGGAGAAGCCTTGGTTGGCATGGGTGGAAGCTGGGTTAAATGGGAAGACATTAAAGAAATTACAGGATAAAATCATGTTTACAGCATTTTACAATGGAGTAAATGGAGTAAAATCCCAAAGTTATGGCATAGACAATACTGCTCACAATATAAGCAATGTCAATACAGTTGGTTTTAAATACTCTGATGTAGCATTCAAAGATGTATTTTACAGCACTGTTACAACCCAATCATACAACAAAGGTCAAACTGGTTATGGTAGTGTAGCAGGAGCTACAAATGATGTTTTTGAACAAGGACCACTAGTTTCTACTGATAATGAATTTGATGTGGCTATTGCTGGAAAGGGCTTTTTTGGTGTAAGTAATGCTAATGGAGTTTATTATACTAGAAATGGTGCTTTTAAACCTGATGCAAATGGATTTTTAGTAGATTCAAATGGTAATTATGTGCTTGGAACTATGAATCCATCATTAAAAGAAATTCAGCTAAGCGATAGGGTTTCTAATATGTTTGGTCAAGCTATGGGACAAAAAGTTACCACAGCTTGGAGTGGAACACCTGGAGAAAATTTCCAAATAGGTGGAGTTAATACCCAAGGGCCTATTTCTGTGCCTAAAAATCTTTATTTACCACCTCAACCAACACAAAATATCACTTGGAGTGGAAATTTAGACACAAGTACCAAAACAGAAGCAGTGAATGTAGATGTAGATGCTTCTAAATTTGAATTTAGTAAAAATGAAGATGGTAGTGTAAAAATTTCAGGTAGTGTAAAAGATGAGCAAATTTTTGGTTTAAAGCCTGGTGATACTATATATTTTAAAATTACTGATGAAAAAGGTGCTAGTCAAACATTACAAGCTACTTTAGATGAGAATTTGGCTTTTAGTATTGACAATCAAAAACTAGATAAAGTAGATTTAGAAACAGCTAAGTTAGAATCATCTCATTTAAGTGTAGAAAAAGAAGTAGCTGATAGCACAGAACTTTCTGCAAAATTAATTAATCCTGATGGTTCTACTAGTTGGGTTAAGGTTAAATTAGATAGAGTTTTACCGCAAAATGGCACAGATTTAGAGTACAAAGCCGTTGCTCAAGTATATGATAATGATGGCAATAAAATAGGTGGAACTACCGAAGGTTTAATCACCTTTAATGAAGCTGGAGCTTTGGTATCTAGCACTCTAAACTCAGTTGATAATAATGGAACAAAAGTCAATATAGACCTTGGTTCTTATTATGATCCAAATATACCAAATTCAGGTTATGATGGACTTCATGCTTTAAAAAATAAACAGCCTTCAGTACACACACAAACAGATGGCAAAGGTGAAGGGTTTTTAAATAATTATTCTATCAACACAGATGGTACCATCATCGCCACTTTTACTAATGGCGATCAAATAGCTATGGCAAAACTTGCTTTGTTTAATTTTACCAATGAACAAGGTTTGGAAAAGCTAGGAGAAAATCTTTATGGACAAACAGGAAATAGCGGTAATCCAACCTTTTTGCTTGATGATAATGGAAATTTCAGCACAGCAACCTTTAAAGGCTCTTATTTAGAGCAATCAAATGTAGATTTATCCGTAGCATTTACAAACTTAATCACTTTGCAAAAAGCTTATGATTCAAGTAGTAAAAGTATCACAACAGCTGATCAAATGATACAAAAAGCAATCAACATGAAACGCTAATTTTAGCCTTTCATGATGGTTCTTTTGAATTTTTTTCTAAAATATATTTTATTTCTTGCTCAAAAAATTCATATACCCTAAGTTGCACTAAAGCTTCTTCTTCATTTTTATCCATCAAACGCTCAAGTCTATGAAAATTAATCTTTTTTGCATATCTTGGATTTTTCTTTAAAAGTGAAGCAATATTTTTAAGCAAAGCATCTAAACTAAGCTCATTTTTTAAAACTCTATCTACATATTCTTTAGAAGTTTGCACTAAAATCGCCTGCCTACTTTTATCATCTGGATAAACTTCATTTGCAATATCAGCCAAAACTTGCCAAATTTCTGCTTTTATAGTCTTATTTGCCGCAATAATAGCAGCAAAAGATTTTGCTCTAAATTCTAAAGACAAATGACTAGGAACAAAAAATTCTCTAAATTTAGATAAAAAATTTGCAAATATACTCAACATACTTCACCTCAATGTTTTTTAAGATATTTTAAGGTATTATTTCAACTGCCTTCTCTTAGACCTGTGCAATGCTATTTTTAAGCACCGCTTCAGGGTGGGAACACAGCAGAGCACTTAGACTTAGTGTGTGCCGCAGTCATCTGGGAGAGGGTTTTAAAGTTTAAAATATCCTTTAATATCCTCACAAATTCTAAAGAAATTTACCCCATTAATAGTCGGATTTGTTTTAAAATATTCATACATTCCCACAAAACCGCTTTCAAGCTCTTTAGACTTTACTCCATAGCTAATCGATAGAGCTGCTTCTATAAAAGCTGCTAATTTATCACAATATTTCAAAGCCTTTCCATCAATAGCCTTAAAACGATCTTCATTAACAGCATCTAAACTACCACTATAAACACTTGGCTTGTTATTAAAAATACGATTTTCAAATTCATTTTTTACAAAGACACTTTCTTCATTTTGTCCTTCTCTAATACCAAGTATATAGCTAAATTCCTCTCTAAAAGATAGTGGTATAAAAGGTAAAATTTTCTCATTAATAAGCTTCATTTCATACTCATTGATGATTTCATTTAAACCATCTATGCCATATTTTACCGGAGAGATGATATCTCTAGTTAAACTTTCAGGCAAATCATGAAACAAAGCGCAATAAAAATTGCTTTCTATTCTACCATCGCATGCTTTTACTTCTAAAGAATAAAAATAAGACAAAATAGCCACTACAAGCATATGTCCTAAAACCGCAGTTTCAGGAATCCTTGGAGTTTGCGCCCATCTTTTTTGAAAACGCAAACGTCCGCTTAGATCGATTATTTTAGAAATTTTTTGATTAAGAGCGATTTTTCTTGCGCCAATTAATTCATAATAATCTTCTAATTCTTCTTCAACCTTAGCCTTAATCTCATCAATATCACTTAAAAACGAGCTAGTTTGATAAACTATATTAAACTCCCACCTTGTCGCAAAATACGAAGCAGCTTTTAAAATAAGCCCTTCTTTCGCATAATCTTTACCTTGTAAAAAAAGCTCATAGCGTTTTAAAAACTCACCATTTTCAATATCTTGAATCATCGGTGCGATTTTACTTAACACCCAAGCACTTACTTGCTCATTTTTTGCACGTGTTATCTCATGGTACACATCAGGGCGTATATCAGTCACTACTACCCTGCTTAAAAACTCAAAAATCCCCGCTTCTATAATAAAGCGCATATTGATATCTTTTTCCATTTTAGCAATGAAATAAGCAATGATAAATTTATGTGCTTGCTTATCAAGCTCGACTAAATTTGTCATTCTAGGATAATCATTCCATCTTGATATAGAAGCTGCTTTAAAAATATGCTCTATTAATTCTACACTAATCATTTATTTCCTTTTTTTGCTGTGATTTTACTTTATTTTATAATCTTTAGCAAATTTTATTTTGATATTGTGATTTGAGATTTTATTGTAAAATAATCTTTAAAACTTATCATCAACATAAATACGAGGTTCTACCATGATTAAATTAAACAACGAACAAGGTTTTGTAAATATAAATGGTAAAAAAATGATGTGGCCGATTTTTGATGAAGTTTTATTTTTTCACAATGATATAGCAACAGTAAAACTCAATGGCAAGTGGGGCTTAATAAATAAAAATGGAGATTTTATAATAAACCCAATATATGACTATATTAGTCACCTTAATGAAAATTTTATAACTATTCAAATAGGTAATAAGTACGGTTTCGCTGACAAAAACGGAAAAATTATAACTGAACCAAAATTTGACGATACGAATGGTTTTTACGAAAATTTGATATCGGTTTTAATAAATGACAAATGGGGTTTTATTGACACAAATGGAGAATTTATAATAAAACCTAAATTTGATTATGCGGGAAATTTTAACGAAGGACTTGCAGATATAAAACTAAATGAAAAATGGGGGTTTATAAACAATAAAGGGGAAATTGTTATAAACCCTATATTTGATGAAGTAGAGAGTTTTTATAATAAAGCCGCAATAGTTCAGCTAAATGGAAAATGGGGCTTTGTAGATACTAGCGGAAACATTATAAAATAGCAAATATAAATTTGATATTATTCCAATTACTAGAACTTTTATTTTCGCATACTCATTATAATTTTAGCAAATTAAAAACTTTCTATATCACTTAACTTAAGATAAATTTCATCATTTTTACTAAGTTCTTTATGATGATAAATGCTAAAAATATGTCCTTCCAAACTCACACTTAACTCATAAAAATCCCCATAAAATACACATTCTAAAACGCTAGCTTTTAAAGGAGTTTGTGAAGTTGAAATTTGTATATCATTAGGGCGTAAAATGCCATTTTTACTTTGCAAATATACTTTAAATTTCTCATCTAAAATTGTATTTGGATCTATAAAAAATGCTTCTCCTAAAAAGCAAGCACTATCTATATTTTTAGGCTTATAAAAAAGCTCTTTGGCACTTCCATAGTCTAAAATTTTCCCATCCTTAATCAAAGCGATATTATCTGATAAATAAAAAGCATCGTCTTTATCGTGTGTGACAAAAATAGCACTAAGCTTATGCTCTTTTAAGATATTTTTGATTTCTTTGCGCATTTTAACGCTTAAAGTGTGATTTAAATTTGAAAAAGGCTCATCAAAAAGTATGATTTTTGGCCTTGCAACTATGGTTCTTGCTAGTGCTACTCTTTGGGCTTGCCCACCGCTTAGCTCATTTGGATAGCGCTTTAAAAGTGTATTTAAATTTAAAATTTCTAAAACTTCATCAAGCCTTTGTTTTTGCTCGTTTTTACTTAAAGAGCTTATACCAAAGCATATATTTTCTTCTACATTTAAGTGCGGAAATAAAGCATAATCTTGAAACAAAACTCCAACATCACGCTCTTGTGGGGCTAAATACACACTCTTAGAAGCAACTAGTTTATCCCCTATACAAATACTGCCATCATTGATTTCAAAAAAACCTGCTATACAACCAAGTAAAGAACTCTTACCACATCCACTTTCTCCCAAAATACTGACAATCTCACCTTCTTTTAAGCTCAAAGAAATTCCTTTTAAAACTTCTGTTTTTCCAAAAGATTTGTAAAGATTGTCAATTTTTAAGATTTCCATTATTGTCCTTTTTGGTTGTTTTTATTTTGCAAATAATGCATTAAAAATGTAGGGATAATCCCAAATAACACTATAATCAAAGATGGCAAAGAAACATTATAAATTAATTCATTTTCACTATAAGCAAATACAAGCGATGAAAGAGTTTGAAAACCTGATGGTGAAAGTATAGTCGAAATAGGCAATTCTTTTAAAATATCCACACAAATAATCACCACAGCCAAAGCTAAATAGTGCTTCATCAAAGGAAAATGAATTTGAGTGAAAATTTTAAGTGGTTTTGATTTTAAGGTTAAATTCGCATAGTCTATGTTTTTAGAAATTCGCTCATAGCCTGATTGAGTCGCAAAAATCCCTGAAGCTAAAAATCTTACAAAATATCCAAAAAATAATACTAAAAATCCACCACCTATGGCGTATTCAAACGATAAAAGATCAAAAATATAATTTAACACACCCAAAATCACTAAAATTCCCACAGCTACCACAGCTCCAGGTAAAGAATACCCCAAAGTCGTAAGCCAAAGAATGATTTTAGAAGCTTTTGTATCGTTTAAACGCACCACAAAACACAAATAAAATGCCACCCCCACAATAGTAAAAGAACTCACCAAAGCCACGCTAAGACTATAAAATGCAGGTGTTAAGACATTGCTTAAATTTTGCATAAAATCAAACCCGGCCCAATAAACAAGCCATATAATAGGCACGACAAAGGCTAAAAATGCCACTAAAAAGCACCATAAAAAGGCTAAAAATGCCTTTAAGCCTTTTAACTCATCTTTTGGAGTAGGTAAAAATACATTTTGATTAAAGCCTTTTTTGCCTCTTTGAATTTTTTCTAAAAGCATTAAAAGTGCGATAAACACTAGCAAAGCCACGCTTAAAGCCACAGCACTCACTTCATCACCGCCACTTCCCCATGTTCTAAAAATTCCTGCACTAAAAGTATCTACGCCAAAATACGCCACCAAGCCATAATCACTCAAAACCTCCATAGCCACCAACAGCAAAGCGCCCACTATACCCACACGGCAAAATGGCAAAATCACTTTAAAAAATGTTTTTGAATTAGAAGCCTTAAGTGTTTTAGCACTTAAAATGATATTTCCAAGTCCATAAGCAAAAGTATTTTTAGCAAAAAAATACACATAAGGATAAAGTGCAAAAGATAAAATCACAATCACACCATATGCATTCATGATATCTATACGCCTATCAATACCTAAAAAAGTAGGGATTAAACCTTGAAATTCAAACAAATCAATCCAAACAAAACCCATCACATAAGAAGGTATAGCCAAAGGTAAAATCAAAAACCATTCAAAAAATTTCGAGCCAAAAAATTTATAAAAAGCTATCAAATAGGCACTAACTAAACCTATAATCAAACACAATACTAAAGTACCAAACAATATAAAAGCACTACCAAAAATATATCGTGGCAAGACATTTTTACTCAAATGTTTTAAGGTGTTAATATCTATAAAAGGAAGGTGCAAGATGATGGCAAGTATAGGCAGTATGATTAAACTACAGAAAAAAAAGGTGGCAAAAGACCACCTTAGACTTAAAAATTTCAAATTTTATTTTTCCTTAATTATTTCCATTGAACTTCATCAAAAATCATTAAAGCTTCTTTAGCATTACCCCAGTAAGCTTCAAAATTTGGTTTTTCAATTTTAAACTCGCCCCATGATTGTAAAATTTTAGCAGGTTTTACTTCTTTATTTACCGGATACTCATAATTTTGGTTTGTTAAAATTTCTTGTGCTTCTTTTGAAAGCATAAACTCGATAAATTTAACAGCAGCTTCTTTATTTTTAGAAGTTTTTAAAACACCTATACCACTTACATTAATATGCGTTCCTCTACCATCTTGGTTTGGAAAAATCACTTTTACTGAATTTGCAGCTTCAACATCTTTAGGATTTTTTGAATTTGCTAAATGCCCTAGATAATAACTATTTGATATAGCTACATCGCCTTCTTTTGCATAGATTGCACGAATTTGATCACGATCCCCACCTTTTGGAGTACGTGCAAGATTATTTGCTATACCTTGTGCCCATTCTTTTGCTTTTTCTTTACCCAAAGTATCAATCATTGCACTTAGTAAAGAGATATTATAAACATTATTTGAACTTCTTACTAAAACTTTACCTTTAAATTTAGGATCAGTTAAATCCTCATAAGTTTTAATCCCTCCATCTTTAATTCTATCTTTAGAAGCGATGATGATTCTTGCTCTTGTTGTAAAAGCATACCATTCGTTGTTTTTACCTCTTAGCTCTTTTGGAGAAAGTTTTTCTAACTCAGGTGAGCTAACTGAAACAAAAAGATTATTTGTGCGAACTTGTTCTAAATTTCCCGCATCAGCAGTCATAAATAAATCTGCTTTTGAATTTTTACCTTCAACTTCTAATCTTTTAGCAAGCTCATTAGCCTTAGCTTGCACCACATTTACACTAATGCCTGTTTTTTCTTGAAATAATTTGAAAATTCCTTTATCAGAATCATAATGACGATGAGAATAAATCGTAAGCTCTTGAGCGCTTAAACTCATAGCAGCTAATAAAGATAGTAAAACTACTTTTGCTTTCATTTTATAAATTTCCTTAATTTTAAATTTTGAAATTGATAAGGATTATTATATTAATAATTCACTTTATATTTACTTAAATTGATACACATAATCATTTTAAAATAAAATGATACAAAATTAACATAAATCAAGATATTTTTTCTCTCATTTTTATATAATCACCAAAAATACAATATGCAAAGGAGAAAAAATGACTCAAGAACAAATTCAAATCATCAAAGATTGTGTGCCAATTTTACAAAAAAATGGCGAAGTTTTAACTAAAGAATTTTATAAAATCATGTTTGAAGAATACCCTGAAGTAAAACCTATGTTTAATATGGAGAAACAAGCTTCAGGAGAACAACCAAAAGCTTTAGCAATGGCTATTTTAATGGCAGCAAAAAATGTAGAAAATTTAGAAAATATGAGAAGCTTTGTTGATAAAGTAGCTATTACTCATACAAAATTAAATGTCAAAGAAGAGCATTACCCTATAGTAGGCGCTTGTCTTTTAAAAGCTATTAAAGTAGTATTAAATGCAGATGAAACTACACTAAAAGCTTGGGAAGAAGCTTATGGTGCTATTGCTAAATTTTACATAGACATTGAAAAAGAAATTTATGCAAAAGCTAAGTAATCATAGGCTTTGATTTCAAAGCCTAGAATTTTTCTACGGCATTTTTTGCTAGTTCTTTTATATCGCCTTTTAATTCACAAATTTGACCATTTTGTGCGAGTAAAATTCTATCAGCCATATCAAAATATACATCATCATGAGTTATAGCAAATATAGTAATACCTTTTTGCTTTAAAAGTGGCAAAAGTTTAGTATAAAAAAACTTCCTAAACATAGGATCTTGATCGGCTGCCCACTCATCTAAGATCAAAATATCCCTTTTTTCAAGTAAAGCATTAAGCATAGCAAGACGCTTTTTTTGTCCAGCTGAGAGCTTTATAGTGCTAAAAATATTTCCCACAAGCTCTACTTTTTCATTAAGTTCTAAAATTTCAAGCCAGTATGCCAAGTCTTCTTTACTAAATTTCTCATCTTCTAAAACATGCTCAAACAAATGAAAATCACTAAAAATAGCACTAATTAAACTTCTATACTCATAAATATTTTCTGAAGTTATTTTTTCATCATCTAAAAAAATATCCCCTTTAAAGTCTGTAAAAAGCCCTGCTAAAATCATAGAAAAAGTAGATTTACCACTACCGTTTTTACCTATTAAAAATACACATTCGCCTTTTTTAAGCTCAAAATTTACAGGTTTTAGTGCAAATTTTTCATTGTATGCAAAAGACACATCTTTAAAAGAAAGTTTTTGCCAAGTTTTTTTATTTTGACTGAGTTTAAACTCATGAGAATAATTTTCTAAATTTAAATTTGAAATTTTATCTAAAGCGATTTTTGCCATCATAAGCGTAGGAAAACTCCCTATCATAGCTCCAAGTGGCGCTCTTAAAAAAAGCACACTTAAAGCAATAGTCGTAGCACTTTGTAAACTAGTAAGCTCATAGCTTAAAGCTATATAAAACTCCACTCCTACTAAAGCTAGCATAGCGCTATTGCTCCAGTTGTTAGATAAAATATGCAAGATATTTCCCATAGTGGAGCTTTTTTTCTTTTTCAGAGCATTTTTTTCAAACTCATTTTCATAATAATACTTCGCCCTTAAAGGATTTAAGGTTAGTTCCTTATGTCCTTGTAAAATATTTTGATAGTTTTTTTGCAAAGCATCATCATTTTCTCTAGCATTTTTAAAATAAAAATACACCTTGCTCATCAAAAAATTATCCACCAAAAAAACACACACTATCCACGCTAAACACAAAAAGAAAATTTCTAAAGAAAGATAAGCTATATAAGCACTTACACAAATAATCAAAACACTTGATTGTATAAATTCAGGAAGCCTTAAAAGCCCAAAAGAAATACTACGCACATCATTATTCAAAGAAGCTAAAATTTTTGCTTTAGTAGTGTTTAAAATACTCAAAACACTTGTATCTAAAATTTGCTTTACAACCCTTCTTTGCATTTTAAAAATAAAACTTTGCCCAAACGAACTTAGTGTAATTTCTACAAAAGAAGAACTCGCAAAAAACACAAACAATAAAAGCACAAAATACACAATGATATTTGAGTTTTCAAGACTAGTTTTTAATAAAAACTCATTGATAAAAACTAAAGTTAGCACACCTAATATACTAGTAAAAATACTAAAAAGCAAAAAAAGAATGATTTTAAATTTATTTTCTTGAAATAAAATCCACAAAAAACTCACAATGATACCTTTTTAAACAATAATTATAAAATTATAACAATTTTTAAAAATTATTTTTTAATTACAAAGCCTTATTTTATAGTGTTTATAA